>JBMOOR010000031.1:0-3575 GCA_049324555.1 Pseudomonadota bacterium | reverse complement strand
GACGGATTTTTGTTTGGCTGTGCGATCAATGAGTTAGAGCGTTTTCGCCGAATTGGTGCAACGTGTGCGGATCATTCGTCGAATTGGGGATAATTGGAGGACCGCTTAAGTGGTCAGTAACGACTCTTATGGCCGGTGCAGCGCCAGAGATGATATGGCCGCCGCGAGGATAATGCGACAGAGCGGTCAGATTTTCTGATCACCGAAATTGTCTTTGTGAGGAGAACGAACATCCCCGTGTGACACGAGCGGCGGAAGAAATGTCGCAGGGTTCGAGCAGAATACGGTCTATAGAATTGATCGCAGCATTCAGTCTTTCCTCCCCGCATATTGCGTTGCAAAATTGGTATTGCGACCAAATTCAAGGATCTAGCAGAGCGCACCGTTGATGCCCCAGCAGCGGTCGGGATCATGCGGCGCTGCTTGAATCTGTGATCCCATGAAATATGATGCTGAATGGGAGTAAGGGGGTCTCAATCATGCAGTCGCTGTTTCGCCCCGTTTTGCTCGGCGCGGCAACGCTCGGTTTTATCCTGTCACTCGTCATCTTCGCGGTCGCCACCTACAATCTGAGTTCGGAAAAAGATCTGCTGGGGCTTGGCGGGACGAGCGCGCCATTTCTGCGCGTCAGCTTGGCCATGGCGGTTCTGTGTGCGCTGGTTGCGCTCGCCAGCGGAATGAAAGCCGACGCCGGACTGTCGTTCTTTGTCGGGATTGTTGCGACATTCGTGTCCGCGGCGATCGTTGCGCCGCCTGCTTATTTTGTCGCCGCATGGAAGGAAGCGAACATCTGCTTCGTCAACTGTCTTGTGCGGCCGGCGCGATTTGATTGGCCGGGAACGGATGAAATCGCTCGCGCGGCGGAGGACGCGGACGCAACAGTGATCGCAATCGGCGGAAAGCTCGAAAGGCCGTTCAGGATTGAACGCAAACTCGGAAGCTATGGAATAAAGATAAGAATCGAGGAGGCCGGCGCTTTTCAGATTTCGGCGACAATTCCCGGCGCTCGCGACGACGAGATCGACCTCGCGCTCGGCATCTATGGCGCGCTGATCGAGGAGGCCGGCGAAACCAAGTTCGACGAGTTGGCGCTAATTGACGATTCAGCATCCTCCGGCAGAATGCCCCATGGCGCGGGCTACCTTCACCGCGGCGAGTTTTTCCTGGTGATCGCCCAGTCGCCCGAGGCCGAACGGGCGAACGACGACATGTTCGAGGTCGAATACGCGCTGACCGTCGAAAGCCTTCCGATGAGAGAATTGACCGCCGCAAAGCCCGGCGAGCCGGTCGTCAAACTGAACGATGACTACGACGATCCTCGGGGTGAGCCCGTCAGCGCATTTAAATGGTACTCGCTCAATCTTGCTGACACGCCAAGAACCGCCTGCATCGAATTGCGGGTCGAAGCCAAGGGCGAGTTCGATTCGAGCGCGTTGTTGTTTGCACCGGACCGATTCAATGCGATCGCCAGCAATGATGATGCGCAGATCGGCGTTGACGGCGATAATGGATACGGATCGAGCATATCGTTCAGGCCGGAAGATATTCTCCGGGCCGACGATCCGCCGCGATTAATCGCCGCGATCAATGGTTACACGTCGACTGGCGTTTTCCAGATTTATGCGCGCGATCTCGGCGCCGCCGACAACGAAACCTGCGCGGCGGCGCTTCAGCGCTTGGTCAACTCTCAGCTTCCAAGCGCCATGGTCATGCTCGGCAACGCTCCCGAACGGGCGGGCATTTTGAGCGCAGCGGGAGACGATCCTGATTGGCGGTTGGTTCGCACAATCACCAAGACGATTCTCGTCGCAACGCCCCCGGGAAAAGGTCGTCATGCGTCGCCGACCGGCGAAATGCGGCTTGGGGATCGTCCGATCCGTGCGCAGAGCGAGTTTGTTTTCAATCAGCAACCTGAAAATTGATTGCCGCGACGACGGCGTCCCGGGCGGGACCGACGACGCGAATGCAAAAAACCCGCCCGAGGGAACTTGAGGAGGAGTTCATGCAGATGTTCCGACGCGTTGTGCTGATCGCATTCATGACCGGTTCAGCCTTGCTGCCCGCGGGATGCGGGTCGACGGGCGAGAAATTGAGAGAAAAAGTCGGAGAGCCCGTAAAGGCGGAAGGCTACGAACCGCTGCCAAGCCCGACGTTCGGCCTGTTGATCGGCGACGTCTATTACAAGGACGGCGACGGCGTCGACTACGTATGCAACCTTTACGGAAAGGAAGGACCGCCTTCGAGCATGGTCCGGTCAGAAGGAAAGGTACTCGTCGATTCTTCGGGCAAGAAGCGGACCCAGATCGGCGGCTTCCTCTCCCTCCTCAGCGGCGTCTTCGGCAAGAATAGCGCGGCCGAAGCCGGCGTGCGCGCCGGCTGGTCGCGCGTCTCGGAATACTCAATTTCCTGGGGTGATGTGACGGCCGAAAAACTCGATTTCCGACCGGAGGAAGGATCGATCTTCGCCGCGATGGCGGCGTCGTGCCGGGACTTTGTCAGGGACGCGGTCGCCGATCCCGAAATCAAGGACGCTGTTTCGATCGTTATCGGCAAAGCGACCGCGGACTCGCTCACCGCGAGTTTCAAGATCAATCCCGAAGACTCGACCATGAACGAGCAAGCGCTGGCGCCTGGACTTGTGGGCGACGACCCCGACGCGGCAAATGTGCCGACACCTGCCTGCGACCTCCAGATCGGCGTCGACGCGAACGCGCCAGGGCTGCCGTTCAAGCTTGGCGGCCAAGTCGGCGTCTGTCAGCGCGGATCGTCCGATCTCGTTTTTTCGAGACCCTATGTCGTCGGGACGCGTTCTTTCGCGCCGACCAAGGTTGAGCTGCTGGGCGGCAAGCAATTTACGGAGGGAACGACCAGGGTCGATGGCGTGGCTAGCTCGATATTCAACATGACCGAGCCGTCCCTTACCGCCAAGGAAAAGCTGAAGCAGAAGAAGCTAGAGCTTTTGAACCAGTGATCGGACGCCTGTCGTGGCGTCTGTCAAGGTCAACACGATGCTGAGGCCAAGCGAAGTGACGAAAGCGCGACGCGCGTTGAAGGCGGGCCGCACTCTCGCGCGACTTGCGGGCGTGTGGCTCGCATTCGCCTCCACGGCGAGCGCGCAATCGTTTACGCCGCAGAACGACACCCAATGCACAACCGATGACATGAACCGGCTCGCCGGCATTGTGTGGCAAATCAGCGCCTGCCGGAAAGTCAATGCAGGACCTTCAGATTGTAAGACCCCCGGTGACTTCAGCCCGTCCGGCACGGCGACTCTTGTCGACCGCCGGGGATATTTCGCGACGGCGGCGCACAATTTCAAAGACGTGAAGAATAATCGGCCGTTTGGCACAGTCACTATCTACGGGGCGACGGCGAAGGATGAAGGCCGGCTTCCCGCCAACCAAGCCTTGCTCTTGCACCAGCCGCTCATTGTGCTGACGAACAAGAAAGACGACAAAATCCGCCTGTTGTTCGCTCGCGAAGTCGCATTTTCCTACGAAATGAACGGCGCCGACATATCCCTTCTAAAGGTGATTGGAGATCACGCAGAGTTGCAGAGCGCCTCCGGAAATTCG
>JBMOOR010000030.1:26407-33054 GCA_049324555.1 Pseudomonadota bacterium | reverse complement strand
CCCAATCCGACGCCCCATCGCTGGCGCGGCTGAGCGAGAGCTTTCCGCCCGGCGCATTCGCTCACTACGAGATCGACATCGCCCATTGGGCGGATTTCCCCGGCGCCCGCGGTGCGCTCCGCCATTTTGCGGCGCCGAAAGAACTCAGCGAAACCGGCGACGTGTGACGGGGCGCCTTTCCCTCAGCGCCGAAGCGCGATTAAGCTCCGCCATCGAGAATCCCGGAGGACAGCCGCGGCCATGACAGGATTTCAGGTTGCGAGCGCCGAGCCGGGCCAATCACATGCGACCGATGCGGTGATCATAGGCGCGGGTCCGTGCGGGCTGTTCGCCGTATTCGAACTCGGCCTCCTCGGCATCAAGTCGCATGTGATCGACATTCAGGAAAAGCCCGGCGGCCAGTGCGCTGAGCTCTATCCTGAAAAACCGATCCTCGACATTCCGGGCATTCCCGTCATCACGGGCGCCGATCTCGTCACGCGCCTCATGGAGCAGATCGCGCCGTTCGGCGCCGTCTTTCACTTGAATGAAATGGCGGACAGCCTCGACAGGACCGCGAACGGCTGGCGCATCAGGACCGATCTGGGGACGATGATCGATGCGAAGGTTATCGTCGTCGCTGCGGGCGGCGGCTCGTTCACGCCGAAAAAGCCGCCCATTCCCGGAATCGACGAATATGAAGGCGAATCGGTCTTCTATTCGGTGAGAAAGCGCGACGCCTTCAGGGACAGAACCATCGTCATCGCGGGCGGCGGAGATTCTGCGCTCGACTGGACGATCAATCTCGAGCCGGTCGCACGGAAGATCACGCTCCTTCACCGGCGCGACGAATTCCGCGCTGCTCCCGAAAGCGTTGAGAAAATGCGCGCGCTCGCCGCCGCCGGCCGCATCGACCTGAAAATTGCGCAGATCAAGGGCGTTGAAGGCGCGGGCGGCAAGATTTCAGGCGTCATCATTGAAGATGCGGCCGGTCAGTCGGTCGTTTCCTGCGACACGATGCTCGCCTTTTACGGCCTCACCATGAAACTCGGTCCGATCGCTGAATTCGGGCTCAGCCTTCACGAAGACCGCATCGCGGTCGACACCGAGAAGTTCGAAACGTCCGTGCCCGGCATATTCTGCATCGGCGATATGGCGAATTATCCAGGCAAGCTGAAGCTCATTCTCTCGGGCTTTCATGAATCGGCGCTGATGAGCCATGGCGCATTCCATTACGTCTTCCCGGACAAAAAGCTTAAATTCCAGCACACGACTTCGGCGAAAGAGCTGCAGAAAGTCGTAACGGGAAGCATCCCCACGGATTGACGGGCAGGCGCCGTCAGCCCCGCATCATTTCCTTGACGATCGCCGCAAGTCCCGTCTGGCGGCGGCGGCGCAGGCGCTCGGCGAGGAGGATTGAACGCAGCATCTGCTCGGACTCGTCGAGATTGAAATTGATGATGACGTAATCGTATTCAGCCCAGTGCGACATCTCCGCATCGGCCTTCGCCATCCTGGCGCGGACGATTTCTTCCGGATCCTGGTTTCGCGCCCTGAGGCGGCGTTCGAGTTCCACTCGCGAGGGCGGCAGGATAAACACCTTGACGACATCGCCGCCGGCGACGGCGTCGAGTTGCTGCGCACCTTGCCAGTCGATGTCGAACAGGACATCGACGCCGGAATTCAGCTGGTCAAAAACGTTGGCGCGCGGCGTCGCATAATAATTCCCGAAGACGTTCGCCGATTCGAGAAACTCGCCATTATCGCGCATCCGGGAGAACCGCTCCTCAGAAACGAAAAAATAGTCCTTGCCGTCGATTTCCCCCGGCCGCGGCTTCCTCGTCGTGACGGAAATCGACAGCCGAATGCGCTTGTCGCCCTTGAGGAGCCGTTCGGCGAGCGTCGTCTTGCCGGCGCCCGACGGGCTCGACAAAACGAACATTAGCCCGCGCCGATCCACTTTGGTTGCGTCGACCGCCATGTCATTCGACATTCTGAACCTGCTCGCGCATCTGGTCGATCGTCGTCTTGAGATCAAGGCCCAGCCGCTTCAACGTCATGTCCTGCGCCTTTGAGCACAGAGTGTTTGCTTCGCGGTTAAACTCCTGCGTCAGGAAGTCGAGCTTGCGCCCGACGGCGCCTCCTTCCCTGAGGAGCGCGCGGCCTGCCGCGACATGCGCCGCAAGCCGGTCGAGTTCCTCGCGGATGTCGGCGCGCATCGCCAGCATCGCCGCCTCTTCGGCGACGCGCTCCTCGCGCACGGCGCCCGCAAGAAGGTCGGCTAGCTGCGCGGCGATGCGGGCGCGTATAGCCTCGGGCGCCGCCTCCGCCGAGGCTCGCGCCGCGGCGGCGAGCCGCTCGATCTCGCCGATCTGGCTGTCGATGAGGCGGACAAGCGCAGCCCCTTCGCGCCGGCGAGCATCGAGAAGCGCGGCGATCGCCTCCTTGAAGCTTGCTTTCAAAGCGTCAGCGAGCGCGGCCCGCGCATCTTCATCGCCAAGCGCGGTCTCCTGGTCGACGACGCCCCGGAGCGCCAGCACGCCTTCAGGGCGCGGCTTGTCGCAATCGATCCGCAAGCGGATTTCTTCAACGAGCTTCAGTGCGCTCTCGAGTGCGGCCCGATTGACGATGAATGCGCCTTCAACCGCCGCGCCGCTCATCGACAGGAACACGTTGATCGAACCGCGAAAGACCTTTTCCGCGAGAAGCTTTCGTAGGTCCTGCTCGAGAAAATCATAGCCGGGCGGCAGGCGGAAACGCGGCTCGAGCCCGCGGCCGTTGACGCTTTTGATTTCCCACGCCCACCGGGTCTGCCCGAGATCGCTCTCGACCCTTGCAAATCCGGTCATCGAGGATAGCTTCATCCCTCAGCCTTCCTCGCGCTGTTCGCGTTCAAGCCGGCGCCACTGCGCGACGTTGTCATTGTGTTCTTCAAGCGTTGCGGCGAAGACGTGTCCGCCCGTGCCGTCGGCGACGAAATAGAGCGCGTCTGAATCCGCGGGGTTGAGCACCGCTTCGATGGCGGCGCGGCCGGGATTGGCGATCGGCGTCGGCGGCAGGCCGAAGATGACGTAGGTATTGTAGGGCGTCGGGCGTTCGAGTTCGCTGACGCGGAGACCGCGCCCTAAAGGCTCGCCCTGCGAGATGCCGTAAATGACGGTCGGATCGGATTGAAGGCGCATGCGCTTCTTCAGCCGGTTGATGAAGACGGCGGCGATCAGCGGCCGTTCGGCGGGAACGCCCGTTTCCTTTTCAACGATCGAAGCGAGGATGAGCGCTTCTTCGGGCGTCGAAAACGGAAGCTCCATCGCCCGCGCTTCCCACAATTCCGAGATGATTGCGTCTTGCGCCTTCATCATGTCGCTGACGAGTTCATCGCGCGTCCTTCCGCGCGTGAACGCATAAGTCTCGGGGAGGAGTTCGCCTTCGGCTGGCGCGAGCGTCAGACCACCGACGAGCGTTTCATTTTCCGCAATGAGGCGCAGGATCTGCTGCGTCGTCCGCCCCTCAGGCGCTGTCAGATAATGAAGGATGCTTTTGCCTTCGATCAGGAGATCGATGATGTCAAAGACGCTGGCGCCTGCAGGAATCTTGTATTCGCCGGCTTTCAGCGCCGACGCGTTCCCCCGCGCGCGCGCCGCCGCGATGAAGAGCTCAGGATACCGGACCGCGCCGATGTCGGCGAGTTCCTTCGCCATCGATGAGACGGACGTCCCTGGCTCGAAGAGAACGACCGCTTCCTGCTCCAGCGGCCCTTCGCGCGAGGCTTCGCGCCAGGCGAACCAGCCGCCGACGCCGACGGTGAAAACCGCGAGCATGAAAAGCCCGGCGATAAAAAACAGGAAAGACTTTACCGTCCCGCTCCGACGCCCAGCCGACATTTCGTTCTCCACACCGCCCTGCAGCGGATGTTAGCGGTCAACGCGGCGGACGACCAGACTGGCGTTTGTGCCGCCAAATCCGAACGAATTCGACAAGGCGACATTAACGGTTTTTCTGACGGGCGCTTTGGCGGCGAGATTGATTCGCGTTTCGACCGAAGGATTGTCGAGATTGAGCGTTGGCGGACACACGCCGTCCCTGATCGCGAGGATCGAGAAGATCGCTTCGACTGCGCCGGCAGCGCCAAGGAGGTGTCCGATCGACGATTTCGTCGACGACATCACGAGACCTTCGGCGTCCCCGTTGCCGAAGAGCCGTTCAACCGCGCGCAGTTCGATTTCGTCGCCGAGCGGCGTCGATGTTCCGTGCGCGTTGACATAATCGATTTCCGACGGATTAAGGCTCGCGCGCTTGAGCGCCATTTTCATCGCGCGAAAACCGCCCGAACCGTCTTCGGCCGGCGCCGTGATGTGATAGGCGTCGCCCGACAGGCCGTAGCCGACAATCTCGGCGTACATCTTCGCGCCGCGCGCCTTTGCGCGCTCATATTCCTCAAGAATGACGACGCCCGCGCCCTCGCCCATCAGAAACCCGTCGCGATCCCTGTCATAGGGCCGCGAGGCCGCGGTCGGATTGTCATTGAAATGCGACGTCAGCGCCTTGGTCGCGCAAAAGCCGGCATAGCCGATCGGGCAGATCGCCGATTCAGCGCCGCCCGCGACCATCACATCCGCGTCGTCGAGCGCGATGAGGCGCGCAGCATCGCCGATCGCATGCGATCCGGTCGCGCAAGCGGTGACGACCGAATGATTGGGGCCTTTCAATCCAAAACGGATCGATACCTGCCCCGACACGAGATTGATCAAGCTTGATGTGATGAAGAACGGCGAGACGCGGCGCACGCCCTGCTCGTGCAGCACTAGCGTTTGCTTGGCTATGCCGTCGAGGCCTCCGATGCCGGAGCCGATGAGAACGCCCGCGCGTTCCTTTTCTTCTTCCGTCTTGAATTCAAGACCGCAATCATCAACCGCCATCTGCGCAGCGGCGATTCCGTAAAGAATGAAATCCTCGATCCGCCTCTGTTCCTTCGACGACACCCAGTCATCAGGATTGAAAGCGTCAGCGCCCGCGGCGGCGCCGCCGGCATAACCGTTTGATCGCGGAACTTCCGCACCGATCTTGCAGGCGTAATCCGCCGTGTCGAATTTCTCGATCCGGTTGGCGCCAGACTCGCAGGCGATGAGGCGCCGCCAACTCGCTTCAACACCGCAAGCGAGCGGCGAGACCATACCGAGTCCGGTGACTACGACACGCCTCATGCCGCCGAAACGCCCTCCTCCGGGTCAGGTGGCGTCGAAATCCGCAAGCGCACGATCAGGCGCCCGAAGTCGCGGGCCGCTGCAGCGCAATGACGGATCTCAGCCCTTTTGTTCCGAGATGAACTTGATCGCGTCGCCGACGGACTGGATCGTCTCGGCCGCGTCATCCGGAATTTCGACGTCGAATTCCTCTTCGAACGCCATGACCAGTTCGACGATGTCGAGACTGTCCGCGCCGAGATCGTCGATGAAGCTCGCTTTCGGCTCGACTTTGGCCGGGTCGACGTCAAGGTGCTCGACCACGATCTTCTTCACGCGTTCAGCAAGATCAGACATTCGAAAGGCTCCTTCTCGAAGTTGCGCCGCGCGGCGCGCGGGTAGATTAATCAATGCCGGGCCCCGAAAGCCAGTCCGAAGGCGCCAATCCCCGCAGCAGCGGATTCCGGGGGGCGCTTACGGCAAATTGCGGTATGTTGCAACGCCAAAGGGCCTGCAGGTGAAAACCGGTCGATTTGGGCTCAGATCATCGCCATCCCGCCATTCACATGCAGCGTCTGGCCGGTCATGTAGCCAGCCTCCTCGCTCGCAAGGTAGACGGCGGCGGCGGCGATGTCTTCGGGCTTGCCCATCGCTCCGGCAGGAATTTTCCCGAGGATCGCCGCCTTCTGGGCGTCATTGAGAGCGTCAGTCATGGCGGTTGCGATAAAGCCGGGCGCGATGCAGTTCACCGTCACGTTTCGCGAGGCGACCTCCTGTGCGAGGCTCTTCGTCATGCCGATCATGCCGGCTTTGGAAGCCGCGTAATTCGCCTGACCGGCATTGCCCGTCACGCCGACAACCGAGGTGACGCCGATGATCCGCCCGAAGCGCTGTTTGGTCATGAACCGGAGCGAGGCTTTGGCGAGGCGGAAATAAGCGGTCAGATTCACGCGAATGACGTCGTCCCACATGTCCGGCTTCATCATCATCATGAGCATGTCGCGCGTGACGCCGGCGTTCGACACGACAATGTGAAGCGAACCCATCTGTTCGGCGGCCGCCTTCGGCAGCGCGTCAACCGCATCGAGATCCGAGAGATTGCATGGCGCGATGTGGACGCGCTCTTTCAATTCGGACGCGAGGGCTTCGAGCTTCTCCGCCTTCGTGCCCGAAAGCGCGACCGTCGCGCCCTGCGCATGAAAAGCGCGCGCCACCGCGCCGCCGATGCCGCCCGTCGCGCCGGTGACGAGCGCGCATTTGCCAGTAAGATCGAACATCGAATTCATCCTCTCAAATTTTCCCACCGGCCGGAAGGCGTCAAAGCTCCTTGCAGAAGCCGGGTTCGCTGAAGGCGCAGGCGTATGTCAAGCCGCTGCATGATACACCGCGCTCTCCGCATGCCGCGACCGCCGCATCGCAAGCCGCCTTCGCATCCGATCCTGGCGCTACGCTTACGCTTTCGCCGCCGCGCGTCGCAATCGCAGCGCA
>JBMOOR010000030.1:2992-26397 GCA_049324555.1 Pseudomonadota bacterium | reverse complement strand
GTCGGCCTCGAAGGCTCCAAGAGCGGCGCAATCGTCGCCGGCAGCGTCTCTACACTCCGCGATTGCGCCCTTTCGCGCTTCTGCGAGTGATTGATCGGAAAAGGCGAACGCACCGGTTCGCACCTTTTTTGAGAATGCATAGCCGACATAGTTCGGCCCGCCTGACAACTCACTTGTCTTGTCGGCAGTCGCAACGTCAATCGGACAAGCGCCAGCGACGCCCGTGTCCATGCAAGCGACTTCGCGCGCACCGCAATTGATTCCGCCAGCGCTTTCACAAATGCGCACGGCGTCGCCGCAAGCGTGAGCAGCATCCTCGCCGACGCCGTTTCCGATTTGAAGAAGGTCGCCATTTCGCGATGCCTCGACCCAGTCGACGACATCCGATTTAAGGCGCCCCCCAACTGCGATCGCGCCGCAGCCCTCAGTGAACCAAAGCACCTGACGACAGGGAAAACCGTCGCCGGCCGCGGCCTCACACGCCGTGATCGCTTGCTGCTCGGCATCGATGGCCGTCGCCCGCGAAACCGCAAACGCGCCTTTCAATGTCGTGTTTGAAATGGCGTAGGCGGAAAATTGCTCGTTATCGCCTTTCCCGCCGCACCCTCCGACCGCGATGGAGAGAGCTGCAGCGAGCAGTTTGACAGTTCTCACGAGGCCGCCCCTCTTCTTCAAAACTTCGTGTACGCTTCGATGTCGCCGGGCTCGCCGACGCTGAGCTGCGCCGAGTCCTTCGCGATCCGCTTGATGAGGCCCGCGAGCACCTTGCCCGTCCCGACTTCGATGAATTTGTCTGCGCCCGCAGCCGCCATGTAACTGACGCTTTCCGTCCAGCGCACGCGCCCTGTCACCTGCTTGACGAGCAGGTCGCGAATTTCTTGAGGGCTTGTCGTCTCGCGCGCCGTCACATTCGCGACGACGGGCGTCGCCGGCGTCTTCACCGCCGCCTTCACAAGCGCTTCGGCCATTACCGCGGCCGCCGGCGCCATCAGCGATGAATGGAACGGCGCGGAAACGGCGAGGAGTTTCGCCATCTTGGCGCCGTGTTTCTTTGAGGCCTCGACAACCGCCTCAACGCGGCGCTTGGCGCCGGAAACGACAACCTGGCCCGGCGCATTATCATTGGCTATTTCGCAGACGCCGAGCTTGGCGTCGGTTTCGCCGATCGCGCGGGCCGCGCCGTCGAGATCGATCCCGATGAGCGCGGCCATCGCGCCCTCGCCCGCGGGGACCGCTGCCTGCATCGCCTCGCCGCGTGTCCTCAGAAGCCTTGCCGTATCGGACAGCGAGATCGCGCGCGCCGCGCAGAGCGCCGAATATTCGCCCAGCGAATGGCCGGCGACGAACAGAGTGTCGGCGATGTCGAGAGCGGTTTCCTTTTCAAGGACGCGCAGCATGGCGATCGAATGCGCCATCAGGGCAGGCTGCGTATTGGCGGTCAGATTGAGTTCCTCCGCAGGCCCTTCCCACATCAGCTTCGAAAGCTTGCGGCCGATCGCGTCGTCAACCTCCTCGAAGACCTCGCGCGCGGCCGGAAAAGCCTCGGCGAGGGCGCGGCCCATGCCGACCGCCTGGCTGCCCTGACCCGGAAACACAAAGCATCGCGCCATCGCGCCGCTCCTCAATCGATCGATGCGACCCACCTAAACCAGCGTCGCAACGCTGGCAATTCGCCGCGCTATGTCCGCCAGAAAGCCGGCGTCAGGAGAACAAGAACGGTGAAGAATTCAAGCCGCCCGAGGATCATCATCGCAGAGAGAACCCACTTCGCCGTGTCCGGCAACGACTTGAAGTTTCCAGCAGGCCCGACGACATCGCCAAGGCCGGGGCCGACATTGGCGAACGCCTGCGCCGCGCCGGTGAGCGCCGTGACAAGATCGACGCCGACCCACATCTGGACGAATGTCGCCAGCATTAGCGTGAGAAGCAGCGCGACGAGAAACGCCAGAATAGAGAAGGCGACTTCGTCCTCGACCTTTCGCTCATGGTAGAGCACAGCGTGAACGCGGTTCGGCGAAATGAGCCGCGTCAGATGCGCAACCGCGAGTCGTCCGAGAATCTGAAAGCGGTAAATCTTGATGCCGCCTGCGGTCGATCCCGAACAGCCGCCGACAAACGTGCAAATGAAAAAGGCGCCGATCGCGAATGGTCCCCAGAGCTGATAATCTTCGCTCGCAAAACCGGTGGTCGTTACAATCGACGTGATGTTAAAGGCGGCGCTGACGAGCGCGCCATCGAACGGAACGTCGGCGCGCAGGGTGCGAGTGACGGCGATAAGGACCACAACGCAGGCGAGGAACAGAAGGAACGCGCGCATCTGAATGTCGCTGATAAAGGCGCGGCGGTTTCCTTTGGCGAGGCGAATGAAGGCGACGAAGGGAAGCGCGCCCGCGATCATGAAGAGAACGCCTGTCCACAACAGCGCCGGGTTGTCGCCGAAATAGCCGAACGATGAATCATGCGTCGAAAATCCGCCGGTGGCGATCGTCGGCATGGCGTGATTGATCGCATCGAACCAGGTCATGCCGAGCGCCTTGTAGGCGATCGCGCAAAACGCCGTGAGCAGCCAGAAGATGCCGGCGATCCAGATTGCGAGATCGAAAGCCTTTGCGACAATCTTCTCGGACGTGTCGGAGCTCTCGGTGTGAAAGAGCTGCATGCCGCCGATCCTGAGGAACGGCATCATGATGATTCCGAGAACGATGACGCCCGTCCCGCCAAAGCCCTGCATGAGCGATCGCCACAGAAGAATTGACGGCGCAGTCGTATCGAGACCAACCATGACAGTGGACCCGGTCGTCGTCAGGCCGGACGTCGCTTCAAAATATGCGTCGGTGAAAGAAAGGCCGTCGCTGACGAGCGGCAAGCCGCCGAACGCCGGCAACGCCGTCCATGCGAGAGTGGTGATCAGGAACCCTTGGCGGCGGTTGAGTTCGAAAGCGCCGACACGCGGCGTCAGGGCGATCAGCGCCGCGCCGCAAAACGCGGTCGCGAGGGCGGAAAGGACGAAATAGGACCCTGGCTCCCTGAGCAGCGACGGCGCGACAAGGAGCGGCAGCAGCATGAAAGCCGCAAATGCGATCAGGAGGGTTCCAAGGACCCGGAGGACTGGCGCGAGCGAAAACACGGGCGGGGTCTTTAGACCGGTTCACAAATCATAGAAAGCCGCGCGATTTCCGGCCTGCGTCGCCCTTGCATCCGCCCTCGCCTTGGGCTAGGTCCCCCGGCTCCGAGCGATGGCTGAAGCCGCCGCCCCCGGCCTTGACGGTTTGAGGGCGGTCTGCGGGATAGTCCCGTCAGGCTTCGGGCCGAAGGCGGCCGGCGCTTCCAGCAATGCGCTTGGCTTGTCTCCATCGCCAAAGCGGAGCTGGCTTGATGCCTCTTTACGAGCATATCTTTATCGCGCGCCAGGATATTTCTCCGGCGCAGGTCGAAGGCCTGACCGAAACCCTTCAGAAGATCGTCACCGAGAACGGCGGCAAGATCGCCAAGTCGGAGTACTGGGGTCTCAGGAGCCTCCAATACAAGATCAAGAAGAACCGCAAAGGCCACTATAGCCTTTTCAACATCGACGCCCCTGCAGCGGTCGTGCATGAACTCGAGCGCCAGGAAAAGATCAACGACGACATCCTGCGCAGCCTGACGATCCGCGTCGAAGCACTCGACGAGACGCCTTCGCCGGTCCTTTCGCGGCGCGACCGCGACGGCCGTGACAGGGACGGGCGCGAGCGCGACGGACGCGACCGTGAATTCGGCGATCGGGGCGACAGGGGCGACCGTGGAGATAGAGGCGATCGCGGAGATCGCGGCGACAGAGGCGACCGCGGCGATCGCGGCCGCCGGTTCTGACAGGAGCGAACAATCATGGCCAAACCCTTCATGCGCCGCCGCAAGACCTGCCCGTTCTCCGGCGAGGGCGCACCGAAAATCGATTACAAGGATCCAAAGCTCCTCCAGCGCTTTATTTCCGAGCGCGGCAAGATCGTGCCTTCGCGGATTTCCGCAGTCTCTCAAAAGAAGCAGCGTGAACTCGCCCGCGCCATCAAGCGCGCGCGCTTCCTCGCGCTCCTTCCCTACGCGTCGGAGTAAATCCCCATGGAAGTGATCCTTCTCGAACGCGTCGAAAAACTCGGCCAGATGGGCGACGTCGTCAAAGTCAAGAACGGCTTTGCGCGCAATTTCCTTCTGCCCCGCAAAAAGGCGCTCCGCGCCAATGAAGCGAACAAGAAAATCTTCGAAGCGCAGCGCGCCGATCTCGAAGCGCGCAACCTCGATCGCCGCAAGGACGCCGAAGGCGCCGCAAAGAAACTCGACGGACGCTCTTTCGTGATCATCCGTCAGGCGTCGGAAGCCGGCCTCCTCTACGGTTCGGTCTCGACGCGCGACATCGCGGAAGCTGCAGCCGCCGACGGCGTCAAAGTTGACCGCACGCAGGTTCGCCTCGACAAGCCGCTCAAAACGCTCGGCATCTCGAAACTGCGCATCATGCTTCATCCGGAAGTCTCCGCGACGATCGAAGTCAACATCGCTCGCTCGCAGGACGAAGCCGAACGCCAGGCGCGCGGCGAGAATGTACTCGCTCGCGTTGAGGAAGCCCCCGCCGCCGAAGAGGCGAGCGCTGCGGAATTCTTCGATGAAGGCGCCGCAGCAGAAGCAAAACCGGAGTAAGCGCGACGCGCGCACTCTGTGGACAGATAGGAAAACCGGCCGCTCGACGGCCGGTTTTTTTTGTGGTTCACGTTAACCATGGCAGATGGCGCAAATCCGGTAAAACCTGGCGCAGGCGGCAATGCGCAAAGCGCGGAAAGAACGCCGTTCAACCTTGAATCCGAACAGGCCGTTCTCGGCGCCGTCCTTTTCGACAACGAGATTTATTACCGCGTCTCCTCGTTCCTGAAGACCGAGCATTTTTTCGATCCGGTTCACCAGCTTATCTACAACACCTGCGGCGCCCTCATTAATCACGGACGCCTCGCCTCGCCGGTGACGGTTGACGCCTCGCTCGCCGCTTCGGCGGGATATGCCGAGGCGGGCGGACGGCGCTATCTCGAACAGCTCGCGTCGAACGTCCCCTCGACCGCCGGCGCGCCCGACTATGCGCGCGTCGTCTTCGACATGTCGGTCCGGCGCGGCCTCATCACGGTCGGCTCGGACATGATCGAGCGCGCGCGCGACGCTTCGCTCGCCGATGAGCCGGGCGTCCAGCTCGCCGAAGCGGAACAAGCGCTCTACAAGCTCGCGGAAACCGGCAAATACGGCGGCGGCTTCAAGAGCTTCAGGACGGCGATCGCGGAAGCGATCGACCTCGCCGACGCCGCCGTCAAGCGCGACGGCGGGCTCGCCGGCGTTTCGACGGGCCTGCGCGATCTCGATCACACGCTCGGCGGCCTTCACCCTTCCGATCTCATCATCCTTGCGGGGCGCCCGTCGATGGGCAAGTCCTCGCTCGCGACAAACATCGCGCTCAACGCGGCGCGCGCCTACAGACCGGAGCGCCAGAACGACGGAACGATCAAGGCGATCGAGGGCGCCGTCGTCGGCCTCTTCTCGCTTGAAATGTCGGCGGATCAGCTTGCAACACGGATCATCGCCGAAGTCTCCGGCGTTCCATCGAATGAAATCCGTCGCGGCGAAATCGATCAGGAACAGTTCGAGCGCATCTATCATGCGGCGCGCGAGCTTGAATCGCTGCCGCTTTACATTGACGACACCGGCGGCCTTTCGATCGCGCAGCTTGCGGCGCGCGCGCGGCGTCTCAAACGCCAGCACGGACTTGGCCTTCTTGTCGTCGACTATCTGCAGCTGCTGACGGGGAGCAGCCAGAAGCGCAATGACGGCCGCGTTCAGGAGATCACTGAAATCTCCATGGGATTGAAAACGCTCGCGAAGGAGCTGAACGTGCCGGTGCTCGCGCTCTCGCAGCTCTCGCGCCAGGTCGAACAGCGCGACGACAAACGCCCGCAACTCGCAGACCTTCGGGAATCGGGCTCGATCGAGCAGGACGCCGACGCCGTCCTCTTCATCTATCGCGAGGAATATTACCTGAAGCGCACCGAGCCGCGCGAGGGAACCGAAGAACACGCGAAATGGCTTGCCGATTGCGACGCCGCCAAGGGAGTCGCTGAAGTCATCATCGGCAAGCAGCGTCACGGCCCGATCGGCAAGGTCGAACTCGCCTTCCAGGAAAACCTGACCAAATTCTCGAACCTCGACCGGCGCTATGACGCACCGGCAAGGCATTAAAGCTACGCTCGGTTTCCCGATATCGTTCGAGCGCCTGTTCACGGAAGATGCGGCGAGCCGCCTTTATCGAGCGCGGCGCTGACTGCGCTCAATTTCTTTGGATTGCGGACGACGTAGACGGCGGTGATCTTTTCGCCGTCAGTCTCAATCGAGAGCGTCTGGTCGAGCCGGTCTTCAAGATAAATGAGAAATCCGGGGGCGCCGTTGATGTCCGCCATCCGAACCGAATGACGCAGACCAAGTCCCGCGCCCTTCTTTTCAAGGCCGGTGAAAAACCGGGCGATCTTCTCGCCGCCTTTGATGGGATTGAGCGCGGCGAGCTTGACCCCGCCGCCGTCCGAATAGAGAACGGCGTCATCCGCAAAGAGAGCGCGAAGGTCCTCCGGCCCTCCTTCGGCGACGGCCCGCGCGAACTTGACGAGCATCGCCTGATGTTCGTCGCGCGTCGCCTTGCGCACCGGCTTGTCGCGGCGCACCGCCTTGCGCGCCCGCGCGGCGAGCTGGCGGCATGAAGGCTCGCTCCGCTCAAGAACGCGCGCAATCTCCGGAAATGGCAAGTCGAATACGTCATGGAGGAGAAACGCGGCGCGCTCCGTCGGCGATAGTTTTTCAAGCGTCATCAGGAGCGCAAGCGAGAGGTCGTCCGCATACGCGGCCGCACCCTCGGGCGTCAGGCCTTCCGTGTCGACGATCGGCTCCGGCAGCCAAGGGCCGACGTAGATTTCACGCCGCGCCCGCGCCGATTTCATGTGATCAAGGCAAAGGCGGGATGCGATCGAAACGAGATAGGCTTCGGGCGTCTTCACTTCCTCGCCGCTCGCTCGCGAAGCGCGGAGATAAGTCTCCTGCACAATGTCTTCAGCGTCCGCCGCACTGCCGAGCATGCGGTAGGCGAGGCCGTAGAGCCGCCGGCGCGATTTCAGGAACGCATCTTCGAGAACGCTCATGCGGCGGCCTTGCTCGGACTGACCATCTTGTCGCCGATGCGGATGCGTTCGCAGCTTTGCGCATGGCCAAGACCCGCTTTCACCATCGGAAAGATGCGGCTCACCTGAGCGCCGAGCGTCAGATCGATAAGGCCCGCCTCGCCCCAGCGCTCCTTCACAGCGTCGCGCGCGGCGGCGAGCTCTTCCGTCTTGCCGACGAGCGCTGCAGCAAAACGGAACCCGAGCGCGGCGTCAGCGGTCATGGCGGCTTCGTCGCCGCGGACGATCGCCTCGACATCAGCGTCGCTGACGCCGGCCCGGCGAGCCATCGTGGCGACAAGCTGGACGCACGGTCCGCAGTCTTCGCAGAGCGCGCCGACGAGCTTGGCGGCGTAAAGCGCGTCGATCGGCGCCCTCTCGCGATGGGCGGCAAGACGCATGATCGGGGCGAATTTGAAAAACGCCGCCGGCGACGCCGTCAGCATCGCGCGCATGTAGGAGACGTCGTAGTGATAATCGGCGGCGAAACGATCGAGGGCGCGGCGCGCAAACCACTCACGCATGGCGTTCTCCTTTCGCGGGAAGCGCCGCAAAGAGCGACAGCGCAGCGGGGACAATGACAACGAACATCTCGAAGGCTGTATGATGCGAATGGCCGCCGAGGAGGCCCGCGACATGAATGAGCGCGTGGGCGGCGAAGAAGGCGGCCCCGGCGAGCGCCGCCGGCCAATAGCGGGCGCGCCAGGCGCGCGCGATAAGGCTGAGCCCGGCGATGAGATACGCAGCGCCGACATCGGCTGTGAAATGCGGATTATACGGCCCGGTATCGGCGACGCCCGGCGTCGCCTCGAACCAGGCTTTTCCGGCTGCGAGCATGACCGCGCCATTGCCGGCGGACGCGATGCCGATCACTGCGGCGATGATTCTCCTGACCACTTAACACCTCCTTGTCTGACGCTAAGACGAAACAGCGGGGCAAAGTGTGACAAATGATTTGAATTTTTCCGGAATCCGTCATCCCGCATTGCCTTTGCTATGGCGCCGAAAGCCCTTAAAGCTGCGCCGGTTCCTTGCGATCTGGCCTGATGCCCGCCCGAAATCCTATTCTTGAAATCGATCTCGCCGCCCTTTGCGCCAATTACCGCGCGATGGCGGCGGCGGTCCCGCGCGCAAGACCGGCCGCAGTCGTCAAATGCGACGCCTACGGCCTCGGCGCGGCGGCGGTTGCGACGGCGTTGAAAGAGAAAGAGAAC
Organism: Pseudomonadota bacterium; assembly: GCA_049324555.1. Classification (GTDB taxonomy): domain Bacteria; phylum Pseudomonadota; class Alphaproteobacteria; order Caulobacterales; family Parvularculaceae; genus Amphiplicatus. Next base: position 17,975 of record JBMOOR010000030.1, on the reverse strand, counting down.
TGCCGATCGTTCTTTGTCGCCTACCCCGAAGAGGGCGCCGAACTCCGCAGCGCGATTGGCGGCGACGCAGATATCTACGTCTTTAACGGCCCGTTTGACGAGACCCTCGCCGCCTACCGCGCATTTGCTCTGACGCCGGTCCTCAACTCGCTCGAACAGGCGGCGCTTTGGGCGCGGGAAATGCCGGGAAAACCTGCGGCGGCGCATTTCGACACGGGAATGCACCGGCTCGGATTGTCGCTGGCCGATTTCGATCGCGTTCGCGCCATCGGCGGCCTCAATATTGCGGTCATCATGAGCCATCTCGCCTGCGCGTCGGACCCCAAAAATCCGATGAATGCGCGCCAGCTCGCAGCCTTTTCCGCCGCCGCAGCTCAATTCCCTGCCGCGCAAAAGTCGCTCTCCTCCTCGGGCGGCGCGCTGATCGGCGAAGACTTCGGCTTCGACCTCGTGCGGCTCGGCGTCGGACTCTATGGCGTCAATCCGCATGACAGCGGCCCTTCGCCCGCAAGGCCCGTCGCGCGGCTGACCGCGCCGGTCATTCAGGTTCACGCGATGAGCGCTGGAGAAACAGTCGGGTACGGCGCAACCTTCAGCGCCACGCGCAGGAGCGTTCTTGCGACCGTCGCGCTCGGCTATGGCGACGGTTTCCCAAGATCGGGGTCGAACCAGGCGAGTGCGCTGCTTGGGGGGATTCTTTGCCCTGTCGCCGGCCGTGTCTCGATGGACCTCATCGTCCTCGACGCGACGGACGCCGAGCGAACGCCGAAAATCGGCGATGAGGCGGAGTTTTTCGGTCCCGGCCTCTCGATCGACGGCGCCGCGGCGTCATGCGGAACAATCGGTTACGAGCTTTTGACCAATATCGGCGGGCTCGCGCGCCCTCGCGCCGCGGTCAACGGCGCAGGGCTTGGCGGACGGCTGCAGCGCCGCTACCTCTGGAATGGCGCGCCGGCCGGAGAAGCTCTCGCCCGCGCCGAGGGGAATTAGTCCATGAATCCAGTCGCGGTCATCGGACGCGCATCGCTCGCCCTCTTCGCCGAGATCGGCGCGATATCGGCTTTCGCCTTGCGCGGCGCCTTCGCCTGGGTCTCAGGACCCTTTTACACGCGCGAATTTCTAACCGCCGCGATCCGGATCGGATTCAATTCGCTGCCCGTCGTCGGCCTCACCGCGATCTTCACGGGCGCCGCGCTTGCGCTCAATATTTATGACGGCTCGCTGCGCTTCAACGCCGAGACGTTCCTGCCGCAGATTCTCTCCGTATCGATTGTGCGCGAACTCGGTCCCGGTTTCGCCGCGCTGATGGTCGCCGGACGATCGTCGTCGGGCATGGCCGCTGAACTCGGCGCCATGCGCGTCTCCGACCAGATCGACGCCATGTCGACGCTCGCTGTCGATCCGTTCAAATATCTCATTTCGCCGCGCATCCTGGCGACGACGGCGATGCTCCCTTTCATCGTTCTCGTCGCAGACGTCATCGGCATTTACGGCGGCTGGCTTGTCGCCGTATTCGCGCTCGACTTCGAAGGCGCGACCTATATCCGCAATATCGACCAGTTTCTGACGACGGACGACGTCACGTCCGGCCTCGTCAAGGCTGGCGTCTTCGGCTTCCTCATTTCGGTTATGGGCTGCTATTACGGATACAAGAGCCGCGGCGGCGCGCAGGGCGTCGGCGGCGCGACGCGTTCCGCAGTCGTCGCCTCCGCGGTCGCCATTCTCGCCTCGAACTACATCATGACCTCGCTGTTCGTGGATTTTTGACGATGAGCGAGCGCATGCCGAAAATCTCGATCCGCGGCCTCAGGAAATCCTTTGGGTTGAAAGAGGTCCTTCGCGGCGTCGATCTCGATGTCGAGGAAGGCCGCTCGCTCGTCATCATCGGCGGGTCGGGGACGGGCAAGTCCGTGCTCCTGAAATGCGTGCTCGGTCTCATTCCGCCCGACGCCGGCGAAATCCTGATCGACGGCGCCAATATCCTCAAACTCTCCCCTTTCGAGCGCGCCAAGCGCACGCGCGAAATCGGCATGTTGTTCCAGGGCTCGGCCCTCTTCGACAGTTTGAGGGTCTGGGAGAATGTCGCCTTCCGCCTCGTTTACGGCGAGAAGAAGCCCCAACGCGCCGCGCGCGAGAAGGCGATCGCCTGCCTTGCGCAACTCGGCCTGCCGAAGGAAGTCGGCGATCTTGCGCCGAACGAACTATCGGGCGGCATGCAAAAGCGCGTCGCGCTCGCCCGCGCGATCGCCGCCGACCCCAAAGTCCTCTTCTTCGACGAGCCGACGACGGGACTTGATCCGATCACCGCCGATGTCATCAATCGCCTCATCGTCGAGCGCGTGAAAGCGCTCGGCGCGACCGCGATCTCGATCACTCACGACATGGGCTCGGCGCGGCGCATCGCCGACGAGATCGCCATGATCCATGAAGGGCGCATCATCTGGCGCGGGCGCGCTGAGGACATCAACGCGTCCGGCAATCCTTATGTCGACCAGTTCGTCCACGGCCGCGCCGAAGGGCCGATCAAGATGGCGCTGAAAGCGCCGTAGCCGAACATCACATCTCGACGATGACGCCCCGATCGGGCGCCGCTTCGCCGCCCAGAACCTTGCGATAGGCCGCTTCGAGCCCCTTCATGCCGAGCGCGCGCTCGAATTTGAGCCAGGGCCTGCTCCTTATCGCCGCATCACGCCAGAAGACGAACGCCTTTTTCTCGAAGGCGCCCGGTCCCCAGTCGGCCGCCCGCTTCTGGATGTGGCCGGGCGCGAAGAAGAACGCGCTCCGTTCCCGGATGAATTTCGGACCCATCTCGTTGTCGTCGTAATGCGTGACGCCGACATTCGAGCAGTAGCGCATGTTGTCGCCGAGATGGTCATGCAATTGCGACAACACCTTTCCATTGCCGGACATGTCGACAATGACCGTCGGGATTGAGGCGTCGATCGAGGCGATGTCGTTATAGGCGTGAACGCTTGCATAAAGCCGGAGCTTGCTCACTGTTCCGAGATTGCCTGCGGAAGTGAGCGCGACCGCCGGCGGCGCCGCGTTGTCATCGGCGAGCGCCATCGCAAGCCCGATCGCCGTTTTCGACGAGGCGCTGGCGATAATGATCTGCTCTGCGCCGAACCATCCGTTGTCGGAGAGAAAATCATAAAGGCAGAACGATGTCGCATAGAGCGGAAAGAGCAGCATGCGCTCATCGTCCATCGAAGGATCGTAATGCGCCTCCCCCTTCGTCCGCGCATAGGAATTGTAGACGGGCGGCAGCGATGCGCGATGCGCGGCGCCGTCGACGAGCCGTTCGGCTCTCACCTTGTCCGGCGCCATCACGAGATGCGTTCCCATCGGAAAATAGCCGAAGAGGCGCTCGCCCACGTCCACTTCGCCATGTTTCGACTGGGCGACATCAGCAAAACCCCAGACCGGAATGACGCCCCAGCCTTCCGTCGCCGGGAAGAATTTCCAGTAGCCGATCTTTTCGCCGACGACGCCGTAAGTGATGTTGTTCGCGGTGAGCGCAAAACGGTCGATCTTGACGAGAATCTCGCCGTCTTTGAGCGTCGGCGCCTCCGCTTCGACAACGCGGGTGCGGGAAAGATCGTCCTTGCAGACTTCAAGCGTCGCCATACGGGTCATACTGGGCCTCCTTCTCGCGGCGTGACAGCCTCATGCTCGCCCAGTATAGCGGGCCTCCGCCAGTTCCGGGATTTCTCTTGCAGCTCTCGCCCGTCCTGCGTCTGAAGCTCCTTCGCCAGCGCCTTCTTGCGGCGCTTCATATCGACGGCAATGTCGAGGTGAGCCTTGAGGAGGAGCCGGATGCGCTCTTCGTGCGCGTTGAAGGCGCGCGCGTCGCCGTTCCCTCGCCCCTCCGCTGGAAACTTTACCGCCGGGGATGGGCGGCGCGGCTCGACCGCCTCGCGCGCGAATACGGCGTCGGCCGTCATGTTTGGCTCGGTCCCGACAGCGTCGTTCTCGACATCGGCGCCAACGCCGGCGAGTTCGCGCATGTCTGCGCCCGCTACGGCGCGCGCGTTTACTGTTTCGAGCCAGACCCCGCTGTTTTCGCCTGCCTGCGGAAGAATATCGCCCCGCTCGCAAACGCTTCCGCGCACGATGATGTCGTCTGGAAGGAAGGCGGCGAGATCGACTTCGCCCTTGCGCCTGAGCGCGCTGATTCTTCGGTCTTCGCTTCGGGGCCGCGCATCAAGAAGCGGGCGGTGACAATAGAGGCCTTCGCACGCGAACAGGCGCTCGCCCGTATCGATCTCATCAAATGCGACGCCGAGGGCGCAGAGCCCGAAGCGCTCGAGGGGATCGGCGCCGTCTTTCCCCTGGTGCGCGCAGTCGCGCTCGACACCGGACCCGAGCGCGAGGGCGAGCGCACCAACGACGCCTGCGCCGCCATTCTCTGCGCGAACGGCTTTGACGTCATCGATGAGAAAATCGGCACGCGATCGATGACCTACGGCTTGCGCAGAAATACGCGGCAATCCGACCCTTGAAAGCGCAAGACGCGCCCGGTCTCGCCTGAATTGCGCGCGGAGCGTTCTGCAACCGCCGCCGCGTGGACGAGGGCGCGCATTCGGCCTCTGTTGTCGCCGCTCGCGCGCGGGAAACGGCGCGTATGAGACAATCTGAGGGAGACAGACATGCGCAACTGGAAGACGAACAGAGGCTTGATGATTTCGGCGGCGATCGTGCTGGCTGCAGGCGCCGCGATAACCGGAACCGCGACGGCGAAACCCGACAAGCCGGAAAACGCCGCGCAGACGAACAGCGGAACGGGATGTCTCGTCCGCGACGCCAACGGCGCCTATCATTTTGACGCGACGTGCGAATGGCACACGGTGATCAAGAAGGACAAGAGCGGCGCCATCCAGAAGTTCAATTATCACGACAAGGGACAACTCCCTGACGGCGCGCCGCGCCCGGCATCTGCGCAGATCAATTACGCCCCCTGGCCGGGCTGCCCGGAAGGCATCAAGGAAGTGACATCGCCAAGCGGCGAATACCGGTCGGACTGCCGCTGGGGCGATTAGGCCTTCGTCTCATTTGACGAACAGCGCGAGCCGCTTCGCAATGCGCGGGGCGGCTCTTTCATCGCCACAGGTAATTGAAGCTCACGGAGATGCGCGCTTCGTCCGCGTCATTTCGCACGACTTCATGGCGCAGCCAGCTCTCCCACATCAGCACCATGCCCGCCTTCGGCGCGACATAAACGAAACTCTTCAGCTCCTGCGGCGCATCGTCGGCGCGCGTCGGCGCGGCCATCATCATCGGGAGACGCGGGTCCTCAAACTTCAGAGACGAGGCGCCGTCGGGAACGCGCGCATAATAGGTCCCGGAAATGACCGAGTGCGGATGAATGTGGCCGGAATGAAACCCGCCGGGCTCAAGCGCGTTGATCCAGATATTGTCGAGCTTCAGCCGGCCTCCGCCAAGATCGAAGGAGACCGACTTCACAAATTTAGCGGCCTCGGCGTCGATCCGCTTTTTCAGCGCTGCAAAGCATGGCGCGCGCTGCGGGAGGTCCGCGAGCGAGCCGTAGGAGGTATAACCCGGATAGGAATTTTCCTTCGACCAGCGCCGGCCGGCCTTGTCCTCGCGCGCGATGACGCGCATCGCAGCGATAATGTCGGCGTTGAGCGCGTCGGCGTCTTTCAGCGCAGCGCGATGGATTCGGGTGACGAAAAGGGAGAGCGTTTCGGACATTGTCGCTTCGGAGGATTGCTGCGGTTCGGGGCGGCGGCAAACCCTATGTCGCGGACGACGGTTGCGGTAAAGAGGGGCGAGAGCCGGACTGGTCGCCGGGACGCGTTGCAGGGGACAATGGCCGACGTCTTCTTATCCTACAGCCGCCTGGACAAGGACGCTGTCGCGCCGGTTGTTGAGCGCCTTCAGACCGAAGGTTTCAGCCTGTGGTGGGACCAAACGCTTGTCGCCGGCGAAGCCTGGGCGGAAGTGACGCGCGCGGAGCTGAAAAAGGCGCGCGTCGTCGTCGCGCTGTGGTCGCACGCCTCCTGGGATTCGCGCTGGGTTCAGGCGGAAGCCTATGCAGGCTATGAGCGCCGGTGCCTCGTCAGCGCGCGCCTTGACGATGTGAGCGTCGAACCCCCTTTCAACATCATGCAGACGGCGGACGTGAGAACGGCGGAGGGCCTTGATCAGCTCGCCGCCGGCGTCCGCCGCGCCCTTGGCGCAGGAGCCGGCCCCGTTTCGGAAATTCGCGCAGGCGTCCCTCCTCCGCGCAAGTCCGCGCGCCGCATCGCGGTCATGCCTTTCGACAATCTTAGTCCTGATCCCGCGAACGCATTCTTCACGGATGGCGTGCACGAACAAATTCTGTCGACGCTCGCAAACGGCGCGCGCGGCATTGAAGTGATCTCGCGCACGACGATGATGTCATTCCGCGGGCGCGCAGCGAGCGTCGCAGCCATTCGCGAAGAGCTAAAGTGCAGTCACGTTCTCGAAGGCACGGTGCGGCGGGAGGGCGATGCGGTTCGGCTGACCGTGCAGCTCATTGACGCCGCGAGCGACCAGCATCTTTGGTCGCAGGACTTCGACCGCACGCTCTCAAACACCCTGAGCCTCCAGTCCGAAGTCGCGTCGGAAATCGCCTCGCAACTCTTCGTCAAAGTGGCTCCGCGCCCGCGCGGCGCGCCTCAAAGGCCCGTCGATCCTCGCGCCTATGATCTTTATCTCAAGGCGCGGATCGGACGGCAAAATCTCGGCGCCGTCGCCGATCCGATGCCGATCGCGCGCGAAACCTTCGCGCTGCTCGGCGAGGCGATCGCGCACGATCCGACCTTCGCCCCCGCCTACGCCGAGCGGGCGACCGGCCATCTTTGGAGCTTTCTCAGCAATTTCGACACCAGCAAGAACGCGCTCGCACTCGCCGCCGCCGATCTCGCAATCCTCGAACGCATCGCGCCGGATGATCCGCTGACTTTGGCAGTCCGCGGGATGAAGGCGATCGTCGATCAGGATTACGCGGCGGCGCTGCGCTTCTTTGACGAGGCGGAGGAAGACGGCCTCGCAGATCCGGACCTTCTCCGGTGGAAGGCCGTCATTCTGATGCGGCTCGGGCGCCATGACGAAGGGCGGCGGCTGTTCGATCACCTGATCGCGCTCGACGCCGGCAATCTCGTTCTCCTGATTTTCGTGTGCATGGCGGAGGTCGCAGCCAAGCGGCCGCTCGACGCTGCGCGCATCGTCGGTCTCGGTCTCGCGAAATCGCCCGGCAATATTTTGTGGTTCGCCATGAAGTCGAACCTCAAAGCGCTCTTCCGCGGCGAGGTTGAGGAGCGCCTCGCGCTGTTCAACGAGATTCACCGCAATCTCGTCGCCGCGCAGCTCGATCCCGACGGCTTCATCGCGTTCTATCTGGAGCTCCTCATCTTCGAGCGCCGCTATGAAGACGCCCTCGCCGTCCTTGCGGCGTCGGGAAGAACTTCATTCGTCATGGTGTTCTACGCTTCCCTGCCGACGCTTGGCCTCGGGCGTTTCCCGCTCGCCGTCGCGCGCGGAAAGATCAACCTCCTGCTCGGCCGGCTCGACGCAGCACGCGCCGACGGCGACGAAGTGCTCGCCTATGCGGCCGCATCGGCGCCGACGAAATGCAGCGCATGGGCCCTGGAGGCGTTGCGCGCTTTCGGCTGCATGCTCCGGCGTGACAGGGATGAGGCGGGGATGCGCGTGCGCGCCGCGCTTGAGATGGCCCTTGCGTTGCCGGATGCGGTGCACTGGGCCGCCGCCCGCCATTTCGCTGCGCAGATTTTCGCATTCACCGGCGCCGAGGATGAGGCTGTGAGCCTTCTTGAAGAAGCCTATGCGAACACGCCCGGCGTTGCGCCGCTTTATGTCGTGGGCGATCCGGCGTTTGCGGATCTCCTCGCCTCCAATGCGCGCTATCGCGCGCTCGCTGAGCGCGTTCGCGCCGAGATGGCGGCGACGCAGATCGACTGAAGCAGGCGCCGGGTAGGGTAATTCCTCGCCTCGCACGCTAAGGTCCCTTCATGACGGAAAAGCGCGGACGCCCTCCCCATAACGACCTCCTCACTCCCGCCGAATGGCGGGTCGCCGAGTTCGTGCGCCACGGGATGACGAACAGGCGCATCGCCGATCGACTCGGGATCAGCATCGACGCGGTCAAATTTCACGTCGCGAACGCGCTCGCAAAACTCGGGCTCGATGACAAGCGCGCGCTGCGCTCTTGGGACGGCGTTTCAAAAGCGAGCGCGCTGCATGGAAAGGAACGAACCATGGAAGAACTGACGCTCGGACCAATCGGCCAGATCGCGCGCACGGTCAGCGACATCAAGGCGGCGGAAAAATTCTACAAGGAGATTTTGCGCCTCCCCCACCTCTTCACCTTCGGCGATCTCGCCTTCTTCGACTGCGGCGGCGTCCGCCTTTTCCTGTCGCAGGGAGACGGCGATGAAAGCGCGTCGATCCTTTATTTCCGCGTGCCGGACATTCACGCGGCGAACGAAGAACTCCGCGCTCGCGGCGCCGAATTCACCGACGCGCCGCATCTGATCCATAAGCATCCGGACGGAACCGAAGAATGGATGAACTTCTTCAAGGACAATGAGGGCCGCCCGCTCGCGATCATGGCGCAGGCGAAAAGGTGAATCGTTGTTTCAGCGCCTGCAGTCGCAGGCGTCCGCCCGCGCCAGGAGAAAGGCCGCTTCCCGCACGTTGCGGGTGAGCTTGGCCGCTGTCTCGAATTCTGAACGCGCCTCGGCCAGCCGGCCTGCCCGGAACAGAAAGTCGCCCCGCGCTGCCGGCAAGGGCGCATAGTTGCGCAGAGCGGCGGCGTCGACGATCTCGTCCACCAGTTTGAGGCCCGCTTCGGGCCCGAAGGCCATGCTGTGGGCGATCGCGCGATTGAGTTCGACCACCGGCGAGGGCGCTGCGACGCGCAGCCGGTCATAGAGCGCGGCGATGCGCGGCCAGTCAGTATCGGCGGCTTGCGCTGCGCGGGCGTGGCAGGCGGCGAGCGCGGCTTGCAACGCATAGGGGCCGTCGCCGCTGAGCGCTTCGGCGCGGGCCAGCGCGTCGAGGCCCCGGCGGATCAGCAAATGGTCCCAGCGCGTGCGGTCTTGCTCAGTGAGCGGAACAAAGGCGCCGTCGGGCCCGGCGCGCGCTGGAAGGCGCGACGCCTGAATCTTCATCAGAGCGAGGAGGCCGAGCACTTCTGCGGTCTCTGGGGCATCCTCCGACATCAGCGCGGCCAGCATGCGGCCGAGCCGCAACCCTTCTTGGGCGAGACCCGGCCGGACAAGGTCATCGCCCGCCGTGGCCGCATAGCCTTCATTGAAAATGAGGTAGATGACCTCGAGCACCGAGGAGAGCCGCGCAGCTCGCTCGGCGCCTCGCGGCGTCTCGAAGGTCAATCCGGCCTTCGCGATCGCCTTCTTTGCACGGACGATACGCTGAGGAACGCGCGCGCGATCTCGTCGGTCGTCAGGCCGCCGACCACCCGCAAAGTGAGCGCCGCGCGGGCGTCGGGCGAAAGCATCGGATGGCAGGCCGTAAAGATGAGGCCCAAGAGCTCGTCGCCGAGATCATCGTCCATGGCCGTTTCGATCGCTTGCGTCCCGCCGTTGGAAACGTCGTCCAGCGTCCGCGCGATCTCCTCGTGCTTGCGCTCGCGCATCTTGTCGCGACGGATTGCGTCGATGGCGCGGCGTTTGGCAATCGTCATCAGCCAGGCGCCAGGATTAGCGGGAACGCCGGTCCTGGGCCATTCGGAGAGAGCGATGACGAGCGCGTCCTGCGCCAGTTCCTCCGCACGGTCGACATTGCGCACCATTCGGGCGAGGCCGGCGATGAGCCTCGCCCTTTCAATGCGAAAGATCGCTTCGATCGCGCGATGCGTCTTGCGTAGGTCGTGCGTCTCGCCTGCGGTCACACCGTCTTTTCGGACAGGACCGCAGGGGAGACAAGGGGAGACAAGGAGGCTCCAGCGTGTCGGGCGAGTTGGGCGGCTAGGCAGGAACGTAGGTTAACCTGATCACGTCCTCGCCGATCAGGTCGCTGGCCACGAGGCGGAGCCGCGGCCGGGGACCGGCGAAGAACGGCTTGCCGCGACCGAGCACGACCGGGTGGAAGTAGAGCCGATACTCATCAATAAGGCCAAGGTTAGTCAGGCCTCGCGCCAGCTCCGGTCCGGAAACGTCAATCTCGCCGACGAGCTGCGCCTTAAGCCCCCTTATCGCCGCCTCGATGTCATCGGAAACAAGTGTGGCGTTCGGGCCGACCGACTTCAACGTTCGCGACACGACCCACTTCGGTTGCTTCCGCCACGCCGTCGCGAAGTCGCGTTCCTCCGCGCCCCACTCTGGATGGTCGTCGTCCCAATAGCGCATGACCTCGTAGATGCGGCGGCCGTAGAGACTGCCCGTCGCGCCGCGCACTTGCTCGATCCAGTGACGAAAGAGCGCGGGATCCGGCGCAAATTCCTGATGGTCGACGTAGCCGTCCAGCGACAGGTTCATTCCAAAAACAAGCTTCGCCATGCCTCAATATCTCCACCCAGCTTCGTCGGAATAGTTTACGCGACGCCGAGCTTCCCGCGCTCGCCGTCGCGGGGCGCCGCGAGCTCCTCGGGCGTCATGAACTCGGCAAGATCCGCCGCCTCATAGAACGGCCGGATTTCGATCTCGCTCTTGCCCGGCATTGGATTGGGGGAGCGTTTCGCCCAGGCCACCGCCTCGTCCATGTCTTTGACCTCCCAGATCGAGAAGCCGGCGATAAGCTCGCGGCTCTCGGCGAACGGCCCGTCGATGACCGTGCGGCCAGGACCATCGAAGACGACGCGCTTGGCCTCGGCGCCGTTCTTGAGGCCGGCGGCGGCAATGAAAACGCCGGCCTTCACCAGCTCCTCGGTGAAGGCGTCCATCGCCGCGAACGCCTCTAATTGCTCGGGCGTGGGGGGCCCATCCATCTTGCTGTCCTCAGCGGCTTTCACGAACACCATTACCCGCATCGTCTGTCTCCCTGTTTCAGCCCGCCCCTTCGGCGCCTCACCCTGACGACGAACGAGCTTGCCGAAAATCGACGGGGCTCTGCAAATTTTTTCGACGGTCGAAGGGCGCGGCGGGAACGGCTCCTAGGACGCCGGCGCAGTCGTCGGGGATCGATCCATTCAACCGAGGTGTAAGCCAGCTGCCTCTGCCAGCCTTCATCTACAATCGCCCCTTCCCTGCGGTGCTCTGTACGGCGCGATGCTCTATGCATACGCGCGGAGAATCGACAGCCTACATGGGTCGAAATCGAGCCACAGCTTCTCTGTCTTCTCACATTTGACATTCTGTGCAGATTTCTGTATTATAAAGGTAACAGACCACTAGAAAGGTGATTTTGATGGACGAGATTGACGCAATGAAGGCGATTTCCGCCGTCATCGACAAGCTGCAGACTGAGGAAAAGGCGCGTGTTTTAGTATGGGTACAATCAAAATTTGGGGGCGCTCCCGCTGCAAGCAATTTAGGCGCGCCCACTTTACGTGCCGCCCCTATGGCTCCTGCGGGATCATCCCTGCTGCCGAAAATTAAGGCTGCAAAGAAGGCAAAAACTATAATTTCCATGGACAAAACGTTGAACTTGCTGCCTCAAGGGAAACAGTCGGCCGTTCAATTTGCCGCCGCAAAGGCACCCTCAAATGCCAAGGAAAAATGCGTTGTAGCGGCGTATTATCTACGCGACGTTATTGAGTTACAGAACGTGACAGCTCAAGCTGTGTTTACGTTCTTTAAGGGCGTTCAGTGGCCGATGCCTGCCGACCTAAAGAATACATTACAGCAAGCGGGATCATCCGGGTGGCTGGATACGGCCGATAGTGAAGATATAAAGATTACTTCCTCGGGTGAGAATTTGGTAGAGCACCATCTTCCACACAAAGCAAAGGCGTAATCTTTTATCGTAGATGGAGGAAAAGGTGGACGAACAATCATTCAAAGAAAGCGTTAACCGTCTAGAGCAGGTTGGAAAAGTACTTGAAAAATTGCCTGTAGAGGTTCGATCAGAGGCATTTAATCTGCTCAAGGACTACGTGTTCAAGCCTAGGGAGCACAGATCCGAGGCGGCAAAACGCGCCTCAACTCAAGCGCCTGACGACGGAGCGTTCTTCGAGAAATTTAGTCACGATCAACCCGCAGATAACGCCAAACTCATTGCAGCTTATTTCTTTCGCGAATACGGCTCGGCGCCATTCTCGATCGACGACGTGCGGAAAACTGCAGATGACGTTGGAATCACGATTCCTTCTCGCGTTGACATGACGTTCATTTCGGCGGTGGACGGCGGAAAAAAACTGTTCACGCGCGCCGGACGCGGAAAGTTTAAGCCAACGGTGCATGGCGAGGCCAACCTCAAAACGACCTATTCTATAAAGAAAGGGACGAAGCGCCGACCGGAGGAAAGTGAATGACGCTCGTCGAATTTCTCGCTCCGCTATCGAAAAACAAGAACCAAGACCGCATTCTAGCGGTCCTCTACTATGCTGATCGATATGAGCAACGTCCCTCTATGACCGTTGACGCCATTCGACAAAAGCTGAAAACAGCGCGTGTAAATGGCTCGATCAAGCTCAACATCGCAGATGTTCTTAGCAAAAGCGGCGCTCTAGTAGACACCGACGGGCTTGATGGCAAAAAACGTCTCTGGAAGCTAACGAACTCAGGCCAAGGTTACGTGCGTGACGTTGTAGGTCTACCCGTCGCCGAGCCTGAAATTGAACATGATGTAACTACGCTTACAAACCTCGTTTTGAAAATCTCTGACGAGGACATTCGTCAGTATCTCGAGGAGGCGCTGAAGTGTCTCCAAGTGGGGGCCATTAGAGCTTGCATTGTTTTCGTTTGGACCGCAGCCATTCGTACCATCCAAGCATCGATGCTAACCAATGGCGCCGCCGCCGTGACAACGGTGATACAGCGGCATGATCCCAAGGCGAAGGCCATTTCGACCTTAGATGACTTCGCTTACGTCAAGGATGCAACTACGTTACTTGCCGCAAAGGACCTTGGCTTCTTCGACAAGAATGAGAAGGACACGCTTACTGAGGCGCTCAATCTTCGAAATCGTTGTGGCCATCCAAGCAAGTATCGTCCCGGACTCAAAAAGTCGTCAGCGTTCGTGGAAGACATTACGTCGATTGTATTTTCTTGAACTCCCCCCACTCCCACTCGATCGTGCCCGGCGGCTTGCTCGTCACGTCATAAACGACACGATTGACGCCGCAGCCTTCGATGATGGTCGAGGTTCGCGATTCTCATTCGGCGCGGTTGATGTGGACGACGGCGCCGCCGAGCGCTCTCAGCCTTTTCAGCAGCGCTTCATAAACGGGACGCGAAAGATCGCCGACCTTGCAGCCGGGCCGCAGAACGAAAGAACGTTCCACGAGATCAACATTGAGTTCGTCGATGATGACCCAGAGACGCTGGACCTGACCGCGACCTATGCGCCTAACCTCAAGTTCGGGAAGTTCGAAGGACTGACGCTCCGGCGCGGGCGGCGTCGCGGTGATCGGCAGAATGAAGATCGTGTCGCTTTCGAGGACCATGGTCCGTATCGCGATGACGCATTCGCGCGGTTTGCGGCCCTCGTTTTCGCCGCTTTCGTGTTGCCATCGCCAGAGATAGTCATACATCACGAGGGAGCCGCTGGTCAGTTCCGGATACGGCGCTTTCTTCGCGTCGACCACTCGATCACGCCGTGCCGAGTTCGGCGTCGATCGCGGCCTTCAGCGCGTCGCGGAGATGCTCTGGCAGCTCCTCAACGGCATAGGTGCGGCGCGGGTCGCCGTTTTCAACAAGCCTGTCGTAGGCATCGACCGGCATCAGCACATAACGCGTTTTGTTATTGCGCCGAATGCCTACCGGGCCTTTTTCGGCGGCCGCCCAAACGTCGCCGATGCGGCTCGACATTTCCGTCGTCGAATAGGCGGCAATAATCTGTGGGCGGTCCTTTTCAACCGAGCCTGCAGCCATGGTCATCTCCTGTGAGCAATTTAGATAACACCTCTTGGATAACATTGCAATGTTATATATGTTAGAAAGCTTTGCCAATAACGAATGTCGAAAATAGCAGATATTTCAATAAGTTAGGGACATCATTCCCACTCGATCGTCCCCGGCGGTTTGCTCGTCACATCGTACACAACCCGGTTGACGCCGCGGCATTCGTTGATGATGCGTGTCGCGCAGCGGCCGAGGAAATCGTGACTGAACGGGTAATAGTCCGCCGTCATGCCGTCGGTCGAATTGACGGCGCGCAGCGCGAGGACATGATCGTAGGTCCGCTCGTCGCCCATGACGCCGACCGTCCGCACCGGGAGCAAGACGGCGAACGCTTGCCAGATCTCGTCATAAAGACCCGCTTTCCGGATTTCGTCGAGATAGATCGCGTCCGCCTTCCGCAAAATGTCGGCTTTTTCTTTCGTCACTTCGCCCGGTATGCGGATGGCGAGACCCGGCCCCGGGAAAGGATGGCGCGAGACGAAGTGATCGGGAAGGCCAAGCTCACGCCCGAGCGCCCTCACCTCGTCCTTGAAAAGCTCGCGCAAGGGCTCGACCAGCTTCAGATTCATCCGCTCGGGCAAGCCGCCGACATTGTGGTGCGATTTGATCGTCACCGACGGGCCGCCGTCGAAGGAGACGCTTTCGATCACGTCGGGATAGAGCGTTCCCTGCGCCAGGAACTCCGCGCCCGCGATCTTCCTTGCTTCCGCCTCGAAGACGTCAATGAAGGTCGCGCCGATGATCTTGCGCTTCTTCTCCGGATCGTCGACGCCCTTCAGCTTGCCGAGGAACAAAGCCTCCGCCTGAACATGGATCAACGGAATATTGTAGCTGTCGCGGAAGAGGCGGACGACGTCGGCGCCCTCGCCGGCGCGCATCAGGCCCGTGTCAACGAAGACGCACGTCAATTGCTCGCCGATCGCCTCGTGAATGAGGACGGCGGCGACGGATGAATC
>JBMOOR010000030.1:0-2982 GCA_049324555.1 Pseudomonadota bacterium | reverse complement strand
CGCCCGAAAGACCGCAGATGACGCGCGATGGTCCGACCTGTTTTCTGATTTCGCGGATCGCTTCCGACCGGAAGGACGCCATCGACCAGTCGCCGCCGAGGCCCGCGATCTTCCGCACGAAGTTCCTGAGAAGCTTTGCGCCGTCCGGCGTGTGCGCGACCTCGGGGTGGAACTGCACGGCGTAGATGTTGCGCTGTGGATCATGGATCGCGGCGAAGGGCGCGCCTTCCGACGTCGCTATCGCTTCAAAGCCGGGCGGCAATGCGTTCACCCGGTCGCCATGGCTCATCCACACTTGATATTTGCCGCCCTTTTCCCAGACGCCGTCGAAGAGCGGGCTCTCCTTCTTCACTTCGACATGCGCGCGGCCGAATTCTCTGTGGTCGGAGCGTTCTACGTCGCCGCCAAGTTGCGCACAGATCGTCTGCTCGCCATAGCAGATCCCAAGGACGGGAACGCCCGCCTCGAACACGGCCTTGTCCGCGCGCGGGGACGCCGCCGTTTTGACGCTCGCGGGACCTCCGGAAAGGATGATCGCCTTCGGCCTGTATTCGGCGATGAACTTGTCGACGACGCGATTGAAGGGATGGATCTCGCAATAGACGCCCGCTTCGCGAAGGCGCCGGGCGATGAGCTGCGTCACCTGCGAGCCGAAATCGACGATGAGAACGCGTTCGTGAAGGGCGGCGTGGGGATCGAGGGTCATGGCGCTGGTCTAACTTTTTCTCTCTAGCGTGGCGACAAAAAATCCGTCCGCCCCGACGCGCGCAGGCGTCATGCGAAGGGCGCCCTCATGCGTTTCGCACTTTTGAAGCGCGGCAAGGCCTTCCTCCGTCATAAGGCCGGCGGCGGCGATCCCGTCAAGCGTGCGGGCCTCGCGGAAGGCGGCATTGCCTTTGAGGAATGCGGCGAGCCGGTCCTCGTTTTCCTCCATGAGGAACGAACAGGTCACATAGACGATCCGCCCGCCCGGCTTCACGAAGCGCGCGCCTTCATTGAGCGCCGCGTCCTGTTCCGCCATGCGCCGATGCAACTGGTCCGCCGTAAGCCGCCATTTCGTGTCCGGATGGCGCCGCCACGTGCCGGAGCCCGTGCACGGCGCGTCGATGAAGACGACATCGATCTTGCCGGCGAGCGCATCCAACGCTTCTTTATCCGTCAGCGGATTGATAATCTGAAGATTGCGGACGCCGGCGCGGCGCGAGCGCTCATAAAGCGGCTGAAGCCGGCGCGCGTCATTGTCATAGGCGTAAAGCTGGCCCTTGTTTTCCATCAGCGCCGCAAGCGCGAGCGTCTTGCCGCCCCCGCCCGCGCAAAGGTCGAGGACCTGCCTTCCTTTGACGTCGCCGGCGACGAGCGCTGCGATCTGGCTTCCGAGGTCCTGCACCTCGACCCAGCCCTTGTTGAACGCAGGAATGACAGTGACGGCCGGCGCGCGGTCCGTCGCGTCGGGCGCTGCGATGCGCGCCGCCGTCTTCAGGAACGGGTGCGTGACGGCGCCGACGGTTTTCAGCGCATCAAGCGCTTTATCGGGCGACGCCTGCAATGTGTTCAGGCGCAGATCGACGTCGGCGCGCGCGGCGAAGGCGGCCATTTCGACGGCGACGGTCCCGCCAAATACTCTTTCTACGGATGGTTCGAGCCATCCGGGGAAATCCGCGATCACCGAAAGTTTCCCCCCTCCCGCTTGCGGGGTCGGACCATGCGTCCGACGGGTCGGGGGTGAGGGGAACGAGGCTAGCATCGCCGCTTCCGTCTCCGTCAGCGCGCCCGGTCCGTGCGGCTCCTCCGCTGCAATCGCGGCGATGTCTTCGGCGGAACGTCCCCAAAGCGCCCTTAGCGCGGCGAGCGTTGCGGCGCGTGCGCTGTCATCGCCCATCGCCGCGGAAAGCGAGCGGCGGCGGCGCAAGACATCAAGACAGAGCCCCGATATCCACGCGCGATCCTTCGCGCCCGCAAAGCGCGCGTTCCGCGCCCAGTCGGCTATCGCGGTTTTCAAGGGCGCGCGGCGGCGCTCGAAATCTTCGAGTATGGCGATGGCGGCGGCGACGCGCCCAGATTCTTTCATTCGTCGCCTACGATGAGACCAAGCTCGATGCGCTTCTTTTTCGGGAGGCCGGCCGCCACGATGCGATGCGATTCGGCGAGGTAGTGTCTCAAGTCTTTCGCAGGCAAACCCGGCTTCGCGTAGCGTTGAATCCACTTCATCCCGCGCGAGGCGAGATATGGCGCCGGACGCAAGCCTGGCATGTTCTTCAATATTTCGAAGGCGACATCTGATGTTTTGAAAGTGATCCCGATCAATTTTCCATCATCCCAGCCGGCGATGGCGAAGACCTTGTCCCCAACCTTCCAGACATGCGCCCCGCCCCATTGCACGACTTTGGCGGTCGCCGGAAGCGACGAGCAAAATTGGTCGAAGGCCTCGATATTCACTGCGTCATCCCTTGAATACGAACCACGCGCCCGCCGCGATCAGCGCGAACCCGACGAGATGGCTCCAGCCGATCTGTTCCTTCAGGTAGACGACAGAGAACACGGCGAAGACGCAGAGCGTGATCACTTCCTGCATCGTCTTCAATTGCGCCGCCGAATAGACGGCGTGGCCGATGCGGTTCGCCGGCACGGCGAGGCAATATTCGATGAAAGCGATGGCCCACGCCGCAACGACGACGATGAGAAGCGGCGTCGATTTGAATTTGAGATGCCCGTACCAAGCGAGCGTCATGAAGACGTTCGAGGCGATGAGGAGGAGGATGGGGGTGATGTGGGGAGACATGAAAGAGGTTTTAGGTTTTAGGTTTTAGGTTTTAGGTTTTAGGTTTTAGGTTTTAGGTTTTAGGATGTGTTGACGGGCGTTCCTCTGCAACTTGCCACCCAAAACCTACAACCTAATTCGGCTGCGGATAATTCGGCGCCTCGCGCGTGATCTGCACGTCATGAACGTGAGACTCGCGAAGGCCGGCGTTGGTGATCTTCACA
>JBMOOR010000029.1:0-3592 GCA_049324555.1 Pseudomonadota bacterium | reverse complement strand
TCGTGGCGTCCTGAGGACCCAAGCGGCGACCACTGCGGCTCGTCGAAGAGCCGGCGGACATTGTCGCCTTCATAGGCCTGTTCGTCCAAATCCTCAAAGGGTCCGATCGCGCGGGTGCGCGCGCGTCTCGCCTGGGCGGAGCGTTTCGCCATTAACTCTCTCCTGATGCGGCGTGAAACAAAAGTCGCCCCGCGCGCCGCAGGCGAGACGACAGGTCGAAAATTTCGGGTGACGGGAAGGACGTCGGCGGGCGCGGCGGATCTTGAAAGTCGTTCAAATCGAACTTGCGCATTCAGCCGCCGTTAGAGTGGACGCCAAAGCCGACTTACGAATCGAGGCTATGGGTGTTCGCGTCCGCCGGTCGAGAGGGCGAACGAAGATTTCTCGGGACTGTCGCATTGGGGAGTCAGGGAAGCGGGAAAGCGGTGAATAGTGAATGGGAAGACGGACCGGATGCGGGGCGAGGCCCCACTCCGCTTTTCCGCACCCCGCTCACTATTCGCTATTCACTATTCGCCGCTCACCTCTTCGAATGCACGAACGCCTGCGTGATCTTGGCGTGCGCTTCCGGCGCGTAATTCTGCCAGGACGTCCGTCCGTTTGTCGTATCGACGACGAAGAGGGATTCATGCGGCTTCAGATAGGGCGCAATTGCGTTCCTGACGCCGATCGCCGTCAGCGCGCAACTGACCGCCCAGACGTTTTCAGCGAGGCGGAAAGCCGTGCCGAGGCTTGCGAGCGCATTCTCGACGCGGCTCGCAGCGGCGTTGACGACGTCGAAGATGATCACAAAATTCGCGAGCCCCATTTGATCCGTAGACGGATTTGATCGCGCCAGCGGGCCGATCGGCCGCGCGCGACGCGGCTCGGTTCGGGCGGTTTCGGCGCCGATCACCGCCGTTTCGGGATCTGAACCGTCCGATTTTCCAAAGGCGCGCGCGTCTTTCGCTGGCGCGCCGGCGCCGAAGAACTGGGCGAAGGCGGATTCCATGCGCGCTTCCTTGAAGTCGCGGCTTCCCGCCGGCGCTATCAGCGACCACGGCGCAAAGCGGCCTTCATGCGCGAATTTCCGGAGGTCTCCTGAGGAATAGGGGCCGTAGATTCTCTCGTTCGCCTTGATGCACCAGTTGTCTGCGAACATGGCGGCAAGCTCCGTTGACCCGCCCTCAGGCGGAAACGCCTTTCTTGCCGAACTGCGGTGCAAGTCCTGCGCCGCCCGGTTGTGTTTCGATCGGGGACTTCGTGCTTTCGATGACCTCTTCCATCTTCGCCGCAGGACCGGTGAAGACGACGCCGACGCCCTTTTCATGTCGCCGGACGACTTTTGCGGCGACGCGTCCGACAAGGACCAACGCGCCGAGCGCGGGCTTGGGATCGACGGCGATCGAAGCGCCGGTCAGCGAAATGTCGAGAATTTCGCAGGCGATCTTCTCGCCGGTATCGAGCGTCAAGACAGTCGGTTCATCGCTTCTGATCCGCGGGTTCTGACGGCGATCGAGGCGCATATGCGGCGTATTGAGCGCGTAGGTGAGATTGTCCGCGGCGCGCTTGGTCTTGGCGCGGCGGCTTCGATAATCGACCGCGAAATGATGCTTGGCGGAGCGAATGACATGGCCCTCATAGCGGCCCATATTGTCGATATAAACGACGACCTTCTCGCCCGCTTGCGGAGGATTGACCGCCTTGAGAAGCGCGCCGCCCGCGGACACGTTGACGACAAGGCAGGGCTCCTCCTCGCCGTCCGCTTTGAGAACGCGCGCCTTAAGGGCGAGATCGACGCGGCGGTGACGCCGGCGCTCGTCTGAATCCTCGCCCGCAGCAGCCGCAGCCGGCTTTTGCGGCGGTTGACCCGTTTTGGCGCCCATGCAGTTCGGCTTTTCTTGGTTAAAAATCGCTTGATCTGGCGAAATTCTAAGGCCTTGAGGTGAACAAAGGTTTGCTTCGCGCTTCGGGTTGTCCCTAGATGGGCCGAAAAGCTGCCGGAATTGTGCGGGAAGATTGAGCGCCGTTGTCGCCGCATCCTGCAAGCTGCGGTGCTGGTCGGAACAAGGGCGGGGAATGTCTGAGAGCGGGGATCAGGGCGCTGGGCGGCCGAGACGCCTGCGCGCGACGCACGCAGGCGGCGCTCTTGCCGGAGCGCCGGTCCCGCGCGGATTTTTCGGCAATATTCCGGGGCCGGTCGCCATTCTCGCCGGGCTTCTCGCCGTCATCTTCGTTGCGCTCGCGCTCTCGCCGCCTTTGGTCGAATACGCGATCGGTGAGCGTTTCGGCCTGTCGCCGCAACGCCTCATTGCAGGGCCCGCAGCATCAGGCGGCGTCTTCCGGCTCATCGCGCCGGTGTTCACGCATATTTTCCTCCACGCGACGATCGCACACCTTCTCTTCAATCTTCTCTGGCTGCTCGTCTTCGGAACGCCGATCGCGCGCCGCTTCGGGTCGGCGTGGCGCTTTTATCTTTTTTTCGCGCTGTCGGGCGCGGCCGGCGGCCTCTTCTTTTCGCTCTTTCACTTCGACGATCCGACGCTGCTCATCGGCGCATCAGGGGGGATTACGGGCCTTCTCGGCGGGCTTGTGCGCTTTGCATTCCACCGGCCGGATTCGCGCCCGTCAAAATCGAACGGCGTTCTTGGGCTGACGGACCGAAGCGTCCTCACTTGGTCGCTCGTCGTCATCCTGATGAACGCGTCGGTCGCGATCCTCGGCCCGCGCGTCGGCGCCGGCGAGGCGGACATCGCATGGCAAGCGCATGTCGGCGGCTATCTCTTCGGTCTTCTCGCGTTTCCGCTGTTTGATCCGGGGAAGCGGTAGGGGCGGGCGAATAGGGAATAGCGAACGGCGAATGGCGACCGGCGCGCGTCTCTCCATATCCCATTCGCCATTCACTATTCCCCATTCCCGCCTTGATTTTCCCCCGCAAAAGCGCACACTTTCCGCCTCTGAAAGAAGGAGGTTCCGTTGAAAGTAGAACACATCCTTCAGTCGAAAGGCGCGGATGTTTTCGCCGTCACCGGCGCGACCTCGGTGAAGGAAGCGATTGATCTTCTCGGCGAAAAGAATATCGGCGCCGTTGTCGTCAAAGACGAGAAAGGCGCGGTTGCGGGCATATTTTCCGAGCGCGACGTCGTGCGCCGCCTCAGGACCGAGGGCGCGGCCGTCCTTGGCCGCCCCGTCGTCGACTGCATGACGAAAGATCCGTTCACCTGCACGCGCGAGACGACGCTTGATGAATTGATGGCGGTCATGACGAAGCGGCGCATCCGCCACATGCCGGTCGTCAATCAGGGCAAGCTCGTCGGCATCGTCTCGATCGGCGACGTCGTGAAGCGCAAGATCGACGACATCGAGCGCGAGGCGGCGGCGCTGAAGGAATATATTGCGTCGTAACGGGCGTTTTCGGGAAATCGTCCGTGAGCGGACTATTTGTCGGCGACCGCCAACCGGCGATCGGCAACCGAAGAGGGCGTCGCCGCAATTTATCCCTGCCGCCATAAAAATACGCGGCGGCGCACCCTTCCGTTCCGCTTCCCCATTTCGGTTGCCGGTTGGCGGTCGCTGATTGCCGCCGCCCCGCCCCCCCATAACCCATCAATAA
>JBMOOR010000028.1:0-3598 GCA_049324555.1 Pseudomonadota bacterium | reverse complement strand
GGATACCGGTTCCTGATTCCTGATTCCCGATTCCCGATTCCCGCTTTTCATGCCGCCGCCAGTTCCTTCAGCGCGCGCTTGATCAATTCCTCGACCGCCGCGCCCTCGCCTGCGCTTTCCGCCGCCGCATTCACCGCACGGCGCGCTTCGACGCCGTCATAGCCGAGATGGGAAAGCGCCGACACCGCGTCCGCGCGCGGGTTGTTCGCGGGCGCTTGCGTCCCCGCCGCCATTTTCCGGGCAACGATTTTCAGCGCCGTTCCGGATGCGCCGGCGAGGCTTCCGAGTTTCGATTGCAATTCCGTCGCGATGCGCTGCGCGAGTTTCCGCCCGACCCCGTGCGCGCGGGCGAGCGCGGTCACATCCTCCGCCGCGATTGCGTCATAGAGATCGTCCGGCGGCAGGACCTGCAAGACGGCGAGCGCGTGCCTCGCGCCGACGCCTTGCACGCTCTGGAGGAGACGGAAGGCGCGCCGTTCGCCCTCGTTCGCAAAGCCGTATAGGCGGATCATGTCCTCGCGGACTATTGTCTCTATGCTGAGCGTCGCCGCTTCTCCGACGGCGAGATCGCCGAGAAGCCGCGCATGAGCGTAGACTTCATAGCCGACGCCCATGACGTCGATGAGCGCGGTCTCAACGTCGATCGAGGCGACGGTTCCCTTGAGGCGTCCGATCATGCCGTCCTCTTAAGGAGAGTCGCGGCGCCCCGGTGATGCGCGTGGCAGATTGCGACCGCGAGCGCGTCGGCGCCGTCCGCGGCCTGTTCGCCGCTCGTCGGCAAAAGGACGCGCACCATCGCCTGCACCTGCCCCTTCTCCGCATGACCCCGCCCGACGACCGATTTTTTGATCGTGTTCGCGGCGTATTCGGCGACGGAAATCCCGGCGAGCGCCGGGGCGAGAAGGGCGACGCCCCGCGCCTCCCCCAAAACGAGCGCGTCGCGGGGCGAAGCGTTGACGAAAGTCTCCTCGATCGCGGCTTCCTGGGGCGACCACTCGGCGATGAGGGCGCTGAGCCCTGTGTGAATGGCGGCGAGGCGTTCGGCCCGCGAAAGGCTCCGCTTCGGGCGGATCACCCCTGCGGCGAGGAACGAAAGCCGCGAGGCCGCGCTTTCGATGACGCCCCAGCCCGTCGCCCCCGAGCCGGGATCAACGCCCAAAATCCGAATCACGCCTGTCATGTCGGGAGCTTAGGGCGTTCGGAACAAAAGGGGAATAAAATCCGGCGATCTTTGCCGGAGCATAGATTGACATATGTATGTCTCTGTATATATATCTAGCCATATGAAGACCACGACAACCATCCGGCTGCCTGACAGCCTCCTCGCCCGCGCCAAGAAAAAGGCGCGGGAAGATGGGACGACGCTGACAGCGCTCATCGAAGAAGGGCTTCAGGATGTGATCAGCCGCAAACCGCGCGCGGCGAAACGCGTAAGGCCGCCCATCAGCAGCGTGCGCGGCGCGGTGATGCCGGGCGTCGACCTGACGCGTTCGGCGGAGTTGCAAGAGATCATGGATGACGACGCCATCCGTCAAGCCGGCCTCATCAAGCTCAAATGATGCTCGCCGATGTCAATGTGCTTGTCAGCGCATTCCGTCCGGACGCTGAGCAGCATCGCGCGTGCCGGGCATGGCTTGACGCGGTTATCGATGCGGACGCGCCTTTTGCAGTCTCACCGCAGGTCTTGAGTTCAGTCATCCGTGTCGCCACGCACCGCCGGATTTTCAATCCGCCGAGCCTGCTCGATGAAACGATCGCCTTCGCTGAAAATCTGCTGGGCCAGCCGCACGCCCGGATCGTTTCGCCGGGCGAGACGCATTGGGCGATATTCCGCAAGATCTGCCTCGACGCGAACGCCCGCGAAAATCTCGTTCCCGACGCATGGTTCGCCGCTCTCGCCATGGAGCACGGCTGCGAATGGGTGACGCTCGATCGCGATTACGCGCGCTTTCCAGGCCTTGACTGGCGAACGCCCTAGATCCTCGGGCGTGATCCCAGAATCACGACCGAAGATCTAGAATGTTGATTTGGCGCGCCCTTTTGCGCGAAACCGGTTTCCACTTTCGCGCCCGGCGCTCTAGGCGGCGTGATTTACTCCAGCCTGTTCCGATCCCTGAACGTCACGATCTGCAGTTTGTCCTCGCCGACATGGTCGCGGACGGTTTCATGGAGGTCGATGAGGTGGAACCTGTTCCACTCCTTCGGCTGGAGGACGCTTAACGTTTCACGCGTCGCGCGGGCCATGATGACGAGATAGGCGGTCGCGATGAAGAGCGTCGAGACAACCGCGATCTCGACGCCGACGCGAAAGCCCGCGGCTTCCGCGAGGAGGGCGAGAAGCGCTGCTGCGACGATGCTCAACCCCGCGCCGGCGACGCCGTAAAGCGTCGTGTTGCGGCGGATCTGGTAGAGCTTGTTCCTGACCGTCATCTCGCAGAGAAGAAGGCGCATCGCGAACCATTGATAGGCGATGGTCCACACGCCCGCCTCCTCTTTCAGCTCGTTCGCCTGATGCATGCGCATGTTGCGCTCGACATTCATCGCACGGCGTTTGGCGACCTGGAAGTTCTGGTTGATGCGCGAGAATTTCGACGTGATGTAATTGTCGAGCCCTAAGAGATTCTGCTGTTGCGTCACCTTGTAGGGCCAATGATAGAGAAGCATCAGCCCGCCGAGCGCGACGGCGAGGACGAGCGCCTCGATCGCGTAACGGTCGGCGCCGAAGGCGGCGAGCGCGATCCGCTCGCGAAGCGCCGGGCCCGCGGCAGCTGCGAAAGCAAGCGACAGGCCTATCGTCAGTAAAAGGAGCATCGGCGCGTGGACGAGAAAGAGCCGCGCCGTGTTGGCGTTCAGCACCTTCCGGAACCTGTCCATGATCTCAAGGAAATTCGCGTCCGCCGATCCTGCGTTCTTGCCGAGCACGTGATCAACATAATCCTGCTCGACTTCTTCATAAAAGAAGTCTGCGCGCGCAAAGAGCGGAAAGGGGTAGGTGTAGAATTTCGCCGCCTCCGCCGCATATTCCTTCGCTTCTTCAAGCGTCAGATCGGCGGCGGTGCGCTCGACAAGCGTCGGGCGCGCAAGACGTTTGAAGAAGAGGGAGCGCCCGTCGGGCGTCGCCGTGCGTTCATCCTCAAAATGCGCCGCCCCGTCGCCCGCCTTCTGCGCGACGGCGCCGGCGCCGCTTTTTTCGATGGCCGTGACGGACCGACCCCGCAAAAGCCGCGCGATCGCGCGAAAAGGCGAAATCAGCCAACGCAGGACAAGACCGGGAAAGCCCATAGCCGCCTCCTGTCTTTGCTTGCGACGTGGTGACGCGGGAGCGGGCCGTCAAGGGGGACCGGGTGTCAGTTCCGCAAAGTGAGCGGTCCGCTCGCGCGCTGCGCAATCCGCTTTTTCAGCGCCGCAGCCTGCGCTTTCAACGGCGCCGGCGCCGTCTTCGAGGCGATAAGCTGATCCGTGATCGAGAGCGCCCCGATGACATTCTTCGCGCGCCCATCGCCTTCGAAAAGGGCGACCGCGTAGAGAAACGCCGCCTGCGGATCGCCGGCGCGCGCGCCCTTCTCAAACCAGTCGGCGGCGACCCCTTCGGCGTCGC
>JBMOOR010000027.1:0-3604 GCA_049324555.1 Pseudomonadota bacterium | reverse complement strand
TTTCATCGAGCCGGCCTTTCCAGTGCGCCTTGACGCCGTTGCCGGGTTGCAGGATCGGGCGTTGCGTCCGGCCCTGCCCGCCATAGACGAGACCCGCCCACTTGCCGTGATGCGGCGTGAAAATCTCTGCGACCGCCGCGGTCTCGCCATGCGCGCGCGCCGAAAGGATGATGCCGTCGTCGCTGAAGTCCATGCGGCGAGGCTAGCACGCGGCGGCTAGAAATAGGACATCCACCAGGATTTCGAGCGCTTCTTGACGCCCGCGAACCAGCGGCACGCCGGATAAAGCGCGACGACGACGAGCGCCCAGAAAGCGTAGACGCCCGGAAGGCCGACGCCGAAGCCCTGCGGCGGATTGAAGATCAGAATAAGCAGCTGCTCGAACTTGACGCCTTGCGCGAGGCCAAGCCCAACGCCGATCAAATGCGCGAGGTAGATGTGCAGCACATAGAAAAAGAGCGGCACGCGCCCGAAGACGACAATCGCGTCAAAAAGGCGTCCGCGCCATTTCTCCGCCAGGGCCAACGCGATCAATGCGGGCCCCAATGTCATCAGCAGAAACAATAGCGACGGCGGATATTTCGTCGTGTTGAAGAACGACATCGCCGTCTTCATCGGCGTATCGAAAGTCGTCCACTTCGCCGCGTCGCCGTAGAGATTAATGCCGCGAAGAATGAGAAACGCCGCGATCACGGCGCCCCCGCCAATGAGGAGCCATTTGCGCCGTTCCGCCTCCGGCCAGCGGTAGATATCGGCGAAGGCGAAACCGAGCGCCATCACGCCGACCCAGGGAATAATCGGGTAGGCGACGAACGGTCCATGAAACGGTTCGCCGATAAATCCCGGCGAATGGAGCAGCATCGCGAACGCCTCGCCCGCGTTCGCCGCCTGCGTGAACGGCTGCGGCCCGAGCCCGTCGAAGAGATTGTGCCCGGCGACCAGCGCGGCGCCGAACGCTGCGACCGCCGCGACTGGGAGCCGCACGAGCGCTGAAAGGATCGCCATGCTGACGCCGATCGCCCAGATGACCTGCAGGAAGGCGACGCCGAGCGGGGGAAGGAATGTCCATCCCGCGAAAATGACCGTCAGCTCAAGGAAGATAAGCCAAAGTCCTCGCGTCAGGAGGAATTTCGACAGCTCGCCGGACGACTTTCCCGCATGTCGCTGGAAGCCGGCGCTCGCGCCAGCGAGGAAGACGAACACGGGCGCGCAGAAATTGGTGATCCACCGCGTGAGATAAAGCGCAAGGTTCGTCTGCGCCGGGTCGAGCGGGTCGATGCGCGCCGCGGTCGTGAAATCGCGCACATGATCGAGCGCCATGATGATGATGACGAGCCCGCGCAAGAAATCGATCGAATCGATGCGGGGACGCGAAGCGGCTGCGGCGGACATGCATTCTCCTCGGGGAGCGCGGTCAGGCGAACTCGACGGTCATCGCGTCGATATGACGGATCGCGACATGGCCCTTGATGGTCGGCGGCTTGCCGATAAGGCGGGTGTTGGGCGCAAGGCGCGCAATCGCCGCGATCGATTCTTCCATTTCTGCGCGCGCGAGCGCTTCGCCGAGGCAGCGATGCGCGCCGCCGCCGAAGGCGATGTTCCACTTTGGAAGGCCGGTGCGGCGGATGTCGAAGCGATCAGGATCCTGATAGACATCCGGATCGCGCAGGGCCGCGATGAGCGACATCGACACAGGGCGGCCCGCCGGGATCGCGACGCCGTCAATTTCAAAGTCGCGGATTGCAAACCGCGGCACGGAGCCGACCGGCGGATCGAACCGCAGACCCTCTTCGACCGCCTGTTTCTTCCATTTGTCGGGATCCTCGCAGAGAAGCGCCCATTGTTCGGGATGCTGCAGGAGCTGCGAAAGAATTGACGCCGTTCCCGTCCGCGTCGTGTCGGACCCGGCGAGAATGACGCCGAGGAGCTGCATCCTGATTTCGTCTTCGGTAAGATCGCCCGCAGCCGCCGTCGCCTTCGCGTAGGACGTGATGAAGTCGTCTTTCGGCGTTTTGCGACGCGTGTTGAGAAGATCGCTCGCATACGCGCTCAAGGCCGCGCACCCTGCATCAATCGCGGGGAGTTCTTCGGGGGCGAACATGCCGATGCCGCGCGCGGCGTCTGCAACCCACTTTGAAAACTTCTCCCAGTCTTCCGCAGGCGCGCCGACGATCTCGGCGATGATGCGCGCCGGGATCGCGCGGGAGAAATCGTCAAGGAAGTTGACCGGTCCCCTGCCGCGAAAGCGTTCGATGACCTCCGTTGCGATCCCGCAGACGCGCGGGCGCATGCCGTCCATCAATGGATAAGCGAACGTGCGCGCCATCGGCATGCGGCGGCGTTTGTGAACATCGCCGTTCGCGAACAGCATTGCGTATTTGTAGAGGTCGAACAGCGGTCCTTCGCTGATCCCGCGCAAAGCCATTCCCTCAAGCTCGACCTGGCGCGTGTTCGCACTGTCGAGCAGCACATCCATGTAGCGATGACGCAGGACCGAATGAATGCCGAATTCATTGATCGTCACCCCGCCTTTTGCGCGCGCCGCGCCGAGAACGGCGTGCGGATTTTCGTAAGCGTCTGTCGATTTGACGAAAACCGGCGCGTTGGCGGCGCTTTGGCTGGCTGCGGACATTGTTTTCTCCCGTTTCGGGAAGTTTCGCACAGCCGAAAACAGACCTCAATCGACGATATCAAGGCCCATTTCGCGATAGCGCGCGGCCTCGTCGGCCCAGCCTTCGCGAACATTCACGGTGAGAAAAAGGTGCACAGGCTCGCCGAAGATTTCGGAAAGCTCCTCGCGCGCCGCCTCGCCGATGGCTTTGAGGGTCTGGCCGCCCTTGCCAAGGACGATCGGCCTGTGCCCCTCGCGGCTCACATAGATCGTCTGTTCGATCCTCAGCTCGCCCTTTTTCGTACGCGTCCAGGACGTCGTCTCGACGGTCGATTCATAGGGGAGTTCCTGATGGAGGCGCTTGAAAATCTTTTCGCGCGTCACTTCCGCCGCCATCAGGCGATCGGAAATGTCCGATAGCTGATCTTCTGGATACATCCATTCGCCGGCAGGCGCGCGGGCGGCGAGATGTTTTTTGAGATCGACAACGCCGTCGCCGTTCGCCGCCGAGATGAGGAAGGTTTCCTCATAGACGCCGTGAGCGCTCATGCCGGCGATGAGCTTCAACAGGTTCGGCCGCGCAACCTTGTCGATCTTGTTGAGAACAAGGACCGCTTTGCGTCCGCGTTTCTTCAGCTCAGTGATGATCGTTTCCGTATCCGCCGTCGATTTCGACGGCCCGGAAAGTTCCGCTGCGGCGTCGACGACGTGAAGGATGGCGTCCGCGCCTTCGATCCCTTCCCATGCGGCCGCGACCATCGCGCGGTCGAGCCTTCGCCGCGGCGCGAAAATCCCCGGCGTATCGGTGAAAACAAGCTGTGCGTCTCCCTCGACCGCGATGCCTCTGATGCGCGCGCGCGTCGTCTGCACTTTCTGGGTGACAATCGACACTTTTGCGCCGACGAGCGCGTTGACGAGCGTCGATTTGCCGGCGTTCGGCGCGCCGATGACGGCGATGAAGGCGGAATGCCTGGTCATTCCCCTCTCCCTGCG
>JBMOOR010000026.1:0-3648 GCA_049324555.1 Pseudomonadota bacterium | reverse complement strand
TCGAGACGCGCATCTACGGCGCTGATCGAGTTTCAATTCAGGGCCGGCTCGTCGGTCTCATGCGCAAATATTGAACAGCTGAAGGCGGAAAAGAAGCGCGCCTACATCGCCGCAGGCGCGGCAGCGACGATCGTCCGGCTCGGGAAGCGGTAGAATTTGTGCGTCCCGATGACCGCCGTCGGCGTCAACGTATCCGCCCAGGGCGGCGAGACGTAATCCGCGTGATAGTGCGTCGCATAACGGCTCACTGGCTTCCTGATCCCGGCAAGCACAGCACCCGCGAGCATTTCCGCTTCGCGCCATTTGCGCACGTTCAGTCGCGCTTTCATTGAGCCGTCGCAGGTGAACGAGAACTGGCAGCCGGTGCGGCGCTCAGAGCCCTGGAAGACGACTTCGCAGATTGTGTCCGGATAGACGGGGCTTGCGACGCGATTGAGCACGACGTCGGCGACAGCGAGCTGACCGACGCGGCTTTCGCTCCGCGCTTCGTAATAGATCGCCTGCGCGAGGCATGTGCGCTCTTCATTGTCGAGCTTTGCAATTTCAATGTTCGAGAAATCGAAATCAACGAGATCGGCGATTGGCGCGCCCTGCGCGATCAGCGTCGCCGGCGCAATCGCGGGTTTCAGACGCGGCGCAGTCATCGCTTCGCGGACAGTTGCCGTCTCGCCCGCGAGATAATTCGCGAAATCCGCAACAAGCTGCGCTTCATCCGCGACCTCGTTGGCGGCAGCGCGGGCGGCGGCGTTGCGTTTGACCGAAGCCGTCGCGCTCATCGCCGTCATCATGATGCAGATGGCGACGCCAGCGGTCGCAAGAAGGCTGCGAACCGTCCAGCTGACATCAGGACCAAGATGCCTGTCGCGACCAGTGATGGGGTTACCCGTCATCAATCTGTCTGTCCTTGTTACGCCTATCCTCGCAATAGGCCCGTTCAAATCCACGCCCTTCTCCGCTCCGATGGCCGATTTACGGCCCTTCACCCGGATCGGGGCAGTCTTTTTTACGCTCTCGTAACCGACGCTCTCTGCGACCGGCCAACTCTCCCTTGCGCTTCCCAGAAGAAGCAAAAGACGCGCCCCGCGGCGCGCCTGACCTTGACAATATGGCGCCCGCACAGCGCCCGCGCAAATTAAAAATGCCCTTGGCGGCCCCCGGCAGAATGTTATTAACTATATGATTTTCTGGAGAATTTCTCCAAAGGCAAGAATTTTTCAACCTTACAAAGCGTTGATTCGCCTCAATGGAGGCTCGATTTCTTTTGCGTTGCAGCAAGAGAAGCCTGCGCCGCTGCAAGACGCGCGATCGGCGTCCTGTAGGGCGAGCAGCTCACATAATCGAGACCGACCCCGTCGACGAATTCGATCGAGGCAGGGTCCCCGCCATGCTCGCCGCAAACGCCGAGTTTCAGTTTGGGACGGGCAGCGCGTCCCCTTTCGGCGGCAATCTTGACGAGCGCCCCGACACCCGCCTGATCGAGAGTTACGAACGGATCTTTCTCGAAGATCCCGGCACGCAAATAGTCCGGCAGGAATGAGGCGCTGTCGTCGCGCGAAAGCCCAAACGTCGTCTGCGTGAGGTCGTTGGTGCCGAACGAGAAGAACTCGGCGTGCGCAGCAATCGCATCTGCGGTCAAGGCCGCGCGCGGGAGCTCGATCATCGTGCCGACGAGATAAGCGAGCGGCGTCTTGCGCTCGGCGATGACCGCCGCGGCGATTGCGTCCACGCGGCCTTTCATCATTGAGAGTTCCTTAACGTCCGCAACGAGCGGGATCATGATTTCCGGCACGATCGGAGCGCCGGTCTCAGCACCGACATTGACCGCCGCCTCGATGATCGCACGCGTCTGCATCTCGTAGATTTCTGGATAGGAAACGCCGAGCCGGCAGCCGCGATGGCCGAGCATCGGGTTAAATTCGTGCAGCTTGTGGGCTCGTTCTTTCAGCTTCTTCGCGTCCATGCCGGAGGCCTTCGCGACTTCTTCAATTTCATCGTCCGAATGCGGCAGGAATTCGTGGAGCGGCGGATCGAGCAAGCGGATGGTGACAGGCAGCCCCTTCATCACCCGGAAGATTTCTTCGAAGTCGGACCGCTGCATCGGCAAGAGCTTGGCCAGAGCCGCCTCTCGTCCCCGTCTGTCTTCGGCGAGGATCATCTCTCGGACAGCGATGATGCGATCGGCGTCGAAGAACATATGCTCGGTGCGGCAAAGGCCGATCCCTTCCGCGCCGAAATTGCGCGCGACTTTCGCGTCATGCGGCGTTTCCGCGTTCGCGCGCACTTTCATCCGGCGCGCCTTGTCCGCCCAGCCCATGAGCGTCGCAAAATCGCCCGAGAGCTCTGGCTCGATCGTTGAAACTTTGCCCGCGAAGACCTTGCCGGCGGCGCCGTCGACGGTGACGAGATCGCCTTTTTTGACGATCCGCCCGGCGACCGTGAACGATTCCGTCTTCTGATCGATCCTGAGATCGCCGGCGCCGCAGACGCAGGGACGGCCCATGCCGCGCGCAACGACCGCAGCGTGGCTCGTCATGCCGCCGCGCGCGGTGACGATGGCGACAGCGGCGTGCATGCCGTGAATGTCTTCAGGGCTCGTTTCAACCCGGACAAGAATAACCCTGCGCCCTTCCTGCGCGAGGCGCTCGGCCTCATCAGCAGAGAACACGACCTCCCCAGATGCGGCGCCCGGCGAAGCGGGAAGACCCGACAGCAGGAGATCGCGCGGCGCTTTCGGGTCGAGCGTCGGGTGCAACAATTGATCGAGCGAATAAGGATCGACGCGCATCACTGCTTCGTTCTCGGAAATGACGCCTTCGCGGCAAAGATCGACAGCGATCTTCAGCGCGGCCTTAGCGGTGCGTTTGCCGTTTCGCGTCTGCAACATCCAGAGCTTGCCCCGCTCGACAGTGAACTCGATGTCTTGCATGTCGCGATAATGCGCCTCGAGTTTCTCAAAGATTTTTGAGAGCGCGGCGAAGGCTTGCGGCATCGCCTCTTCCATCGACGGCGCATTCTCGCCCATCGCTTCGCGCGCGCGCTTCGTCAGAGTCTGCGGAGTCCTGATGCCGGCGACGACATCCTCGCCCTGAGCATTGATGAGGAATTCGCCATAGCGATAGTTCTCGCCGGTCGAGGGATCGCGCGTGAAGGCGACGCCGGTCGCCGATGTCTCGCCCATATTCCCAAACACCATCGCCTGCACATTGACCGCAGTGCCCCAGCTTTCCGGAATCGAGTGGAGACGCCGGTAGACTTCCGCGCGATCGTTGCGCCAGGAGCCGAAGACGGCGCCGATCGCTCCCCAAAGCTGTTCTTTCGGATCTTGCGGAAATTCGCGGCCGAGCGCGGCTTTAACCGTCGCCTTGTATTCAGCGATCACAGCCTTCCAGTCTTCCGCCTTCAGTTCGGTGTCGAGGAAACAGTCGCGCTCCTCCTTATAGGTTTCGAGGATTTCCTCGAACTGATGATGATCGACTTCAAGGACGACGTTTGAATACATCTGGATGAAACGGCGATAGCTGTCATAAGCGAAGCGCGCATCGCCCGAGAGGCGCGCGAGGCCCTCGACCGTCCGGTCGTTGAGGCCGAGATTGAGAACCGTGTCCATCATGCCGGGCATCGAGGCGCGTGCGCCCGAGCGCACTGAAA
>JBMOOR010000025.1:0-3747 GCA_049324555.1 Pseudomonadota bacterium | reverse complement strand
GGTCTCAGGTCACGGTAAATTCGCCGTAAAGAATTGCAGCGGCTGAAGGCGAGAACTCGGCAATGAACCTTAACGCTTTGCAAACGTCACGAGAACGCTTTCCAGAAGAGCGCGAGCGCCGTCGCGAGCAGCGTCAGCATGGTGAAGAGCGTGCCGATGAAGCGGCCGCTCGGCCAGACGCCGACGCCAAGACCCAGCAAGTGAGAGATCCGTGCAAGGAAGAATACGGCGCCGAGCACATGAATGTAGACGGCGCCAAGACCGAGCTCGGCGAGCGCAAGAAGCCCAAGCAGCGCTAGGGGCGCGTATTCAATGTAATTGCCCTGCGTCCGGATCGCCCTCGACATCTCCTCATTGCCGCCATCGCCAAGATTGATCTTGTTGCGAATCCGGACCTTTCCGACCCGCCAGCTGATATAGATGAGGAAGATCGCATTAAGACCGATCCAGAGGGCGGCCGCTTGTAACGAGGTCATTGCACTTTCTCCCGACGATCAGGCCGAAAGCCGCGCGATCAGCTTGGCGAGGAAAGCCGTCCCCTCTGCGAGCTGATCGATCGAGACATACTCATCGGGCTGGTGCGCCTGATCGATCGAACCGGGCCCGCAGATGACGGTTGAAAACCCCGCTTCCTGGAATTGACCGGCCTCGGCGCAATAGGAGACGACGTCAGTCGAATTAAGCCCTGTGATCGCCTTGGCGAGATCGGCGGCGGGATTGTCGGGCGACGGCGCCAGGGGCGGCGCGTTCGTCGCCTGCCTCGTTTCGATACGGCAGAGCGACGATTTGCGGCGCATATCCGCCTCGACGTCCCGCGCGAATTCATTGAACTCGGCGAGCGCGGCGGCGGCGCTGTCGCCGGGAATGATCCGGCAATCCCAATCGAAGGCGCATTCGCCTGCCATGATGTTAACCTGCGTTCCGCCTCTTACGACATTGACGGTCATCGTCGTGTAGGGCGGGGAGAATGGGCTATCAGGATCGGCACGGCGCTCGTTCGCCTCGCGCATCGCGGAAATTTTCGCGATCAGTCTCGCCGCGGCTTCGACCGCAGAGACGCCGCGATCGGTCTGGCTCGAATGTGTCGTAAAGCCCGTTACTGTAGTCCTGAACGACGCGATGCCCTTGTGCCCATCGATCACTTTCATCATCGTCGGCTCGCCTACGATAACAGCCGACGGCGCCGGCAATTTCTCTCTTATTTCAGCTATCATGTGCGGCGCGCCGAGAAGTCCGATCTCCTCATCATAGGAGAGCGCGAAGATGATCGGTCGTTTGAGTTTCGCTTTTAGCATGTCGGGAACGAGCGACAGAGCGATCGCCGAAAACGACTTCATGTCGCATGTCCCGCGCCCGTAG
Source organism: Pseudomonadota bacterium (assembly GCA_049324555.1). Classification (GTDB taxonomy): domain Bacteria; phylum Pseudomonadota; class Alphaproteobacteria; order Caulobacterales; family Parvularculaceae; genus Amphiplicatus. The sequence continues at coordinate 2,388 of JBMOOR010000025.1, read as the reverse complement.
AGTTTTCCGTCCCTTTCGGTCAGTTTCCAAGGGTCAGTCTTCCAGTCCTGTCCCTCGACAGGAACGACGTCCGTATGCCCGGAGAGGATGACGCCGCCTTCGATCCTCGGACCAATCACAGCATAGAGATTGGCCTTCGTCCGGTCGGCATTCCAGACGCGGTGGGTCTCGGCGCCGTGGTCTATAAGGTAAGCTTCGACATCGTCGATGAGATTCAAATTCGACTTCGACGACGTCGTGTCATGCGCGACAAGGCGCGCGAGCCAGTCAATCTGCCTTGAGACTTCCCTCGCTGCGACCAAGGTTTGCTCCTGTTCCGATCGTTCAGAGAGGCAGCTAAACCTTCAACCGGAATTTGTCACGACGCTTGCCGAACGAGCGTGAACGGCTCAAGTCCCGACAATCTGAGAGCTGGCGACGCCAAAGGAATCGCCCGAGGCGCGATCCCTTTCACCGCGCGCGCGAAGGCCGCGATATGGTCGGGCGTCGTGCCGCAGCAGCCGCCGATGATGTTGAGAAGGCCAGATTTCGCCCATTCCTGAAGGTGCCCGACCATCGAAGCCGGCGTTTCGTCATAGCCGCCAAAGGCGTTCGGAAGTCCAGCGTTCGGATAGGCGGAAAGCGCGCAATCGGCGACGCGGGCGAGCTCGGCGACGAACGGGCGCATAAGGTCCGGCCCAAGCGCGCAATTGATGCCGACCGACAAGGGCCTTGCGTGTCGCACGGAATGCCAGAAAGCTTCCGGCGTCTGCCCGGAAAGCGTCCGGCCTGACTGGTCGGTGATCGTCACCGACAGCATGATCGGGATTTCAAAGCCGAGTTCGTCAAATAGTCCCTGTACGGCGTAAATCGCCGCCTTGGCGTTCAACGTATCGAAAATCGTCTCGATTAGAATCGTATCTACGCCGCCCTCGATGAGCCCTCTCGCCGCATCGCCATAGGCGGCGACAAGCGCATCGAAGTCGACATTTCTCTTGCCAGGATCGTTGACATCGGGCGAAATCGACGCCGTCCGATTTGTCGGGCCGATCGCGCCCGCGACCCAGCGAGGACGGTTGGGCGAAGACGCGGCGTCGGCTTGCTCGCGGGCGATACGCGCGCCCTCGACATTCAATTCGTGAGCAAGCGGTTCCATTCCGTAGTCGGATTGTGCAATCGTCGTAGAAGAAAACGTGTTGGTTTCGATCATGTCGGCGCCGGCGGCGAGATAGGCGCGGTGCATTTCGGCGACTATTTCGGGGCGCGATAGGATCAAGAGGTCGTTATTGCCGCGAACGTCGGATTTCCAATGCGCGAAACGTTCGCCGCGATACCCGGCTTCGTCGAGGCGATAGGATTGGATGAAGGTGCCTGCCGCGCCGTCAAGGACAACAATGCGTTCCTTCAGCGCTCTGTTGAGGGCGGCGATGCGCTCGGGGCGGCCCGGAAAGGGGTCTCTACCGGATTTCAGCATGGCGGGCTCCTGTTGACCCACCCATATAAGGATATCTTTATATCTACTGCAAGAGACTCCGCGTCCCCAAGCTAATCGTCGCGATGCACCTTTTCTGACCGCTCATGACGCTCCTGCGCCTCAAGCGACAGAGTCGCGATCGGACGAGCCTCGAGGCGGCGGATCCCGATAGGCTCGCCTGTTTCCTCGCAATAGCCGTATTCGCCGGTCTCAATCCGACGGAGCGCCGCGTCAATCTTGGAGATGAGCTTGCGCTGGCGATCGCGGGTTCGAAGTTCGATCGCCTTGTCGGTCTCGCTCGACGCCCGGTCGGCGATGTCAGGCAGGTGCAGGCTTTCCTCCTGAAGCTGTTCGAGCGTGCACTTGCTTTCCTTGAGAATGTCGCTCTTCCACTCGATCAGCTTGCGCCGGAAATATTCCTTCTGCCGGTCATTCATGAAGGGTTCAGAATCGGTCGGCCGGTAATCCTGTAGGTCGGCCGCCGAGGTCTTTTTTTTCTTCGCGCTCACGTGCTCAACTCGCCCTTTCCACTGCCTTATTCGCAACGCCCTCCCGTCGGGCGCGGCCTGTATAAGCGCGCAGGCCGCGCGCCTCAAGACGCAAAAATCGCGCCTCAAAATGGCCGAAACGCGGATATAAATTCAAATTTCTGAGAAATCGGTTTCTATGCGAAAAACGGGCGCAATCTGCTGTTGAGGCAGCACTCAGCTATGACCGAGTTTGGCGAGTTCAACACGCGCCCTAAGCGCGATTTCCGCGTGAAGCGACGCAATCGCTTCGTCCGGATCATTTAATTTCGCATCTGCAGCAATTGCGAGGGCGGAAAGGTCGCTGACGGCGATCCGGCCAGCGAGCAGCCCGTCTCGCAGGCGCTCAAGCAGCATCAGGATTCGCTCAGCCGTTGCGCGGTTCCTCGCCCCGCCGCGCCCTTCGCT
>JBMOOR010000024.1:0-3774 GCA_049324555.1 Pseudomonadota bacterium | reverse complement strand
GTTCAGCGATCCCGCCGCTGACGTCGTCATCACTGTCGACGGCGCTCCTGCGCGCGCGATCGGCGACGCGCCGGCGTCAAAAATCGCCGTCACGGCGATAAAGATCGCGGCGCCGGATGCGGCGCTGCTGAAACGCTCCGCTTACGGACAGATTCCCCGAATTGCGGCGGACGGCCGCCGTCCCTCAAGGCTTTACGCCCAAAGCTTTGCGCCCGGCGAAAATCCGAACATCGCCCTGATCGTCGGCGGGCTTGGCCTCAATCGCGCATTGACGGAACGCGCCATCGACGCCCTGCCGCCGCGTGTCACGCTCGCCTTTGCGCCCTACGCAAAGGATCTCCCCTTTTGGACGAAACGGGCGCGCGACGCCGGACATGAGATCATGATCGAAATCCCGATGGAAAATCGAAGCGGCGATGGAGAAGCGCTCGGGCCGGCGGCGCTTCTCACATCGCGCACGGCAGAGGAAAACTCACAGCGGCTCGACTGGATTCTTTCGCGCTTCCAGGGCTATTTCGGCGCCACGAATTATCTCGGCGTCAAGTTTTCAGGCGATCGCGACGCCATGAATTTCCTCGTTGCGCGCCTCGACGCGGCGGGGCTCGCCTATTTCGACGACACAGGATCGCTTGGCGGCGCGGATCGCGGCGAGGAATCAACTGTTGTCGACCGGTTGATCGATCCTGGATACCGCGATGACGGCGGGCGGACGGAGCGCGATCTTCAGGCGCTCGAGACAATCGCCGCGCGCGACGGCGACGCGCTCGGCAAAACCTACGTTCACGACGCAACGCTGGACGACATCGTGCGGTGGGCCAAGTCGCTCGACGAAAAGGGACTGACGCTTGCGCCGGCGTCTGCGGTCCTCGCCATGCGCAAGGGCGACCGCTAGCGCGGCGTGCAGCGTCCAGATCGGGGAATGCGCTCCTTTCAGCACTGATTGCGCCTGTTTTGCAGGGAGCCGGGTTTTACTTTTGCGTGCGCCGATATAAGGGATGCGGCGCCGTCGCCATAAAACGCAATGACCGTTGAAGAGATACTCAGCCGCTACCGCCCGAATGTCGGCGTCGTCCTGTTCAACAGGCGGGGCGAAGTTTTTTACGGGCGGCGCATCGGCGACTTTGTCGATCTCGGCGAGGACAAGGACGCCTATCGCTGGCAGTTTCCGCAGGGCGGCGTCGATGATCGTGAAGATATCGTCAGCGCGGCGTTCCGCGAACTGAAGGAAGAAACGGGCGTCATCTCAGCCCGGCTTCTCACCTTGACGCCCGGCTGGCTCGCCTATGATTTTCCACCCGGCTACATGAAAAAGAATTGGCGCGGGCAACGCCAGAAATGGGCCGCGATGCTGTTCGAAGGAAGCGAATCGGAAATCGATCTTGCTGCTGACGAACATCAGGAATTCGACGCCTGGCGCTGGGGCGAGCTCGACAAGGCGCCCGAGCTTATCGTGCCGTTCAAGCGCAACGTCTATGAGGAGCTCGTTCGCTCCTTTGCGCCGCTCAGGGATTTCATCCGGCGCGGGCGATGAGGCCCGCGGACCGGCCTTCGCCGGTCCGCGCCTTTTCGTTCAATCAGGACTTGAGCGTGACCGACTGCACGGCGCCGCCCTTGACCTTGCATTCCCCGGTAATGGGCGCTCCGTCCTCAAAGGTGACCTTGACGGTGATGCGCATGGTCGCGCCGTCGCGCGCCTTGACGAGCTTTGTCTTGGCGCCGTTGAGGGAACGCCCCGCCTCCAGCGCGATCGCATCGGCGCAGACCGCCTTGGCGCCGTTGAAATCCGAGGCGAACGCCGGCGATGCGGCGATGAGGAATGCGATGGTTGAGATGGCTGTTTTCAACATTTTTTTCTCCGTTTCCTACGCCCGGTAGAGAGGGACTTCGGCGGCGAGCGCCCGGGCGACGCTCGGCCGTTTCGACGTCGCCGCGTGATAGCGGCTGACTTCTTTCCATTGCTGGAGCTTGATCGGCGTCGCCTGCGCCCAGTTGACCACCGTGAAGAGATAGGCGTCAGCGACGGTGAAGCGGTCGAGCAGCGTGTCGCGTTCTTGAAGCGCGTGATCGAGATAGGTGAAGCGCGAAGCGGCTTTCTTCAGAGCGTGGGCTTTGACCGCGTCATCGCTTTCCCGGCTGAAGAGCGGCGAGAAAACGCCGGCGTGAAGCTCGCTCGAAATGAAGCAGAGCCATTGCTGGAGAAGGGCGAGCGCCGGATCGTCCCGAGGGACCAGCCCGGATTCCATGCGGCGGCGGCCGACATATTGGAGAATCGCCGCGTTCTCGGTGAGGATCTTCCCGTCGTCAGTCTTGAGGGCCGGCACATATCCGAGGGGGCTGATCGTCAGGAAGTCTTCCTCGCCGGCGCGTTTCGTCCCAAGATCGACCGCGATGAAATCGGCTTCCTCCCCGGTTTCGTAGAGCGCGATGCGGGTCGCCATCGAGCAGGCAAGCGGCGAAAAATAGAGTTTCATCAGCCTCTCCATTAACTTGCTTTTTGTACTATATGGTATAAAAATGTGACCGTCAAGGATTTTGTACTGGGTGGTTAAAAAACCAGAGCCGAGGCGCGGCAGACCGCGCCGCTACGATCCGGAAGCCGCTTTGAACAGCGTGCTCGATGTGTTCTGGCGCGCCGGCTATTCGGCCGCATCGCTCGACGACATCTGCGAGGCGACAGGCATGAACCGGCCGAGCGTTTACGCGGCGTTCGGCGACAAGCGTGCGCTCTATCTTCGCGCAATCGACCGCTACAAGGAGATTTCCCGCGTCCAGATGAGCGCGGCGTTTTCGACCAACGCGCCGCTTCGCGATATTCTGAAAGACGTCTACTCCCGCGCGCTCGACATGTATTATTCCGGGCACGACACGCCGCTCGGCTGTTTCATGGTCGGCGCAGTGATCAACGATGCTGTCGATGATGCGGAGATCCGCGCAGCGCTCGCGGACGGCCTCAGGCGGTTCGATGCCGCCTTTGCTCGCGCGGCGAGGATCGCGCAGGAAAAAGGCGAAATCGGCAAGTCCCGCGATCCTCAGATGCTCGGCAAGTTCGCCGCGGCGACGCTCTATTATCTCGCGGTGCGCGCGCGCGCAGGCGAGCCGAGAGAAAATCTCGAAAGAGTCGCCGACGGCACAATCGATCTCATTTGCGGCGCATGACCGTGATCGACCTTCAATCGCGCGTCCTATATCGCGACGGGTTGATGCTTGTCATCGATAAGCCCGCGGGGCTTCCGGTCCATGCAAAGCCCGGATCGAAAAAGAGCGAAAGCGGCGAAAGCCTTGAGGATTATTTCGACCAATTGCGGTTCGGCCTGCCGCGGCCGCCGGCTCTCGCCCATAGGCTCGACCGCGACACCACGGGCTGCCTTGTTCTCGGCCGCCATCCAAAGGCGTTGCGGAAGCTGCACAAGCTTTTCTTTGAAGGCGCAGTCGACAAGACCTACTGGGCGATCTGCCGCGGCGTTCCCGAAAAGCTGTCAGGGACGATCGATGCGCCGCTGAAAAAGGGAACGCAGAGAGCGGGCTGGCGCATGGCGGTTGCGCGCGCCGGCGAAGAAGGCGCTCTTGAGGCGGTCACCACCTATCGCACGCTTAAAGTCAAGGACGGCGTCTCGTTCATCGAGGCGAAACCCAAAACCGGCCGCACACACCAGATTCGCGTTCACCTCGCCTCGATCGGCGCGCCGATCATCGGCGATCCGCTTTATGGCGACCTTTCGGCGGAAGATCGCGCCCAGCCGATCATGCTGCACGCGCGCCGGGTCATCCTCCCGA
>JBMOOR010000023.1:0-3808 GCA_049324555.1 Pseudomonadota bacterium | reverse complement strand
CGATGAGCGTCTTTTTCGCGAGCCCCATCGCAAAGATCATGACGCCGTAGGGAAGGGCGTTCCAATCGACGCCGCGCTCTGCAAGGCTCGCAAACTGTGGGCGCGTGTAACGATGATGGACAATCGGTCCGGCGATCAATTGCGGAAAGAACGTGACGAAGAGCGCGTAGTCGCGAAAGCTCTTCTCGCCGTCCTTCGTTTTCCAGCAGTCAACGAGATAGGCGATCTGCTGGAATGTGAAGAATGAAATCCCGAGCGGCAGGAGAATATTTCGGAACGTCCAGTCGGCGCCCACGAGCGCGGCGAGCGACGAGCCGGCGAAATCAAGATACTTGAACCAGAAGATGAGCGAGAGATTGGCGGCGACGCCGGCGATCATTGCGGCGCGGCGTGCGCTGTCGGACGCCGAAGACGCGACAAACCGGCCGCAGGCGTAATTTGCAGCAATCGAGGCGAGGAGAAGCGCAAGATGCGCAAGACTCCAGGCGCCATAGAAGGCGAGCGAGGCGAAGAGGAGGAAACTGACCGACGCGCGACGCAGACCGCCCGCGCGCAAGGCCCAAAAGCCCGCGATCGTCAGCGGAAGGAAGACCAGGAGGAACGCATAGGAACTGAAAACCATCGCTGCGGCCCCCTCTCGCCGCCGCCCGCCGGATCCTTCATGGTGAAGATTTCCTTTTCAGTTAAATCCTGCGATCGGCTTTGCGAAACCGAAGAAAAAGCCCCGCAGCGGCGCTGCGGGGCTCTCCAATCGTAAATCGGCGTTAACGAACTAGAAGTTCAGCGTCGCCGAAACGCCCCATATGCGCGGCTCGTTGACAAAACCCGTCAGGTTGTTGAAGTCGATGCCGCCCTTGACGTTCTCCGCATCGAGAATGTTGCGCGCGAAGACAGCGAGATCGACTTTGCCGTCATGGCAAAGATAGCCGAGGCGCAGGCCCCCCTCGACATTGCCTTCGGAGAAGAACTCCGCAGACTCGTAGAGGAAGAAATTGGTGTGGCCCTGACCCGCCCAATCGGTGAAGGCGTAGAGCTCGTTTCCGTTTCCGCCGACCGGAACCGAGAAGCGCGCCGTGACGTTCCACGTCCATTTCGGCGCTTGCGGGAACGGGTTGCCGGTGATGACGGCGTTGCCGAGCCCGTCGATCGGATCCGTGACCGTGCACCCGCCGCCGCAGGGAGCGACCGCAAGGCCCGGTTCCGTAATCTCGGTGTCATTGTAGCTGACGCCGCCGGTGAGGAGGAAATTCTCCGAAAGCAGCCACTCGACATCGGCTTCAAAGCCCCAAGCCTCGCCGTCGGCGTTCACAAGCTGGTTGAAATTGCCGAGGCCGCCGATCGCTGAGAACTGGAGATCGTTCGCGTCATAGAAGAAGCCGGTCGCGTTGAAGCGAAGGTGATTGTCGAAAAGTTCGGATTTGACGCCAGCTTCGTAGGACTGGATTGTTTCCGATGTCGCCGTCGTCGGCGAGCCGAAGAAAGCGACGTCGCGCCCCTGGATCGTCGGCGCGCGGAAGCCGCGTGCGACGCGGGCGTAGAAGTTGACGGAATCCGACGCAGCGAAAGTCAGCGCGGCGTCCCAGCTTATTTTTTCGTCAGAAACCGAAACCGGTGCGACAGGGAAGTTCGTGGCGACGCCCTGAAAGTCCTTGTCATCTTCCGTGTAGCGAACGCCGCCCGTGAAAGTGACGCGATCGGTAAGATCATAGCTTCCCTGCGCGAAGATCGCCCAGCTCTGATTGTCATGACGAACCGTCGTCGCCGCGACAAAGAACGGATTCGTGGTGATCGTCAGATCGCTGTCAAAATAGAAGAAACCGGCCTGCCAGTTGAAGGCGCCGTCATAATCGCTTGCGAGCCGCACTTCCTCCGTGAACTGATCAAGATCGTCGATTCCATCCAGCGTATCGGACGGGAACGGAATGAACCCCGGGAACGAGCCGTTCGGCAGGAAGACGGCGCCGGATCCGCCGTCGATATCGCCGCGGCTCTTCCCGTTGGCTGTCTCAAAGGCGGTGATCGAGGTCAGCGTCACTGACCCCATGTCGATGCCGACTTTCGCCGACCCGCCATAGGTGTCGTAGCTCTGCTTGTTGCCGGCGCCGCCATCGTAAAAGACCGCGTCGCGGATGAAATTGGAGTTGAGCTCGTTCGAGCCCGCCGTGAAGATGTTGGCGCGGAAGAGCTCCGACGTGCCTTCGAGCTTGCGGCCGTGGACATTGAGGAGCGTTGAAAAGACTTCGCCGGGCGCCCAGAGGAGCTGGAAGCGCCCTGCAAGGTCTTCAAAGCCGCCGTACGCGTCATCGACGTCGTTGAAGCCGTTCTGGATGACGCCGATATTGTCGATCCAGTCGCTGCGGCGCTGATAGAGCATCGAGGCGCGATATGAGAGGCTGTCGCTCAGCGGGCCGCCGATCGCGGCTTCGACTTTCGCTGTGTTGTAGGTGCCGTAGGAGGCGGAGAGATAACCGTCGAGTTCATCGCTCGGCTTCGCCGTGTCGAACTTGACGATGCCCGCCGGCGTGTTGCGGCCGAAAAGCGTTCCTTGGGGTCCGCGAAGAACTTCGACTGCTGCAATGTCAAAGAGAGGGAAGGATTTGAGGACGACATTTTCCATGACGATCTCGTCCATGATGATCGAGACCGGCTGTGAGGCGGCGAGGTCGAAATCCGTATTGCCGAGGCCGCGGATGTAAAAGCGCGGCGCGACGCGTCCATTCGAGGATTCGGCGTAAAGGCCGGGAACGCGTGTTGCAAGCGCGCGAATGTCTTCTGCGCCGGCGAGGATCGAGGCGAGGCGTTCCTCCGGCAACGTGGTGACGGAAACAGGAACTTCCTGCTGGTTTTCTTCGCGCCGTTGCGCCGTGACGGTGACGACGTCAAGGCCCTCGCGCGCCGCCGCCTCGTCCTGGGCTGATGCGGGCGAGGCTGTCATGAGCGCGAGAGCGGATGCGCCTGAAAGCGCCGCCGCTAGCCCGCAAGAAAATCGGATAAGCTTTTGGGTCTGAGCCATTGTTGGAGGTTCCCTTGAAGATTTCCCACACCATCGCAGGCGGGCTCGCGCGCCGCCTGCCGTCGCGGCGACATTAGTCGGCTTCGCGCAGCCCGGAAGCGCAATCGCTGCCATTCATGACGTTTCTGCGACGATGTGGCCGCCGCGCATCGGACTGTCAGGCGGTCATCCGCCGGTCGAAGAGATAGCGGTAATCAGCCGTCGACCGGGCGGCGACGGCCTCTAACGCGCTGGAGAGCTTCGGTTTTTTCTCAACATAAGGCTTGAACCCGGTCGACGCCCAGACGGCGTCATACCAGTGCGGCGCCCAGGGACCATCCTCCGGGCGCGGGCCGGGCGCCCAGCTTAGCATCCGCTGGTCGAACTCGATGTCGAGCGCCGCACACAGAGCTTTCAGCGTCGGCTCCGGCGCTTTCAGGATGTCGGCGGCGTCGAGGACCGGGCACGGAAAATCGCGCGCGGAAAGATATTCGAATATGCGCCGTTCGATCGCAAAACTTCGCGCGATCGGCGCAGCATCCTCGAGCTTGTCGGCGAAGGACGCGACCATCGCGCGCGGATCCCGGATCAGTAGAAAATTGCGGTGGTCGAGGAGGAAGGAAAAATCGACATCGTCCGGAAGATGATAAGCGATGTGCTTCAGGAAGAGGAGTTTCTGCCCGCCCGCCGGCGGCGCCTCGATCCAGTCGATGACCGCCGGCCATTGCGAAGGATATGCGGCGAGCGTTTCGTTTCGGTACGGATGATCGGCGCCGGTCCTTGAAAGATAATGGGCGTAGAACGGCTCGTCGATCG
>JBMOOR010000022.1:0-3866 GCA_049324555.1 Pseudomonadota bacterium | reverse complement strand
TGACGCCCGATCAGATCCGTCGCGCCTTCGAGCCGTTCCACCAGACGGGCGAAGCGCGCACGCGCGCCTCGGAAGGCGTCGGATTGGGTCTCACCCTGGCGCGAAAGATCCTGACCGATCAGGGCGCCGAGTTGACGCTCCACTCGACGCCGGGCGCAGGCGTCATCGCCCGCATTCTCTTTGCCGCCAGCGAGCAGGCCGGCGCGGCGTGCGCAAAAGCGTGAGCGGTTTTGCGAAAAACGCCGCGCCAATGCAAAAGCTTGATCGGAGGATCCCGATTCCGAACGAGGTCCCCTGATCAAGGGCGGCCTGATCGTCAGGCGGGCTTTCGCACGATGAGGAAATGAATCGCATCGAGACGATCCGTCTCGATCGAAATCTCAGCGCCCGGATTGCCAGCCGCCATGTCGAGCATTTCATCGCGGCTGCGGAAGAACAGCGACCAGTCGACGACATACTCGCTCGGCCACATCATTCCGGTGTTTTTGTCGTTGACATTGCCGATGATGATCGCGCCGCCGGGACGGAGCAGTTCGTAGAGGCGCTTCACAAAGCGCCGCGCAAGGAGCGGATTGAGGTAGTCGACGAGCCCCGACGAATAAATGACGGCGTTCTCGCCCGCCTCTGCGGCGAGGGGGGAAGGATCGAGCATTTCCTTGAAGGAGGCGTTGAGCGCGCGACAATGAACGCGATTGTCCGCATTGAGCGTATTGAGCCGCGCCGTTGAATATTCGAGCGCCGCTTCCTCCTGATCAAGGAGCGTAAACCGCCACGAGCGGGCTGGCCCGGACAGGCGCAGAATGTCGTCGGCTTCGCGAGTGGGTCCGGCACCGATGCTGAGGATCGGACAGGGTTCGTTCGCCGGCATTCCCGATGCGCAGTCGACGACCAGTTCGGCGAGGCGGCGCATGCGCGTTTTCACCGGCTCCGCGCCGACAAGGCTCAAGAGGTGAAGGAACTTGGACTTGACGTCATCGCCGACTGGATCGCCGTCATAGATGTAGTTCATGATGCAAAAATCGCCGGGATAGCCCATCGGCTTGAAATAGGTGCGCCGCCATCCCTCGCCGTCGAGAAGAGCGCGCGTCAGCACCCGCTCGGTGAAGGTCTTCATCCGCAGTCGCTCGCGCTTGCTGCGTTGACGGGGAATGACGAGATCGTTTCCCTGCATCACGATCGAGCGCCATGCAGGCGCCGCGCCTGCGCAAAGTTCGCGGGCGAAATCATCCATATCCGAAGCGGACATGGACTTTTCGAGCGGCGCGAAATTGCGCTCGATCCGGTCAAGATAGCTGGAGACGAAGTTCAGCGCGTCGGCGCAAAACGCCTTGTATTGAGGATCGATTGCGGCGATCGCCGCGGGCGCGATGCTCGCGATCGCCGCCGCGTTGCGGCGCTGCAGCTCCGCCAGATCGAATTGCGCCCGCTCCAGCGCGAAGCCGGAAATGATCCGGCCGCCGAGCGCCGACGCGCGCGCCTTGCGCGCCGCGCCCCGAAAAATATCCTGACCGTTCTGCACAAGGCGAAGAACGCCGATGCGGTTGATGTCGGCGAGCGCGCTTTCCGCCGCCGACAGCGGCGCAACGGCGCCGGACCCCGAGCCGCTAATGTCTTTCAGCTCATAGGGTTCATCGTCGAAATAAAGGGTCGGCGGCTCGCCGCCGAAAAGCGTCGTTGCAATGTGCCGTTTGCGCCGAAATCGCTGCGCCCGGCCGACTGCGCCGACCAGTTCCTCATAGGATTTCGCCATTACAAACCCGCACCCGAAAAACGACTCGCGCCGAAAACGCGCCGCTTGCGATTATTCTTAATAAACCGTTAATTTCAACAGATATTTCAGGTCCGCTTGCGTTCCGCGTTCATTCCGTGCGGAATTGACACAATCGCCTGTCGCGTCAACCGTTTAACCTTTATTAACGAACTTGCGATCGGGTCCCGCCTCGCCGGTTGTTTTGGGGAGATTCCATGACCAACGCCTCGCGCCTTGCTGCGGCGCTCACAAGCGCGCTCGCGGTTCAAACCATGCTGGCGCCGGCGACGGCGGGCGGATTTGCGCTCGAACAGCAGAATGCAAAAGCGCTCGGCGCGGCTTTCGCGGGCGCGCAGGCGCGCCGGGCCGATCCCGGTTTCGCCGCCTATAATCCAGCTGCGATCGCCGGCGTCGACAGCCTTGACCTTAGCGTCAATGCGACAGGCGTTTTTTCGCAGACCTCCTATGAAAATGCTCAAGGCGCCCTTCTCGGCGCGCAGCCGATCACGGGCGTTGCGAGCGATAAGGGATTTGACCGCGCCGCCGTCATTCCAAACCTGTCGCTTGCGGCGCCGATTTCCGAGCGCGTCACAATCGGCCTCGTCATCAACTCTCCGTTCGGATTGAAGACGGTCTTCGACAGCGATTCCATCATCCGGTATCAGGCGCAGGAATCGCAGGCGACGACGATCGCCATGACGCCGACGCTCGCCCTCGAACTGACAGACAATCTTGTCGTCGCTGGAGGCCTGCGCGTCCAATATATAGATCTCTCGGTCACCGCGATCATCGACGCCGGCGGGATCGCGGCGGCGAGCTCCATTCCGGGATTTGCGCCGGGATCGAGCGATCTTCCGGGCGAGTTCGGCGGCGACGACATTGCGATCGGCTTCACAGCCGGATTTCAGGCCGCGCTGACGCCGAGGCTGACGATCGGCGGCTCCTATGCGTCGAAGATATCCCACGACATCGAAGGCGATGCCGCCTTCGATATTGGTGCAAGCGCGGCGGCTCAGACGCTTAACTTCGCCGCCGGCCTTTTCGCACCGACGACATTTGCGTCCGAGTTCAACACGCCGGCGATCGCGGGCCTCGGCGCTGAATACGCCGCAAGCGACAGGCTGACGCTGCTCGCTTCAACGACTTGGTCGCGCTGGTCCGCATTCGAAGGGGTCGCAATCATCTTCGCCAACCCGGCGCAGCCGCCGGAAATCCTCAACCAGAACTGGGACGACAGCTGGACCTTTTCCGTGGGCGGAGAATATGCGGCGGGCGAGGCGACAGTCCTGCGCGCGGGCTTCATGTTCGACGACACGCCGGTCGCCGACGCCTTCGCCTCCCCGCGCATCCCTGACTCCAACCGCTACTGGGCGACGGTCGGCGCCTCGCAGCGCTTCAGCGAACGCCTCAGCGGCGATCTTGGACTTGCGGTCGCCTTTTTCGAGAACCGGCCGATAGATCTTGCGGGCGCAGCGCCGGAGGAATTCTTCCGCGGCTCCCTGTCCGCCGATCTTGAGACGACCGCCTTCGCGGTGTCGGGACGCCTCCGCTATTCGTTCTAAGAATCACCAGGGCTCGCCGTTGCGGCGTTGATAGCGCCAGCCCGTTTCATCCTTCACCGCCTCAAGATCGATTGCAGGATCGGTGTACGCGACGGTTTCCGTCTCCGCACGCGCGCCGACTTCGAGATAGATGACATCGGTGGCCGAGCGATTGACAAGATGGTGCCCATTCGCAGCGCCCGCTGGAAACGACGCCGCCTCGCCCGCCTTCAGCTTCGTCTCGCCGCTGTCTTCGACGAGGATCGCTTCTCCCGAAATGATATAGACGAACTCATCCTCGTTCATGTGCCAGTGGCGATGCGCCGACGCGGCGCCTGGTTTCAGCGTGGTGAGATTGACGCCGTATTGCGTAAGTCCCCCAGCATCGCCAAACCGCTTCTTGCTGCGCCCTTCGACCATCGCCCGGTAGGGCGGCGGATAGCCGGTCCCGGTGACGAGCGGAACTTTCTCGATATCGATCTTCGGCATGAAGGAACTCCCTCAAGGCTCTGCTTGTGACCGCGCAAGGCGTGGTCTACCAGACCGGCATGGCGAAAATCGACCCCCTCGACTTC
>JBMOOR010000021.1:0-3878 GCA_049324555.1 Pseudomonadota bacterium | reverse complement strand
GATCATGCTCAGCGCCTTCGTGGCGCGATCGAACAGGAAATACTGATCGGGATGATCTGTGTAGATCGCACGGACGATCATCTTCATGCGGTCCGCGGATTTGGAGACGATCATCGGCGCAGCGCCCGGAAGCGCTTTGACGAGCTGGTCCTGGATCTTCTGTTCGACGGGATCGAAGTGCAAGGTGCGCGGCAGATCGTCCGTGTAGCGCGCGCCGGTCGCCGTCGCCTTTTCATAGTCATAGACGGCGCCGTCGATGTCATATTCGGGACTTGAGAACAGCGTTTCGCCGATTTCGCCGGTCGTTTTGTCAACCTTGGCAAGCGATCTCAAACCGCGCGCATTGCGCGTGGCGACAACCAGCCCCGCGCCATCGGGCGTCAGGCCGTAAAACGAGACGCCGCCGACGGATCCGGGCGCGTCCTCATACGTTCGCACCTCATGAAAGGCTGATGCGCCGTTGTCGCTGAGATTGAGAATCGATTCTTTCCTGGCGCTGTCATAGTCGATGCGCGCCAGAGGTTCGCCTGATGGCATGACGAGCCAGTCGTAGGTGTTCGAGCGGCCAGCTGCGGCAAGTTTCGTGTCGCCGCTTTTCAGGTTCCCCCGCAGCAGGTCATAGGACGCACCGCCCGCTTTTTGCGTGTTGTACCGCGCGAACATTGCAAAATCCGGGTCATCCGGCAGAGTTGAAATGAGCGTACCTGCGGACGAAATGTAGAGATTGCCCTCATTTCCAAACAGCACGACCGATTTCATTTTCGACTTCGACACTGAGAACCAACGGAAAAATTCGATGGTTTCAAGACCTGTTGTGACCTGCATGCGGCCTGTCTGCGACGCGAGCACGAGGATATGGTCGTTATCCGCCCAGACGATGTCGCGCGCCTTGCCTCCGCCGACCTGAATGCCGGCTGGCTTGGCGTCCGGATTGGCGAGATCGTAGAAGACAACCGACATCGTATCGTCCATCGACCGCAGCATCGCGACGCTCGAGCCGTCTGGCGAAATCTGCACTTCGGAGACCGCCGGCGCTGCTCCATAGACTGCGGGATCGCCCTGCGCGGCGGCTGGGGCGATCGTCGCGGCAATAAAGGCTACCCTCGCCAACGCGAAGAAAAACGGTCTCATTGTGAAGTCCCCCATTTTTATGTTTTTCATCTTGGATAGTTTAAAGCTACGATAATCATCGCCTGACCATTCGTAAAAGAGAAATTTGTCGGTTCGGTGAAGGAGCGGCGGCGTCGCCGCAGGGGCCGAACGCCCCCGGGACCAATGCGTCGGCCATTCGGCCGCAGCGCCCCTTGTTGCGTCGCCGCGGGGGCCATGCTAACGGCGTCGCAATTCGCGTCGAGGGGTCGTTTGCGCGAGCAAATCTGACTCCGAAATTCGCTGTAAATTCAATAAACTAGGCGCCAGTCAGCGCCGGACCGGACGGGAGCTTTTACGCCCTCATGTCTTCGGAAGCCGCCTCCTCGCCGACCGCATCGGGCGCTGCGCTGCGTTATGCGGAAGCATTCTTCGATCTCGCCCTCGAACAGAACAGCCTCGATCGCGCTGAGGCGGACCTCAAAACGCTCGGCCGGCTTGCTGAGACATCGGCGGACTTCCGCGCCTTTCTGACGAGTCCCGTCTACGGCGCCGACGATAAGGCGCGCGCCATCGCGGCGATCGCAGAGAAAGCGGGCGTTTCCCAGCTGACGCAGGACTTCTTGGGGGTTGTCGCTAAAAACCGGCGCCTGTTTGCGCTTGAGGGGATTTTGGCGGCGTTTGCAAAGCGCCTCGCCGATCATCGCGGGGAGGTGAGCGCCGAGGCGATCGCCGCGGCGCCCTTGAGCGATGACCAGACGAAGCGCCTCAGAGGCGAAATCGAACGCATCGTCGGCAAGGCTGTCAATCTTTCCGTGAAGGTCGATCAGGACCTCCTCGGCGGCATGATCGTCAAGGTCGGGTCGAAGATGATCGATAGCTCGCTGAAGACCAAACTCAATCGACTGAAATCCGTGATGAAAGAGGCTTAAGGTCCATGGAACTCAACGCGGCTGAAATTTCGAGCATTCTGAAGCAGCAGATCAGGGATTTCGGCAAGGACGCCGAAGTCTCTGAGATCGGCCAGGTGCTCTCGGTCGGCGACGGCATCGCGCGCGTCTACGGCCTCGACAACGTCCAAGCAGGCGAAATGGTCGAGTTCGCGAACGGCGTCAAAGGCATGGCTCTGAACCTCGAGCAGGACAATGTCGGCGTCGTCATTTTCGGCGAAGACCGCAACATCAAGGAAGGCGACACCGTCAAGCGCACGAAGTCGATCGTCGATGTGCCGGTCGGCAAGGGCCTTCTTGGGCGCGTCGTCGACCCCCTCGGCAATCCGATCGACGGCAAAGGCCCGATCCAGGCGACGGAACGGCGCGTCGTCGACGTGAAGGCGCCCGGCATCCTGCCGAGAAAGTCCGTGCACGAACCGGTGCAGACGGGCATCAAGGCGATCGACTCGATGATTCCCGTCGGCCGCGGCCAGCGCGAGCTTGTCATCGGCGACCGCCAGACCGGCAAGACGGCGATCTGCATCGACACGATCTTGAACCAGAAAGCGATCAACGCCTCGGGCGACGAGAAAAAGAAGCTCTACTGCGTCTATGTCGCGATCGGCCAGAAGCGCTCGACCGTCGCGCAAATCGTCAAGACGCTCGAAGACAACGGCGCGCTTGAATACACGATCGTCGTCGCCGCGACCGCGTCGGAGCCTGCGCCTTTGCAGTTTCTCGCGCCGTTCGCCGGTTGCGCGATGGGCGAATATTTCCGCGACAACGGCATGCATGCGCTGATGATCTATGACGACCTTTCGAAACAGGCCGTCGCCTATCGCCAGATGTCGTTGCTCCTTCGCCGTCCGCCGGGCCGCGAAGCCTATCCGGGCGACGTCTTCTATCTCCACTCGCGCCTTTTGGAGCGCGCCGCGAAGCTAAACGAAGCGAACGGGGGCGGGTCCTTGACCGCGCTTCCGATCATCGAGACGCAGGCGAACGACGTTTCGGCCTATATCCCGACCAACGTCATTTCGATCACCGACGGCCAGATCTTCCTTGAAACCGACCTCTTCTATCAGGGCATAAGGCCTGCGGTGAACGTCGGCCTTTCGGTTTCCCGCGTCGGCTCCTCGGCGCAGGTGAAGGCGATGAAGCAGGTCGCCGGCCGCATCAAAGGCGAGCTTGCGCAGTATCGAGAGCTTGCAGCCTTCGCGCAGTTCGGCTCCGATCTCGACGCGACGACGCAGCGGATTTTGAACCGCGGCGACCGCCTGACGGAACTCATGAAACAGCCGCAATTCTCGCCCTTGCAGGTCGAAGAACAGGTCTGCGTCATTTTCGCGGGCGTCAGAGGCTATCTCGACAAGATGCCGAAGCAGCGCGTGCAGGATTTCGAGAAAGAGCTTCTCCGTCACCTTCACGCCGATCACGCCGCGCTTTTGAAAACGATCCGCGAGACCGGCAAGCTCGAAAAGGCGGAAGAGGACAAGCTCGTTTCGGTTCTCGACGCCTTCGTGAAGAAGTTCGCATAGCGGGTGGCGTCAATGCCGAGCCTTAAAGCCCTCAAGAACCGGATCGCTTCCGTCAAGTCGACGAAGAAGATCACCAAGGCCAAGCAAATGGTCGCCGCGGCGAAGCTGCGCCGGGCGGAGGAAGCCGCCAAGGCTTCCCGTCCGTATACGGAACGGATGGAGGGCGTTCTCGCCAATCTCGCGGCTTCAGCGAAAGGCAACCCGAACGCACCGAAACTTCTCGCGGGGACCGGCTCGGACAAGACGCACCTCCTCGTTGTCGCGACCGCCGACAAGGGACTTTGCGGCGCCTTCAATTCCTCGATCGTTCGCCTTGCGCGCG
>JBMOOR010000020.1:2377-3899 GCA_049324555.1 Pseudomonadota bacterium | reverse complement strand
GCGTGCGAATCATCTGCAAGGCGGCGCGCGATCAAAGGATAGAGGTTGAAGTAGTAGACGAAGCTGAAAGTGATCAGCGACACGACAAGGCGCTGCGACGCGGCGAATCTCGCGGTTTCGACATTGTCTGCGAGGGCGGCGACGATCAGCAGCGGAAGGTATTGCGAGACCGTGTTGACGAACGCCGAAACTCCGAGCGGGCCGCTCTCCCGCAAGAGCTTTACTCCATCGTCCACGCTGTAACGCGGACGCTCGGGCTTCAGACGCTGAAAGGCGAGCAGCGAATACCAGATCGCCATCGTCATCGCTGCGATCACTTCCGCATATCCTACTTCGACGACGCCGTTTCGTTCGGGCGCGAGGAAATGAATCGCCAGAAGGAAGACGCCCATTTTGAGGGTCTGGCCGAACCCGGCGATCGTCATTCTTTCCTGAGACTGGAAATACCAGTTGTGATTGAACGGGACCGCAAAAAGGCTAGCCGCAAAAAGCCAGAACAGCATGTCCGGCATGCTCGACGCCGTCATCGCGCCATATGAAACCGCAAGGATCGGCGCGATGACGATCGCAAGCAGCAACCGCGCCGTTATGACCGATCCAAGGACGCGCGCGCCGTTCGATTCCTTCTGCGCGATGCGCCTGACGCCGACTGCGCCGGTGCCGAGTTCAAGCGCGACCGCGCCGATCGCCGCCATGCCGACGGCCGTTTCGACGGCGCCATAGTCTGCAACCGACAAGATTCGCGCGAGCCATGCGAATGCGAGAAAGCCGAACACCTTGGCCAGGAATTGGCCCGTCGCAAGGACGATAAAATCGTCAATGAGCCGTCCGACGCTGAAGCGGAACCGTTTCGGGCGTGAGGGCGGATCGAGTTTGGATTGATCGTTCACGGCGTTCGCGACCGGTAGACATAAACGTCGCCGCCGGACAGCGTCCCTTCGAATTTCGCCGCGAGGTCGAACTCCGCGTCGAGCAACGCCTGCTCTTCCGGAAAGAAGGCGCGCGTGTGAGACGGAAACGAAGTCACGACCCAGAGGCGGCCGTCGCCCTCCGCTTTCATTTGATCGACCGACGACAGGGATGGCCAGCCCGACCGTCTGTAGTCGTCGTAATAGACGCGAGCGAGCCCGAGCGTTGCAACGCGGTCCGCGGGCTGGCGCTGCGCTTCGATATAGGCGTAGGCTCCCTCAAAGTCCTGTTTTGGATGCGCATAATTGCGGAGAAGCAAAGGAACCGACGCAATCGCCATCAGGGCGAAGCCGGCCGATTTGAGCGCCGTCGCGCCAATGCCGAAGCGCTCCTTCGTCTTCAACCGGTCAGCGAAGCCCTCGGCGAAGGCGAAGGCGCCGATCACGGCCGCAGCCGTCAGGAAGCCGATATCGACGAGGAAATATCGCGGCCAGATGCGCATCGAAAGCGCCGAGAGAAGCGCAAGCGTCAGCGGGACGTGGATGAGATAGGGCGCGGCGATCCATGGCGCCGCGCGCAGAAGGCGCCGACAGCCAACGCCGGCGAAAATCAA
>JBMOOR010000020.1:0-2367 GCA_049324555.1 Pseudomonadota bacterium | reverse complement strand
GTTTTTCCATTCGACGACGCCATTCGCAGCCGGCTCCGCCGGACCCGCGACGGCGCCGAATGTCTCGATCATTCCGCCGATCATCGGCGCGAAGACTGCGAGCACGATGAGGCTCCCGCAGCCGAATCCGATCATCGGCCCGAAGATCCAGCGCCAGAATGATGCGTCCGCCTCCCTTCTCGCGACGAGAGCGCCGTGGAGAAGGACGGCGAGACCCTGCGCCGCCAGCAGGAAAGCGGCCGACAAATGGATCAGCATCGAGATCGCGAAGAAAGCGGCGTAGGCGAACCAATAACGGCGCTCCCGGGTCGTGAGCGCGCGATGGAGCGCGAGCCCCGCAAGCGTCGTGAAGAGGAGAAGGCCCGTATAGCCCCGCGCGTTCTGTGAGAACCATACATGGTGATAGGAGAGCGCGAGCAGCGCCGCCGCCGCAACGGCCGCCCAGCGATACCCGCTTTCGCGGAACATGAGCCACGCTGCGGCGATCGACGCCGCGCCGAGCGCCAATGCGGGCGCCCTTAAAGCCCACGGCTCTTCGCCGAAAAGCGCAACGCACGCCTTTGCGAGCCAAGTGTAAAGGACGTGATTGTTGAGTGATCCGTAAGTCACGAGAAGCTCGGCCGGGGCGAGGCGCACCGACTGAATGAGCGTAATGACTTCGTCGTACCAGAGCCCCGCATTAAGATTGACGATGCGCAGAATGACGGCGATGAGGACAACGGTCGCAATTGCGAGCCTTTCCGCGTCGAGACCGGTTTTGCGCGCCGTTGGCGATGGCATGCCGCCTCCGCTATTTCCACTGGTCGAGCCAGCGACCGATGTCGTCGCGAGGCAAGGCGATCTTTAGCGCTGACGGGCGATCGATCATCGCTTCGAGCGCTGCAAGGTCGTCGCGCTTCACGGTTGGAAGATTGAAGTCCTTGCCCATTTCGCGGGCCCTGTTGTCGATTTCGATGATGACGGTTCTGCGCTTTTTCTGCAGCGCGCGGATGCCGGCGTGCAGGCGATTGCCGACATAGTCGAGATCGATCCCGTCCACGAGGAGCGCGTCATAGGCCGGAAGATTGGGGGCGACGAGTTCAATCGCCGGGAACAGCTGTTTCAGGTAATCCTGATCGCTATAGGTCTGCACCCAGGCGAAGACGCGCTCATATTTCTTCTGGAGCAGTTCGAGGAGAGCCGCATCGGCGGCCCTGTCCTTCATGTAGGTGTTGAGCGTCGTGACGACATTGCGCGCCTTTGTCTTCGGCGTCGTCTCATTGACGTCGGGAGCAAGCTCCCAGAGCGTCGGGCAACCCGTGTTGATCACGTTGTCGAAGCCGAGCGAGTTGAGCTTTGCTTTCGAATAGCCGTCGCGGACGGAATGCGGCCTGTCGCGCGAAAAGAGCGACTTGAAGAGCCACGCCGTGTAAGGATCGGGAGCGCCCTGGTCGTGATACCAGCCGACGCCCATCATCACGAACTTCCGTCCGAGCGTCGCGTCGAGGGGAGATAGTTTCCAGACCGACCGCAGCCCGACATGCGAACTCAACAGATTGCTGCCGCCTGCGATGACGAAATCCGACTTCGATATCATGCCGCGGCTTTTCGCGGACATTCTTTCGTGGCTTGCGACGCGGTTGACGTAGTCTCCCGCAAGCGCCGGCGCGAGCTGTTTCCTCACCGCTTCCATGATGATCTCATCGCCGACATTGGTAGATGAGACCGATGTATCGAGCAGCGTGATCGTCCGGAAGCGTTCTCCGCTCATCGATGAGCGCCCGCCGGCTTGCGGATCGAGACGCCGAGGATGACTTCGAAATCCTCGTCATCCGCATCGAGCTCATTCGCCTTGAGGTCTTCCGCCGCAAGGCCGAACAGAAACGCGGCCGCAGAAAGAACATTGCCGTAGCTTCTGACCGCGAGTTCCGCGTTGGGCGCGGCATCCTTGACTAGCGCGCTGACGCCCTGCGCCGTCAGCCGCCAGTATTCGCCCCAGTCGTCACGGCCAAGACGGCGGGCGATCTTGCTCGTTCCATGCGTCGTCATCAGGATGACGCCGCCGGGTTTGAGGATGCGATAGAGCGTCCGCATCGCGGCCTTCATGTCATAGATCATCTGGAGTGCTTGCGTGAATATGATGCAGTCGAAGGCGTCGGACGGAATATGATCCGCCTTCGTCAGATCGGCGATGATCGTCGCTTCAGGATTCCCCGCAACGACGTGAAGAACATCGGTTCTCGTAACGTCTGTTCCATAACGCTTGATGTAAGTCGCGTCGCCAAGCTCGAGCGCACGGCCTTTAATGTCGCTCCGATGCGCTTCGAGAAACTTCTCGATGTAGTAGCGATCGATCGGCTTGCCGCGCTCCATGCCGAAGATCGGACT
>JBMOOR010000019.1:0-35869 GCA_049324555.1 Pseudomonadota bacterium | reverse complement strand
GGAATTTCTTTCGCTTGATGACCTCCGCCAATTCCTGCACGAGGCGGAGGCGCCGCTCGCTGCGCTCGCCGCCGGCGAAACTGCTGCGGTCGCGCAGGAGGATATTAACAATGCCGGAGAAGCTTATGCGCTCGCAAGGTTTGCGCCGGCGCTGGCGCCCGCGCTGGCCGCGGATGCGGCGGCGGCGAGCCTTGAATTGCGCCGCCAATCATTGCTTCACCGCCGCGCTCTGTCGCCCGGCGCCATCGGGAGCCTCGCGTTCCTTGCGCTGACGCGAGGTCATGCCGCGCGAAGCGACGGCCGGCCATGGCCGCTATTGAAGCGGATAGCGCTGTTCCGGGCTGCGCTTCGCGGCAGGCTGTAATCGCGCAAGCGCCCGGCGTGAGCGGGCAATCGGGCGGCTTCAAGGCTCGGTCATCCATGGAATCTTCACAACGCAATACTTTACCCGGTCGAAGTTTCGGCCCCGGCTTAAGCCTCCTTTCATCACGATACGGCACAGTAAATCCGCGGATTTTCGCCAAATTGAGCCAAAAGTCAGGGAAGCATCGCCGATGTCGCCGAAGTTTTACGGGAAGCCTGCCGACTGCGCGCATTCGAATGAGACCATCGATCCGACGCGTGCGGCCGCCGGCGCGCAGCGTTGGCGGCGCGCACTCGCTGAAAGCCTCGGCCAGGATCCGGGCGCTGCGCTCGATGAGCCGCGCCGCATGCTGGCGATGCTCAAAATCTTCGGTTCGACCCGCCGGCTCGCCGACCTTTGCCTCAAATATCCGGTCTTTGCAGGACAAGCATTTCTTGAAGGCCCAAGCCAGGTGCTCGCCGAGGCGGCGCGCGATCTGACAGCGCTCAACGGCGGCGTCGGCGGGCCTGACGCGCTCTACAATGCGCTCTCTCCGATCAAGAACCGCGCGGATATCGCGCTCGCCGTCGCAGAGATTTCCGGGCAATGGACATCCGGTGAGGCGACGGCCGCAAGGACGGATCTCGCCGAGCGGATCGTCGAGACGGCGCTCGCCTGGCTCGTCCGCGTTTCCGTCAGCCGCGGCGAACTGCCGATCACGTTGGACGACTTCTCGGCCAAGGGCGTCTTCGCGCTCGCGGGCGGCGATTTCGCGCATGAAGATCTCGCTCCTTACGGCCCGCTCGATGTCGTCATCGTCTTCGATGCGACGGCGTTCGAGCCGTCCGCCGCGCGCATGGCGGAGAGAGCTTTCATTCGCATCGGAGCGGAGTTCCGCGAAGCGTTTGAAGGAAAGCCGGGCGAGTATCCGCTCTATTCGGTGAGGACGCCGTTTGGAAACGGCGTCAACGGCGCCGGATTCGTGGAATCGGTTGCGCGCGTCAACGCGGCCCTCAACAATCCGCAGCAAAATCAGGTCAAGCGCTGGCTCGCCGCCTCGCGCGTCGTCGCGGGCGATCGTCGCGTCGGCGGAGAGTTCCTCGAAGCGGCGGAAGAAATGATCTGGGGCAAGGGCGAGCTTCTTGGCGAGAATGGCCGCGCCGAACTCGTGCGAGCGACGGAAGACCCGCGCCAACCGTTCCGATCGGCGGCCAATCTCCTGCGCTGGAGCCTTGGGCGTTCCCGCGCCGTTTTCCGGACAGCCTCCTCGCGCGAGGTCTTTAAAACTGCGGCGGCGGCCGGAGCCATTCCGGCCGATGCGGCGGCGCGGCTCTCTGTCGGCGCCGAGTTTGCGCAAACACTCGTGTCGCGCGCGCAGATCATGAAAGGCGCTGCCGCATTCGGCGCTTCGTCCGCTGATGAAGAGGGCGCGCTCGCCTCGCTATGCGGATACGCCGACTACGCTTCTCTATCCGCCGCGCGCGACGGCGCGATCGCGGACGCGCGCAACGCGCTTTCGCGTCTCCTTGAAGGTCCGCGTGCGGACTTTGCGCGGTTCCGCACGGCGGAGCGCAATCCGGACGATGTCGACAAACTTGAGGATCTCGGTTTCCGCAACGGCGCCAATCTCTCCTCGGTGATTGACGGCTGGGCGGAGCTTTGCGCCGCCGGCGGCGAAGCGCGATTTTCCGAAATTGCGCCCGGGCTGCTTACTTCGTTCGGCGAAACGCAGCATCCCGATGAAGCCGTCCGGCTTTTCGATCGCGTCCTCAGGGTCGAGGAAAATGGCGTCAGGAAGGTGCATTCGAGCACGCGCTCCGGCGTCCGCGACGGCCTCATCGACGCGCTTGGCTGTTTCGGCGCGGCGATCGAGCCGCTGATCGAACGGCATGAAACTTGCGCGGCGCTGTTTGAACCGCGGGGGGCGGAAACGCCGAAGACAGGCAAGGAATGGCTTGCACGCCACGCTCCGCCGAAAGAGAAGGCGGGTGCAGAAGGCGTTGCGAGCTGGCGACGGGAGCAGATTGCGCGCATTGCGCTTTGCTCTGCGGCCGGCGACATGTCGTTTGACGGCGCGGCCTCGGCGCTCGAGGTCGTTCATATTGTGACCTTGCAGAAACTGTTCGAGGCGGCGCAGCGCGAAGTCGATCCGAAGGCCGAGATCGCGCTTCATGTTTTCGACGGGCCGGCGCGCGGCATTCCGGGCTATGGCGCGCCGCTCGGTTTTGTTTCCGGCGGCGGCGACGCGGAGAAGAACGAGAAGATTGCGCGCGCCTTCACCGATTCGCTGGCGGCGCTCGGCGAAGGGCTCTTCGCGCTCGCTCCTGACGTCTCCCACCGTCCAGGCGGCATCGCGGGACCGCTCGCTCCCGAAGCGGCGCAGATGAAATCCTATATCCAGTCGGAAGCGGTCGCTCACGATCAGATCCTGCTGGCGAGGGCGCGGGTCATCGCCGGCGCGGAAAAGACGCAAGCTTCGGCGATGGCGACGCTCCGGGGCGCTGTCGCCAACCCGCGACGCGCCGAAATTCTGCTGCGCGATCTTGACCGCGCGCGCGCGCAGCGCCTGCGCCGCGACCGGGCGGGGTCTGCGTGGGATCTTGAACAGTCCGAAGGCGGACTTTTCGACGTCGAGCTCATCGTCTCGACGCTGATCTACCGGCACGCCGGCGCGCAGCCGGCGCTTCAAACAGCACAGCCCGCCGATGCGCTCGATCATATGGCGCGGGCAGGTCTCTTGAGTCCTGAAGTCGCCGAAACGCTCAAAGGCGCTCGGGCCTTCTGGACGCGCCTTGCAACCGCTCGCGCGCTCGCCCGCTGGAGCGATCCGCAGCGCGAGCCGGTGCGGCCGCGATTTGCAAAGCTTCTTGCGCGCGCAGCGGAAGTCGACAGCTTCGCGCAAGTGCGTCCGATCATGCGCGGCTATGCTGAGGAAGTGACGCGCCTTTATGCGCAGCTGGTGCTTGGCCGACCGTCAGCGGGTCTTGTCGCCAGCGCCTGACCGCTGCGCTTCCGCGAGGGCGAAGATGCGCAGCGCCGACGCAAGCCCCGGCGGCGGCGACTGTTTCAGTCGCGCCTGATCGATCTCGGCGATGAGCGATGGAAGGCTCACCCCGCGCGCCGTCGCCGCTTCATCGAGCGCATCCCAAAAAACCCGTTCGAGCAGGATGCTTGTCCGGTGTCCCTTGATGCTGATCGACCGTTTGCGCACGTCTTTCCGGCTAGCAGAGTCCGGACGGCGTTGAAACGCGGGCTTTCCAGTCTTTTGATTTTTCGCGTGATTGCACGAAAAAGCGGTTTCCACTTTTTCGCGTCACGCTCTACCCGCGCGTCCAGTTCTCAAGGCCGTGCGCCTTGATCTTCTGCGTCGCCATCGTGACGCCGTCGATGATGCCCGCCATGTGCGATACGGCCTCGGCGTCGCAATCGGCGAGCTCGGCGCCAAGCGCCTTATAGAGCGCTTCGATGTCGATGCCGTGCGCGAACAGGAACTGCGCCAGAATGAGACGCGTTTGGCTCGGCGATTTCGGTTCAGCCATGGTGAACAACCCCAAATGGACCCGGTTACGTCAGTCAGGCGCGAACGATGCCCGCTGACGGCGCGGATTGTCCAGCAAGAAACGGTCCAGAGCGGCGGGGCGCGCGCTGCGGAGTTGACGAACGCGCATGATCGGCGCCGGGGAGTCTTGCGAATCGCACTTACCTGATTGAATCATGAGAGGATTTTCGCGCGATTGACGCGATCCTCGGGCGGGGAGAAGCTTGGCGTTCGCGCCCTGAGGCGGCCGATCCGGCCTTGGCTGTGCAAGGGAGCCGACAGATGCCGCCGACGCGAACCGTCAAGCAACTCGGCCTCGTCATGTGCACGGCGCTCGTTGTCGGCAACATGATCGGCTCGGGCATTTTCCTCCTTCCGGTGAACCTTGCGCCCCTCGGATGGAATTCGATCTACGGCTGGCTGCTGACGATCGCCGGCGGGCTCCTCCTCGCGGCGGTTTTCGCGGCGCTCTCCCGTCGTTTCCCGCGCGCTGGCGGTCCTTACGCCTTTACGCAAGAAGCGTTCGGGCCGGCGGCCGGGTTTCTTGTCGCCTGGAGCTATTGGGTTTCGATCTGGGTCGGCAACGGCGCGGTCGCGACCGCCGCCGTCAGCTATTTGAGCGTCTTTTTTCCGGCGCTCTCGACGAAACAGGGCCTGCACGCCGAGGTGACGATTGCGATCATCTGGGCCCTGACCTTCGTCAATTGCCGCGGCGCCTATCTCGCGGGAAGGGTGCAGATCGTCACGACGCTCTTGAAACTCATGCCGCTCCTTGCGGTCGTAGCGCTCGGAGCGCTCATCGTCGCCGGCGATGGCGGCGCCTCGATTGCGCCCTACGATGCAACCTCAATCGGCGTCGGACCCATCACCGCGGCGGCGACGCTGACGCTCTGGGGGTTGCTCGGCCTCGAATCGGCGACGGTTCCCGCGGAAAAGGTCAAGGACCCGGAGCGCACGATCCCACGCGCCACCATGATCGGGATGACCCTGACCGGCGTCATCTATCTATTCGCCTGCTCAGCAGTCATACTTCTTCTGCCTGCGGACGAGGTCGCTGCGTCTTCCGCGCCTTTTGCGGACTTCGTATCCGCGCATTGGGGCGAAAACGCCGGCAAGTGGCTCGCGCTCTTTGCAGCGATCAGCGGCTTTGGCGCGCTCAACGGCTGGATCTTGCTGCAGGGCGAGCTTCCCTATGCGATGGCGAAGGGCGGGGTCTTTCCGGCGTTCCTGGCAAAATTGTCGCCGCAAGCGACGCCGGTCCGGGCGCACGTCGTCTCAAGCGCGCTGCTGACGATCGTCGTCATGATGAACTACGCCAAGTCGATGACGGAATTGTTCACCTTCGTCATCCTGTTGTCGACGACGGCGTCGCTCGTCATGTACCTCGCCTGCGCGCTCGCCGCCATGAAACTGCAGAGCGAAGGCAAACTGCGAGCCCCGCGCCCGCTCTTCTTCATCGCGGCGGCAGCCGCCGTTTACGCGCTATGGACGATCTACGGCGCCGGCGCCGAGGCAGTCGGCTGGGGCGTTGTGCTGCTGCTCGCGGGCCTGCCCGTCTATCTTTTCGCGCGGCGCGGCATCGTCACTGCGCCAGTTCCGTAAGCAGCGTATGCCAATGTTCGAGCGCTCCGGCGATCGCCGATACCGGCGCCCGCTCGTTGAGGCCGTGCGTGAAATCATCGGACGGCTTCATGAAGAGACCGGAGACGCCGTAGCTCGGCACGCCTTTCGCCCTGAAATAGAGGCTATCCGACGCGCCCGCCGACATTGAAGGTATGATCGGCAGGTTCGGATAGCGCGCGTCGACCGCTTTTCTGACGGCCGCCATGACATCTTCGCGCATCGGCGATCCTTCGCTGTAATTCGGGATGTCGATGAGGCGGATTTCCGCCGCCGGATCGTCAATGACCTCCGCGAGCGTTTCCTTGACGGCGTCCGGCGCAACGCCCGGAAAGATCCGGCAGTTGACGGAAACGGCGGCGCGCTGAGGCAGGGCGTTGAGCGCATGTCCGCCCGACAGCATCGTCGCGACGCAGGTCGTGCCGGTTTGCCCGACATATTCGGGATTTGCCCTGAGGGTCTTCAGCGCCTTCTTGTCCTTAGGGTTTTCAGCAAAGCGAAGCATCGCCTCGCCGAGATCGCCCTCCGTCATCGCGCCTGTCTGACGGAAGAATTCGAGCGTCGTTTCACTTGTCGCCGCAGGGAATTCATAGAGGCCGATGCGGTCGATCGCGCGCGCAAGGCGATAGATTGCGTTCTCTTTCGTCGGTCGGCTCGAATGGCCGCCGGGATTGGTGAAAATAATCTCATAGTCCGCATAGGTCTTTTCGGCCGTCTGCAGATTATAGGCGAGCGGCGTTCCATCTTCATTGAGCGTGCCGCCGCCGCCGTCGCTGTTGAGAACGAGCCATGCGCCCTTCAAATGGTCGGCGAGGATCGCGGTCGATTTCATTTGGGTTTCTTCATCGCCCGACAGGGCAAGGACGATGTCGCGCTTCGGCCTGAAGCCTTCCGCCTTGAGGCGAACCAGCGTCGTCACCATCATCGTGACGCCGAACTTGTTGTCGACGGCGCCGCGGCCGATCACATAATCGCCTTCGCGCGTCATCGCGAAGGGATTTTGCTCCCAGTCTTCCGCCTTCGCCTCGACGACATCCATATGACCGGAAAGCACGATCGGCGCTTCGTCCGTCTCTCCCTGATAGGTCGCGACAAGCGTCGGCGCCGGCCCGGATGCGTCAACGACGACGTCCTCGGCGGCGAAGCCCGCGTCCTTGAGGATGCGCGCGAGCTGCTCGGCATAACGCAAGGTATCGGGGGAGCCTTCGACCGAGCGAAAGGCGATCGATTCGCCGAGGAGCGTGATCGCCTTCTCAACGAGTTCTGGCGGCGTCGCCGTCTCGGCGAGGACGGGACTCGCCGCCGACAGCAGGAGCGCGGCGGTCATCGTTGCGAGATGTCTTGGCATGTGATTCCTCTTGTTTGTTCTACGCTCTTTCAAAGCCGGTCAGAAAGGCGGCGAGATTATCTCCGAGCGCATCGCAGAGATACCCGCCTTCCTGAACGATGACTGTCGGCCGCCGTTTTGCGGCGGCGATCGCGCCGCCGATGCGCGAAAACCCGTGCGTCGTGACGCAGAGCCCGCCAAAGGGATCGCCCTCATAGGCGTCCAGCCCGAGCGCGACGACAAGCGCGCCCGGATCGAATGCGTCGATGAGGCCAAGCGCCTTGTCGAGCGCGGCGAGAAAATCCGCGTCTCTCGCGCCGCGAGCGAGAGGCAAGTTGAAATTGAATCCCTCGCCGGGGCCCGCGCCGCGTTCGTTCTCAGCGCCCCAGAAGAACGGGTAAAACCGCATCGGGTCCGCATGGATCGAGACGGTCAGGACGTCCGCGCGGTCGTAGAAAATATCCTGCGTGCCGTTGCCGTGGTGGAGGTCGACGTCGAGGATGGCGACCTTGGCGTGTTTGTTCCGCAGCCGGAGGGCGGCGATAGCGGTGTTGTTGAAATAGCAAAATCCCGCCGCTGCGTCCTGGCGCGCGTGATGGCCGGGCGGGCGGCAGAGCGCATAGGCCGCGCGCTCGCCGCCGAGGACGCAATCAGCGGCGGCGACCGCGGCGGCGGCGCTCCAGCGCGCGCTTTCGAAAGTGTGCTCGGCGATCGGCGCGCCGATGTCCAGCATGTGCCAGCCCGCCTGCGCGATGACGGAAGCGGGGTAGCAGTTGGATCGGCTCACCGGGTGAATATTCGGCGTGACCGCGTCAGAGGCGCCGTCGATGCGCCGCCAGCGATGATAGGCGTTTTCAAGAAATGAGACATAGCGTTCTTCGTGAACGGCGAGGATCGGCTCAAGGCCGCAATCGCGCGGCCGATCAAACGCGCAGCCGGCCGCACGCGCGCCGGCGAGGAGCTTGTCGATGCGTTCGGGCCGTTCCGGGTTCGGATGAAAGACGCCGTTGACGAGATAGGACGCCGGATAATGGCGTCGCTCTTCCTCGGTGAAAAACGCCCTCATCGGTTTTACCCTTCGGCGTCCGGAAGCCCCGTCTCGCGCGCGAACGTCGCGAGCGACGCAATGAGCTTGTCCATGATCTCGTCAATCTGGCTTTCAGTGATGATCATCGGCGGGCAGACGAGGAAATGATCGCCGAGATCGCCGCCGCGCGTCCGGCGAGCATAGATGACGAGTTTGTTCGCATAGGCGATTTCAACAAGCCGGTGAAAGGCGTTCCGCTCGCGCGGCAAGGGCTCCATCGTCAACCGGTCGCGGACAAGTTCGAATGCAAGCAGAAGCCCTTTCCCGCGCACGTCGCCAATGAAGGGAAATCGCTCCATGAGCAGGGCGAGCCGCGCTTTCAGGATTTCGCCCATGCGAGCGGCGTTGCCGATGAGATCGCGATCGAGAATCTCTTTCATCACCGCAAGCCCCGCGCTGCAGGCGAGCGGGTTCCCAGCGTAAGTGTAGCCGTGCATGAACCCCCCGTCGGCGAGCACCGCCTCGACAATATCCGAGCGTGAGACGACGGCGCTCAACGGCGCGTAGCCGGCCCCGAGGCCCTTGCCGAGAACGATGATGTCTGGCGACTGGCTCCAGTGTTCGGCTGCGAGAAACTTGCCCGTCCGCCCGACGCCGGTCATCACCTCGTCGTAGATCAGCAACAATCCGTATTCATCGCAAATGTCGCGCACGCGCTGATAATAGCTGTCCGGCGCGACGAGCGCGCCGGTCGAGGCGCCGCCGACCGGCTCCATGATGAAGGCAAGGGCTCGCCTCGGCCCGATCTCTTCGATCTTGTCCCTTAGCGCTTCGGCGTATTTCAACCCCTTTTCCTCGTCCGAGAGATTGTCCCGATCGAGATAAGCGCGCGGCGCCGGGATTTTCGGCATGTCGCGCAGCATCGGCGCAAAGGGCCGGGTCAGCGGATCATAGCCGGTGACGGCGAGAACGCCGAAGGTTGATCCGTGATAGGACGGAAACCGCGAGATGACTTCCGTTCGCGACGCCTCCCCATGCGCCAGCGCATATTGCCGCGCGAGCTTGATTGCGCTTTCAACGGCTTCAGAACCGCCGGACGCGAAGAAGACGCGATCATGACCAGGTGGAGAAAGACGCGCCAGCGCCGTCGCAAGCCGTTCCGCCGGTTCGCTTTCAAAATGCAGGCGATAGGCGAATGTCCCGCGCTCCAGCTGCTCGCGCATGGCGGCGAGGACGCGCGGGTTCGAGTGCCCGATATTCGAAACCATGGCGCCGCTCGAAGCGTCGATGTAGCGCGCGCCGTCCCTCGTCCAGACATAAACGCCCTCCGAGCGGTCGAACATCGGCCGCCGGCTGCCGGACTGATAAAAGAGCCTTGAGGGCTCGGCGGAAGACCAGTCGAACACCTCCGCGCTGCGCATGCCCGTCATGAAAACGCTTCTTGTTGGGGACCGAGGCGGGCGCCGCCTGCAGGTCCCGATTGATTGCCTCAAGGCGCCCTGACAAAATGCGGCAAGTCAGGGCCGGGCGCCAGCAGGAAAGACAGAAATGTCGGCAGGAACAGGCGGCGAAACGCGGCGGCGCAAGGTCATCATCACCTGCGCCGTGACGGGGTCCATTCACACCCCGACCATGAGCCCCTATTTGCCGGTGACGCCCGACGAGATCGCCGACGCGTCAGTCGCTGCGGCGAAAGCGGGGGCGGCGATCATCCATCTGCACGCGCGTCAGCCCTCTGACGGCCGGCCGAGCGCGGACCCCGAACATTTCCGCGAATTCATGACGAAGATCAGCGCCGCCTGCGACGCCGTCCTCAACGTCTCGACCGGCGGCTCATCGCTGATGACGCTCGATACGCGGCTTGCCCCGGCGCGCGCACTGAAGCCGGAAATGTGTTCACTCAACATGGGCTCGATGAATTTCGGCATCTTCCCGATGCTCGAAAAATTCCCGAACTGGCGCCACGACTGGGAGCCGGCGCTGCTTGAAGCGACGAAGCGAACCGTTTTCCAGAACACCTTCAATGACATTGAAACGATTCTTGAAGACGTCGGGCGAGAGGGCGGCGCGAAATTCGAGTTCGAATGCTACGACATCGGACAGATCGAACTCCTTGGCTTTTACCTCAAGCGCGGCCTCGTCGAGCCGCCGCTTTATGTGCAGTTCGTGCTCGGCGTATTGGGCGGCGCGGGCGCGAGCGTTGAAAATCTCGTCCACATGAAGGCGACGGCGGACCGCCTCCTCGGCGACGCTTATCAGTTTTCCGTCCTTGCAGCCGGCGGCAGGCAGATGGGCGTTGCGACCGCAGGCGCCATCATGGGCGGCAATGTCCGCGTCGGTCTTGAAGACAATCTGACGATCGCGCCGGGCGTGCTTGCGAGGAGCAATGCGGAGCAGGTCGCAAAAATGCGCCGCATCCTCGATGAACTCGGCCTTGATGTCGCAACGGCGGATGAGGCGCGCGCCATGCTGAAGCTCAAGGGCCGCAATGCCGTCGGCTTCTGACACTGTCATTCGTCCCGCAACCGTCGGCGACGCGGCGGCGATCCGGTCGCTGATCGCCGCCCTCGCGCGCGAGACGATCGGCCCAGCGCAGCAAGTCCTGTCCGTTGACGCCGTGCGCCGCTTCGGCTTTGGGCCGGAAAAATCCTTCGAGAGTCTCGTCGCCGAGCGCGACGGCGAAGTTGTCGCCGCGGTCATCATGTTCGACGAGTTCTCGACCTGGCGCGGTCAGAAGGGCGTCTACATTCTCGACATCTACATCGCGCCTTCTGCGCGCGGGGAAGGCCTCGGCCGGCGCCTCGTTGCGCGCGTTGCGCAATGGGCGCGCGGGCGCGGCGCGCGCTATGTCCGCCTCTCCGTCGACGAAGAAAATTTGCGCGCTGTCAATTTTTATGAGGCGATCGGCTTCAAGGAAGGGGCGCATGACCGCGTCTTCGTTCTTTCCGGTGAGGCGTTCAACGCTATCGACTGTTCTTGAGATTTCCGGAGTCTCGCTTTGAGAGCCATTTTTGCAGGATTGATAAGTCTCATTGCTTTTACGCTGGCGGAAGCAGCGCTCGCCGCTGAGCGCGAGCCGGTTTTCAAGTCGGCGACAGCCCCGCATTCCTATTACTGGCGTGAGATGTACGTTCCGCAACTGACGAGCGGGCCGTCGAGCATTTCCTGGTCGCGCGACGGCCGGTCTTTGTTCTACTCGATGGAGGGGCGCATCTGGCGCCAACGCATCGACGCGACGGTCGCGGAACAGATCACCTCCGGCGCCGGCTACGATTATCAGCCGGACATCTCGCCCGACGGAAGGGCGCTCGTTTTCGCGCGCCGGGAAGATGATGCGATCAATCTTGTTTTCCTTGATCTGAAATCCGGCCGCGAGACGGCGCTAACGAAGAGCGCGGCGCTTAATTTCGATCCGCGCTGGTCGCCGGACGGCGAAAGGATCGCGTATGTGACAACTGAGGGAACAGGCAATTTTCACATCGCCGTCGCCGAGCGCTCCGGCGGCCGATGGACAGCGCGGCGCTGGCGCGATGAGCGCAAGACTGACGCAGCGCGATATTACTATTCGCCGGTTGATCATGAACTGAGCCCCGCATGGTCGCCGGATGGAAAAGATCTGGTTTTCATCTCGAACACGGACGTGGCGCATGGGACAGGAAAGATCGTCCGCCAGAAGTTCGATTTGAGTTCGCCGCCGGAGATCGTCCGCGACGAGGAAACGAACTGGAAGGCGCATCCCGACTGGTCGCCCGATGGAACGCGCATCGTCTATTCGTCCTATCTCGGCCGGCAATGGCATCAGCTCTGGATGACGACGGCGGCGCCCGGCGGTTATCCGACGCCGTTCACGTACGGCGATTTCGATTTCACGTCGGCGCGCTGGTCGCCGGATGGATCGAGGATTGCGGCGATTTCAAATGCGAGCGGCGGCCTTGCGATCGAGATCATCGATGCGATCGGCGGGGCGCGGACGAAACTCGAAGCGGTGAGCCTCAAATATCGCGGCGCCATGGGCGCGCTTTCGCTCGCCCTTCGCGATGAAGGCGGACGGCCGGTGCCGGCGCGCGTTGAGATCCGCGCAAGCGACGGACGCGATTACGCGCCGCGGGGCGCGCTCGTTCACGCCGACGATTATCGCGATCCAGCCCGCGGCGTTGAAACCCATTATTTTCATTCGGACGGCGATGACGTGATTGCATTGCCGCCAGGCGCCGCCGAGGTGCGAGTGTGGCGCGGCCTTCGCTCGACGCCGGTTGCCCGCTCCGTTGAAATCGCCCGGCGCGGCGGGACGAAAGCTGAAATTGCGCTCGACGATCTCGACCGCGATTTTTCCGGATGGAAGAGCGGCGATGTTCATGTTCACATGAATTATGGCGGCGCCTATCGTATGAAACGCGATGACCTCGCCCGTCAGGCCGACGCCGAGGCGCTCGATCTCGTCTTCAATCTCATCGTCAACAAGGAGCAGCGCATTCCCGACATTGCGGAATTCTCGCCGATGCCGGAGCGCCAGAAAGGGACTTCGGCCGTCATCGCCGAGGCGCAGGAATTCCACACAAGCGTCTGGGGCCATCTTGGATTGCTTGGTCTCGACGATCATGTGCTGATCGCCGATTACGCGGGCTATCCGCAAACGGCGATGCAAAGTCTTTACCCGGACAATGCGGCGGTTGCTGATCTCGCCCATCGTCAGAATGCGCTCGTCGGCTATGTGCATCCTTTCGATCCGCCCGCGCCCGATCCCTTCGCCGAGGGCAAGCTCACCTATGCGCTGCCCGCCGATGTCGCGCTCGGGCGCGTCGATTATGTCGAGATCGTCGGCTTCAGCGACCATCGGATCACGGAAAATGTCTGGTATCGGCTCCTCAGTTGCGGGTTCAGGATTCCGGCCGCAGGAGGAACCGATGCGATGACGAATTATGCAAGCCTGCGCGGGCCCGTCGGCCTTGACCGCACCTATGTCGATCTCGGGGCGGAGGCGCCGGAAGAGCCTCAGGCTTTCGTGCGCGCATGGCTCGACGGGCTCAAAGCGGGCCGCAGCTTCGCGACGAATAGCGCGCTCCTTGATCTCCGCGTCGAAGGGGAAGGGCCGGGCGGCGACATTCGCCGCGAGAAGGGCGCTCACAAATTGAAATTCGAGGCGCGCATGGAATCGATCGCCGCGATCAATGCGCTTGACCTCGTCGTCAATGGCGAAGTCGTCGAGCGTCTCCCCGTGTCGGGCGACGGTCGCAGCGCCGCCGCCTCGGGAGAGATCGCGGTTGATCGTTCAAGCTGGATCGCGCTCCGCGCATCAAGCGGTAAGCCGTCGGCGGACGTCTTTGACCTCTATCCCTACGCCGTCACCTCGCCCGTCTATGTGACGGTCGGCGGCAAGGCGCAGCGATCGAAAGAGGACGCCGAATTCTTCATCGCCTGGATCGACAAGCTCATCGCCTTTGCGCGCGAGACGGCGACGTTCAGCACGGACGATGAGCGCGCGCGCGTCGTGCGGAACTTTGAAAACGCGCGCAAGGAATTCGAACGGCGCCGTTAGGCGAGCGCCGCATCCATATCCGCGCGCGCCGGCTTTTCCCGGCGGCGCGCGAGCGGGATCGCATCGCGCATTTGGTCTGCAAAGCGCCGCAGCAGGATTTCCTCGCGGCCGAGCGGCCCTGTCTGGAAGGTCGATGATCCCATGCCCGCCTGCACCCGCTCGATCAAATCCTTGTCCTCGCGGTTGACGTATCGATTGATGCGCCAGTTGAGATAGCGCGCGACCTTCATCTCCCGCCGGTCGTCGGGGAGGGCGTAGGCGCATTCGCGGAGGATTGAAGTCGTCGCAGTGAGCGGAATGAACTGCATGAAATCGACCTGATCCGGGTAGACATCGAACATCAGGTTCGGCCAAAGCTTGTAATAGGTCCACAGCCGCTGGCGTTCCGTAGGCAGATGATCGACATGCGGCAATGTCCTGCAATAGGCGGCGTTCGATTTCGACGGCATGCGGCCCGTTTCAAGATCGCCGAAAATCTTGAAGGCGCCGCGGTCGATTGAAAGGCGGTAGGTCGGTCCGATGAGGCCGTTCAATCCCCAATGCGCGACGGGAATGTGCAGCGCGTCGCAATAATTGTCGCAGCCGTTCTTCCAGTTGACCTCGCGGATGCGCGTGCCGACCTTCCTCAGCGGTTTCATCTCCGCCGTCTTGTAGATGCCGAGTTCTTCCGCGATCGGCGCCATATAGTCGGCGAGCGGCGCTCCGCCCCGCTCGAAGCGGATGAAGACAAAGCCTGCAAAACTCGCCGATTCGATCGGAACAAGCCCGTGGTTCGCGCGATCGAAATTCTCGTACTGTTCGAGATAGGGGACGCCCGACAGCCTTCCGTCGAGCTGGTAAGTCCATGCGTGATAAGGGCAGACGATATTGCGGCCGCAATTTCCCTGTTCGCCGTCAAGAAGACGCGCGGCGCGATGCCGGCAGACATTGTGAAAGGCGCGGATCGTTCCATCCTTGCCGCGCGCGACGAATGCAAGCTCGCCCATCAGAGCGAATGTCGAATAATCCCCGATCCCCGGAATATCGCTTTCATGGCAGACGAGATGCCACGCGGGGAGGAAGACGCGCCGCCGCTCAAGCTCCATGAAATCCGGATCGGAATAGGTCCAGGCGGGAAGGCTTTGCGCGGCCTCGTCCGCGACGACGCGGAGTTTCGGCGATTGGCTTTGTTCAGCGTGCGTCATGACGATCACCTCGCCGTTCACTCTACGCTGCCGACGCGGACGGTGACAACTGCGCCGTTCTGCAAGGCCTCCGCCGCATTCAAAACGTCCTCGCGCGCGACTTTAGCGAGCCGGGCCGCGAGTTCGTCAGCGCTCTCCGGGCGGCCGACTGCGAGGAAGTCGCGAATGAGCGCGTCCGCAATTTCTTCGTTCGACTGGGCGGCGCTGATCTTGCGGCCGATGAGGTGGCGCCTGGCTTCGGCGATCTCCGCATCGCTCGGCGGTTCGGCGCTAAGGCGCGCAATTTCGGCTTTCATGGTGTCGCGAAAGGCGTTGAGCTTTTCCGGATCAACGCCCGCCGCCAATGTCACAAGTCCGCCCTTCGGCCCCGCGCGATATTGGGCGTCGATGTAATAGGCGAGCCCTTGTCGCGAAATCGCTTCCTTGCCGAGCCGGCCTTCATAGCCGTGGCTGAGGACGTAGAGCGCAATCTGCATGGCGAGCGCGGCCTTATCGCCAGCGGCCGGCGCCGCGAGGACGTAGCCGACGGCGGTTTGGGCTTTCGGTTGGGCGATAACGACGTCAATATCATGGGCGTCATCTCCCCGCTCATCCCGGCGAAAGCCGGGATCCATTTTCTCCTTAGGCGGATCGCCCGAGGGCGATCCGGCTCCTGGATCCCGGCTTTCGCCGGGATGAGCGGAGAAAAGCTCGCCAAGGCGCCTTTCCGCCAGCGACTCTGCGGTCTGCCGATCAATATCGCCACTGACGGCAATGATGAACGGCGCCGCTTTGCGCTCTTCGGACGATGCGAAGGAAGAAAAAACCTCCTCAAGCCGGGTCATCGGATCGTCGCTCGACGGCGCGGAGAGCGTCGTCTCCTTCGCTTCGCTTATGGCGTCCGCAACCCCTGCGAACACGGTCTCCGCTTGCGCGCTCATCGCGCTCGCCGAGATTGAAGTCATCCCCGGCGCCGGATCGTCAATTGCGCAGGCGCTGCATTCAAAGCGGCCATCGAGAACCGCTTTAAGCGCGACAGTCGGCGACAAGGCGGAGCGCTGGAAAAGGACTTGCTCGCCATTCTTCATTTCGAAGACGCGCGGCGATGGCGCAGGCGAAGGATCGCGAGCCGATCCTTGTCTCTCTCTCGGCGCCGCAGCCGTTTGCGTAAGGATGGCGGCGGGTGCGGCGCCAGGCGAGAGCCATGCGATCGTCCGCTGATCCGCGCGCAAATAGGTTCTGGCGATTTCGGCGACCTTCTTCGCCGTCGTCGATTTGACGTCTTTCTCAAGGGTCATCAGCTGATCGAGCGCGCCGACGCCTGCGAAATAGGCGAGCTGGTGCGCGGCCTCTTCGGTCGTGTCGACGTCGAAGGCGAGGGCCGCGAGAACCTTCTCCCTGGCGGCGGCGAAGTGCGGGGGCGACGCAGGCCTCTCGCCAACGAAGTCGAGCGCTTGCTGGACCCTTCGTTCGATCTTTCCTTCATCTGCTTTCGCTGAAGTCGATCCTGAAATCACGAAAGCATAGGGCTCCGCCGTCGGTATGATCCAGCTGCGCACAATGCCTGCTGCGCTTGCAAGCGGCGATGCGTCGCCGACCGGCGTTCCCCAGTCATTCTGGTTGAAATTGACGCCGCCGCTTTCGCCGACGAGCGCTTGCAGAATGAGAAACGCCGGAAAATCCTCGCTTGAGGCGGCGGGCGCCGGATAGGCGATCTTGAAGAGCTTTTCATCGGATGGCAGCGACAGGCGCACGCGCCGCTCGCCGGTGCGCGGCGCTTCGGCCGTCAACGGATCGCGCGGCGAAATGCTCTTGCGAATCCGTGCGAATTTCTTTTCGATCGCTTTGCGCACTTCACCCGAATCAAAATCGCCGACGATCGCGATGACGGCGTTCTGCGGCGCATAGTGACGGGCGTAGAACGCCGCTATGTCCTGATAGCGGGTCGCTTTGACGTCGCCCGCATAGCCGATCGTATTGTTGCGATAGGGATGCGTCAGGAAGTGCGTCGCGATGAGAGCGTCAAAGAGCGTCGAATCGGGATCGTTCGCGTAGCCGTTCATTTCGGCGAGCACGGCCCCCCGTTCGGCTTCGACATCCTCGGCGCGGAGTTCAAGGCGCGCCATGCGATCGGCCTCGATATCGAGGAGAAGCGGCAGATTCTCCTTCGGCGCCGTCGCGAAATAGGTCGTCAGATCAAGCCAGGTGTAGCCGTGCCACTCGCCTCCGACGGCGTAGATTTCGCTGACAAGCCCGGTGTCGGGGAAACTCTTCGAGCCGCGGAACGCCATGTGCTCGAAGAAATGCGCAAGGCCGAGCCGCCCGGCGGGATCGTCCTTCGCGCCCGTCTTGTAGACCGTCTGGATGCTGACGACCGGGAACGTCCTCTCTTCGAGGAGGATGAGCGTCAGGCCGTTGTCGAGGCGCTCGACTGAAGCGTTCGCGAGGTCAAGACGCGCGCGAGCCGGACCGCCCGCAGCGATGGCGAACAGCAGGCAAGAAATAACGGCTGTCGTTCCGGAGCCGCCGCGAAGCGGCGGAACCCGGAATCCATGTCGCCGCGAGATGGATTCCGGGTTCGGCGCATTCCGCGCCGCTCCGGAATGACGATACCCTTTTGGCGAAGGCCGGAACAAGGAGGATCGTTGGCTCACGACATCTCCGGTGCTTTAAGCTTTGAAAAATCCCGCAATATTTCCCGCGCGGCGTTATGGCCCGGCCAGCCGGTGACGCCGCCGCCCGGATGCGTTGACGATCCGCACATGAACAGTCCCTCGATCGGCGATCGGTAATCGGCGTGGCCGAGCATCGGCCGCGCGGAAAACAATTGATCGAGCCCAAGTTGCCCATGGAAAATGTCGCCGCCGACAAGGGCGAGTTTTCGCTCAAGATCGAGCGGGGAGAGCGCCATGCGGGTGATGATCGACGAGCGGAAATTCGGCGCGTAGGAAGTCACCGTATCGATGATCGCGTCGGCCGCGGCCTCACGCGCGTCGTCCCAGCTTTTTCCGTCCGGCAATTGCGGCGCGAAATACTGGCAGAAGAGATTGGCGACATGCGCGCCTTTCGGCGCCAGGGTCTCGTCGTAAACGCTCGGTATGTGCATCTCGATCGCGGGCGCGCGCGACCATCCATATCGGCGTGCGTCCGTATACGCAGCATCGATGTAATCAAGGCTCGGCGAGATGAGGATCGACGCCGAATGATGACGGGCGACGCCGTGCGAGGGAAGCGCGGCGAAGTTCGGCAATTCTGAAAGCGCGACATTCATCCGGAAGACACCCGACCCCGAGCGCCATCCTTTAAGCCGCTCAACGAACGCATCGGGAAGCGCGTCGTTTGGAACGAGCCCGCCGAAGAGAAGCCGGGGGTGGATGTTTGAGGCAACAGCGCGGGCGTTCACTACGCCGCCGTCGGCAAGGACGACGCCGGCGGCGCGCCCGGCTTTCAGGATGACTTCCTTGACCGGCGAACTGACGCGAATGTCGGCTCCCGCCTCGCGGCAGGCGGCGGCCATCGCCTGCGTGATCGCGCCCATGCCGCCGATCGCATGGCCCCACGCGCCCTTGACGCCGTTCGCTTCGCCGAAGACATGGTGCAAAAGCACATAGGCCGATCCCGGCGTATACGGACTGCCGTAAAAGCCGGTGATGGCGTCGAAACCGAGAACGCCCTTCAATATTTCGCTCTCGAACCATTGATCGAGGATTTCGCCGGCGCTCTTTCCAAAAAAGTCGACGAGATCGCGCTGGCCTTCAAGGCCGAGCTTTCTCATGTCATTGGCAAGGCCTGCGGCCGTCAAAATGTCGCGAACGCCGCCGCCGACATTGGGCGGCGTCTTGCCGAGCATCTTGCGCAAGAGATCGACGAGAGCGTCGAGCCGCTCGTGATAGGCGTCATAGGCCGCGGCGTCCCTCTTTGAGAGGCGTGCGAGTGTTGCGCGATTTTCGTCGGCGTCCCGCCCCAATAGGAGATGGCGCCCGTCCGGCGTCGGCGCGAAATAGGCCATCGGCCGGATGATGATCTTGAGCCCGTGACGCGCGAGGTCCATCTCGCGGATGATCTCCGGGGAAAGGAGGCTGACCGCGTAGCTCGCGACCGAATTTCGAAAGCCCGGATGAAATTCCTCGGTGATCGCGGCGCCGCCGACAATCTCGCGGCGTTCAAGAACGCAGACCTTTTTCCCCGCGCGCGCGAGGTAAAAGGCGCAGACGAGGCCGTTGTGGCCGCCGCCGATGACGGCGACGTCGAATGATTCTCCTGTTGTTATGGACGCCTCCGCTGGAACATGATTCTGGCCCTTCAAAAGCCTAGCGCATTCGCGCGAAGGGCGAAAACACAATCGAAAATACATCCAAATCGACGCTTGAACGGACGGCGGCAAGCGCCATCTGCATCAACGCCGCGGCGGCGCAAGCTGTTGCGGCGGCTCTTTGACAAGTCCGGTCGTTCGGCCCTGCGGCGCCTGATCGCTGCGCGCCGAAAAATTCAATCGACGGCGGAAGCGAATTTCCGCCGGGGAGAACATGCGCTCTGCGGCGCCGGGTTTTCGAAGTGCGGAAAATACGGACAAATCCTCTGAAACCCGCATGGATGCTGGAATCGTGGGGGGCGCGGGACGACAGACCATCCGCCGGATACGGACAATCGACTGAGCCGTCCGGCGAGGCGCCCGATCACTTGACGATCACGCCGCCCTTCATGACGATCTTGTCGCCCACAAGGACGTTGATGTCGGCGAGCGGGTCGCCGTCGACGGCGATCATGTCGGCGAAGGCGCCGGTGCGGACCGCGCCGACATCCTTCTCCCAGCCGAGGAGGCGCGCAGCCTCGATCGTCGCCGAGCGGATCGCCTCGATCGGCGTCATTCCGTATTTCACCATATAGGGGAGCTGCTTTGCATTGTTCCCGTGCGGATAGACGCCGCTGTCGGTGCCGTAGGCGATCCTGACGCCCATCCGGACGGCCTTGCGGAAGACGTCGCGCTGCGTCTGCGTCGTCTCGCGGTTCTTGCGCAAGGTTTCTTCCGGCCAACCGTCGCGTGTTCCGACCTCGTCGATATAGTCGCCGTTGTAGATGTCCGCGACGAGAACGACGCCGCGCTTCTTCATCATCGAAAGCGCTTCGTCGTCGAGAAGGGACCCGTGTTCGATCGATTGGACGCCGGCGCGAATCGCCGCCTTCGCGCCTTCCGCGCCATGCGCGTGCGCGGTGACGCGTTTGCCGTATTTCGCCGCTTCTTCGACGATGGCGCGCATTTCGTCTTCGGAAAGCTCGGGGAGGCCGGGCTCCGTGCCGACGGTCAAAACGGCGCCTGTTGCGATCGTCTTGAGGAAATCGACGTCATGTTGAAGAAACTCGCGCGCTTTCCGGCGCGCGTCCTCCGGCCCGCGCACGACGCCGCGCTCGAAGTCAGCCGGGATCGCGACGTCTTCGGCAAGGCCCGTCAGCGCGCCGCCGCCGCCCGGAATGGTGAAATAGCCGCCGGCGACCGCCATGCGCGGTCCTTCGACGTAACCGGCGTTGATGGCGTCGCGGAGCGCAACATCCGTGAAGGCGCGCCATGCGCCGACATCGCGCACGCTTGTGAAGCCTGCGCGCAGCGTGGCGCGGGCGTTCGCCGCGCCGATGAGAACGTCCTTTGCGCCCGTCGAGAGCAGCGGATCGGCGAGACCTGCCGACTGGATATCGCTGACGAGATGCGTATGCATGTCGATGAGGC
Source organism: Pseudomonadota bacterium (assembly GCA_049324555.1). Classification (GTDB taxonomy): domain Bacteria; phylum Pseudomonadota; class Alphaproteobacteria; order Caulobacterales; family Parvularculaceae; genus Amphiplicatus. The sequence goes on along the minus strand of JBMOOR010000019.1, from coordinate 15,593 downwards.
CGGGAATGACGGTCTTTTGCGACCAGTCGATGACGGCGCCGTTCGCTGGCGGAGCGTAAGGGCCGACAGCGGCGATGCGATCGTCTTCAATGCGGATCAATTGATCCGTCAGGACGCGCGCGTTGATGACATCGATCACGCGACCGGCGCGGACATAGGCGGAGCCGGCGTTGGCGGGACTGATCGCAAACGCCGCCAAAACGGACGCGATGACCACAAAGCGCCGCGCTTCTCCCCTCTTCCGCTTGCGGGAGAGGGGGCGGGGGTGAGGGCTCTCGGAATGTCCAGTAGGCCGCACCGGCGCATGATGATTCCCCCTCACCCCTGACCCCTCTCCTGCAAGCGGGAGAGGGGAACCATCCGTGCACGCAGTCGTCGCCGGCCCGAGCAAATCGCCGAAGCGCATTCCCGCCTCTCTCCAAAACGAAGCCGGGCGGAATGGTCATCCCATTCCGCCCGCTGATCAAGTCGAGACTGTTTGCCGCGGACTAGAAGTCCTGACCGAAGCGGAGACCGATCGTGCGCGGCTGCGCCGTGCCCTGGAAGACGCCGTTATTGCCGCCGGGGCCGGTGATGCCGCATGTGCCGATCGGACAGGCGACGGTGCTGAAAAGGTCAGGACGCTCGTCGAAGGCGTTATTCACATAGAGAACGAGCTTCCAGTTATCCTGACGGACGCCCGCCGAGAAATCGACAAGCACGAACCCTTCCTGATCGCCGACGATCCCCTGATCAACGACGAGAAGATTCGAAGGCGACGAGGTCTGGCCGGAGACCGAGCCCTGGAGATGTCCCGTCATCGCGCCGACGGGGAATTCGTAGCGCGCCGTCATCGTCCCCTTGAATTTCGGAACGACCGGAAGCTTGGTGCCGTCCGGCGCTTCCGGATCTTGCGTTTCATCCCCGTCAGTCGCCGGATCGTCGACCGCCTGCGGGCAGTCGGTTTCTGGAATCTGGTTGGCGTCAGTGAAGCCGCAGAAATTGTCGGTCAGCTCCGCATCGATGATCGACAAGGCGCCGTTCAGCGTAAAGCGGTCCGTCGGCGCAAAGGTCATGTCGGCTTCAAAGCCCATGATTCGCGCCTGCGCCGCGTTCTGAATCTCGGTCAGGCCGTTCTGCCCGAGAATGGGGAACTGGAAGTCTTTCCATTTCTGATAGAAGAACGCGCCGTTGAAGATAAATTTGTTATCCGCCCATGCCGTCTTGAAACCCGCCTCGTAGTTGACGAGCTGATCCTCAAGATAGGGCGGCAGCGTGCCGCGGCGGTTGACGCCGCCGGGGCGGAAGCCGGTCGAATAGGTGAGATACACCATCTTCGAATCGTCGAGGTCGTAGGTGAGACTGAGCTTGTGAGTCTCGTCCGTGTTCTTGGTCGTCCGGTCGAGATTGGTGCATGGCGAACCCGGCACCACCGCCGGCCCAAAGCAAGCGGCTTCGCCTGTGCGTGACGAAAAGCCGGCGCCGTATCCGAAGAATCCGACAAGGGAGTTCTTATACTTGTAACCGCGGATGCCGCCGATGAAGGTCAGCCTGTCGGTAAGGTCGAATTCCATCTCTGTGAACAGCGCAAGGTCGCGGTCGGTCCGCTTCTGTTCGGTCAGCCAGATCGTATCTTCGTGTCCACTGACGGAGATGATGCTGGCGAGATCGCGAATGATGTACTGCTGATGAATGAAATGCCGCTGGTAGTTCTGGAAGAAACCTGCGACTGCCCGGAAGCGGCCGTCTTGCGGCGTCGAAATGCGAAGTTCATTCGCGTATTTGCCATAAGAATCGTCGCCCTGGTAGAATTGGGTCGGATCGATCAGATTGTACAGGTCGTCATAGAAATACGAGCTGAAATTGTATCCGAGAGACTGGTACAGCACGTCATAATAATAAGCGTAATCCGTATAGTCCGAGTTCGAGTCGATCTGGCGGCGCAGATAGGAGCCGGCGTAGACGAGATCGAAATTGCCGATTTTGCCTTCGAGCGTCAGCGCAGCCTGTCCGAACTTGTCCGTATTAAAGTCGGGCTCAAAGCGGCTGACTTTGAGATCGCCCGCGTCAGGGTCAAACACGTTGACGCCATTGGCTTCCGACTTCTGGCCGAGAGCGGACGCGGTCGCCGTCCAGTTCTCGTTAAGGTCGACCTTGAGCGCGATGCGCGCGCCGTAAGTCTCGATGTCGTTGAAATTGTCTTCAACGAGATTGGCGTTCGTCTTGCCGATGCCGGAGCCCGGGAAAATCCGCCCGCTGAGCACGTTGTCGATGTATCCGGCGTCTTTCTTGTAATAGCCGACCAGACGGATCGCGGCGTTCTCCGCGACCGGCTGGTTCACGTAGCCTTCGAACTGATAGCCGATGTCGCCGTGCTGGACGGCGTTGACTTCAAGATCGTAGCCAGCCTGGAACTCGCCCGGATTCGGCTTGTTGGTGATGATGCGAAGGACGCCCGATTGCGCCGAGGCGCCGTAGAGCGTGCCTTGCGGGCCGGCGATGCCCTCGACGCGCTCGATGTCGTAAATGTGGATGGGCAAGAAGCCGAGAATGGTCGTGACCGGCTGTTCGTCGAGATAAACGCCGACCGAGGGGAGGGACGCCGAATGGTTGCCGTCGCCGCCGGAGACGACGCCGCGGAAGTAGACCGTCGTCGAATTCGGGCCCGTCGACTGGAAGGAAAGGCTCGGGATGAATTTAGAATAATCCTCGAAAGCCGAGATTTCGAGCTCTTCAAGCTTCTCCGTCCCGAAGGCGGTGATGCTGATCGGCACGTCCTGAAGGCTTTCGGCCCGCTTCTGCGCGGTGACCGTAATCTCATCGACCTGCGCGAAAGCCGGTCCCGCGACCGTCAGCATCGACGAAGCGAGTAATGCAGTCTTGATCGCGCCGCGTCCGGTCGTGATTGGTGAAAACGCCATAAAATAGCTCCCTTCCTTTTCCCGCTGCGCCAAACGGGCGCCGTGGGACCGCCCTTCCGAGGAAAAAGGCTAACCGGTTCGCGAAACCGTCACAATCGCCGCGTCCGCAATCTGCGCATTTGCGGCCATGTGTGGCCGATTGGCGTCACCCCAAAGGGGTTAGGGAACGCCCGGATACGCGTCGAGAATGTCCCCGAGCGCCTCTTTCATTGGACTCAGCCAGGGTTCGTAATTCCGCCAGTAATCGAGGCCTTCCGTAAAGATCGGACGGCGCACCTGCTCGGAACTTGCGGTTCGAACCGGGCGATCCGTTTCATAGAACTTCAGGCAGGCGTCTTCGAAGGGAACGCCGATGAAATCGATGAGCGCCCGGACCTCCGCTTCGAAATTCTCAACAAGGCGCTCATGGATGACCCGATAGATTGCGCCCGGCATCGCTTCGTCGAAATGCTTCATCAGCATGACGTAGTCGCGATAGTAGCGGGCGATCCGCTCCTGGCCGTAGGAAAATCCCTGCCCTTTGGCGAAGTGCTGTTTGAAGTTTGAAAAACAGCACGCCATGGGGTGACGGCGCGCGTCGATGATCTTCGCGTTGGGGAGAATCAGACGGATGAAGCCGACATGAATGAAATTGTTCGGCATCTTGTCGATGAAGAGCGGTTTGGCGGTCTTTCTCTGAATGCGCGTCGATTGAAGATACTCATCGCCGAGCGATTTCAGCTCCGCATCCGTCAACTCCATAAGCAATTGGGGGTAGGCGGACGATTTCCGATCGGACTTCGCCTGCGAGCCCAGGCGCTTGGCGAGATTGATGACGTCCGGAAGCTCCATCGTGCCTTCGATCATCGAATGGCTCGACAGGATCTGTTCGATCAGCGTCGATCCGGCGCGCGGCATGCCGAGAACAAAGATCGGATCAGGCGCTTTGCATCCGGCGCTCCGCCGGCGCGCCAGGAACTCGGCGGTGAAGACGCGCTTTGCGTCATCCATGCGCCCGGCGACTTCGTCTTCGAAATAGCGGATCTGCTGCTGGCGCAGCGCGTTCCCGCGCTCGTAATTGACGAAGGATTCTTCATACGCGCCCTTGTCCTCGAGCGCCTTGCCGAGGGCGAAGTGGAGATGAAGACGGTCGTCCTCGTTGAGATCGTCGCGCGCAAGCTGATCGCGCATCGCCTGAACGTCCTCATCTGAAAATCTGACTGTCTTCAGATTGGCGAGACTCCAATAGGCTTCGCCAAGGCTCGGCTGCATGCGGATGGATCGGCGATAAGCTGCGATCGCCTCGGCCTGCTTGCCGACCGTTTTCAGCGCGTGACCGAAGCTCATCCACGATTTCGGGTGGTTCGGATGATCCTTGAGCAGTTCGTCATACTGCCGGATCGCCTTGTCGTAGTCGCCGATGCGAACAAGGCCCGCGCAATACAGCGTGCGATAGCTCGGATCTTTGGGGCTTGTTTTGAGGAGGATTTCCGATTGCGTGATCGCTTCCGCCGCCTTGCCCTGTCGCAATTGGACGATCGCAAGGTTGTGCCGCGCGGCGCGAAAGTCCGGAGCAAGTTCGACCGCGCGATCGAGAAGATTTTCCGCATCCTGATAACGCCCGATCCGGGCGGCGAGTTCAGCGAGCATTCTGATCGCGGCGACATCCGTCGGCGCGCGCATCAGATACGATTTGAGCTGGCGCTCGGCGACGCCAAGCCGCCCTTCATTGAGAGCAAGGCCCGCTTCGAGAAGTTCAGGGTCCTTCGCCGAAGCCGTCACATGTTTCGCGTAGGCGCGGCCCGCCGCATCTTCATCGCCTGCGCGCAGAAGTTCATCGGCGAGCGCGCGCCAGGCGTTGACGAAATCGGATTTGAGGCTCAGCGCGTGCGCGACAGAGTTGATCGCGCGCCGGCTTTCGCCCGCCGCCGCTTCCGCAAGGCCTTTTTCCAGCAAGGCTTCTGCGGAGAAAGGTGAAAACCTTAGTGCGCGCTCAAGCGCGGCGATCGCTGCGGCTGGATCGCCGAGACGCCGCCTCGCGGCGCCCAGCAATACGAGCGCTTGCGCATTCGACGGGAAGAGTCTCAGGATCTCGTCCGCCTGTTCGGCGGCGAGGGATGGCGCCTCGCGAAGCAGGTCAAATCCATGCGACAGCGCAACGGCAAGCGTTCCATGCGGGTCGCCGTCCTTGCTCGGATCGCCTTGCGCCATCATCGTTCCTATCGAAGCCGCGCCGCCGCCGCGTCGAGCGCTTCGCCGAAGCGGGCGGCGACCGCCTTCAATTCGTTGTCGGAAATGATCAGCGGCGGACAGAAGGCGATGACGTCGCCGAGCGCGCGCACGAGAACGCCGCGCGCTTTCATTTCTTCCTGCACAATCGCGCCGACGCCTTTGGCGGCGTCGAACGGCTTCTTCGCTTTCCGGTCGGCCGCAAGTTCAACGCCCGCGATCATGCCGATGCCTCTCACTTCGCCGACGATCGGGTGATCGGCATAAGCGCGAAGGCCGTTCTGCAACGCAGGCGCCGCCGCCTTCGCCATGCCGACGATGTCGCGTTCTTCGTAAATCTTCAGCGTCTCGACCGCGACCGCCGCCGCCACCGGGTGGCCGGAATAGGTGAAGCCGTGGCCGAAAAGGGAGATCTTGCGGCTCTGCTCGACCATGGCCTCGAACAGTTTTTCGCTGACGAGCAGCGCCGCGATCGGGATGTAAGACGCCGACAGCGCTTTGGCGCAGGTCATCATGTCGGGTTTGAGATCATAGGTGATCGATCCCCACATTTCGCCGGTGCGGCCGAACCCGCAAATCACCTCGTCTGCGATGAGGAGAATGTCGTATTTCCTGAGGAGTGCCTCGACGCGCCTGAAATAGCCTGCGGGCGGGGGAATGACGCCGCCGGCGCCCTGCAGCGGCTCGGCGAAGAACCCGCCGATCGTCTCAGGCCCTTCACGGAGGATGATGTCTTCAAGTTCTTTCGCCATGCGCTCGGCGAATTGCTCTTCGCTTTCGCCGGGGCGCCCGAATTTCCAGTAATGCGGGCAGGGTGCGCGCACGACGCGCTCGATCGGCAGATCGAATTCGCGCTGCATGCGTTCAAGACCGGTAAGGCTCGCAGACGCGATGGTCGATCCGTGATAGGCCTTCTCGCGTGCGATGACTTTTTTCTTTTCCGGGCGCCCCATCGCATTCTGATAGTACCAGACGAGCTTCATCGCCGTGTCCACGGCTTCAGACCCGGAGTTGCAGAAAAGCGCCCGCGAAACGCTTTGCGGGGCGATCGAAACAAGACGCTCGGCGAGTTCGATCAGCACCGGGCTTGATCGATGCGCGAACGTCGAGCAATAGGGGAGCTCCAGCATCTGTTTGTAGGCGGCCTCCGCAAGCCGTCGCTCGGAAAACCCAAGCGACGCGGACCAAAGGCCCGCCATGGCGTCGATATAGCGCTTGCCCTGATCATCAATGACGGCGGCGCCGTCGCCCTTTGTTATGATGAAGGGCCCAGATTTCAGATGCGCATCGAGATTGGTCTGGGCGTGAACATGATATGCGATGTCGCGCGCGGAGTCGGAATTCAGCGGCGTTTTGCCATGGAGAGGGCGGTCGGACTTCATGGTCGCTCCCGAATGAACCTGTCGTTCGCCTTCTTATCCAAGTTCCCGGCGCCGGGTGCAACAGGAAGGGCTCGCGGCGGGGTCCTTGCGTCCGCCCGGCGACTGCTGTCAGCCTGCCGTCATGCCGTGAGGAGCCATTGAGTGCCGCGCCTGTCCGTCATCGTCGTCAATTACAATTCAGCGGGCCGGCTGGCGCGTTGCCTCGGCCATCTCGCGCGGCAGACGTTTGCAGACTTCGAGACGATCGTCGTCGACAACGCGTCGGCGGACGATTCAATCGCGCAGGCGAAAGCGATTTCGCCGTCGGCGACATATATCATGTCGGAGAAGAATCTCGGCTTCGCCGCCGCCAACAATCTCGCAGCGAAGTCCGCCGCAGGAGAGGCGCTCGTCTTTCTCAATCCGGACGCCTACGCAGAAGCCGAATGGCTCGCCGAGCTCGTCGCGGCGTCGGAGCGCTATCCGTGGGCGGACGCTTTCGGCTCGACGCAGGTGAACGCCGCCGATCCGTCAAAGATCGACGGCGCCGGCGACGTCTTTCATATTCTCGGCGTCGCCTATCGCGGGCATTTCGGCTGGCCGATCGAAGAACTTCCGTCCGAGGGCGAGTGCTTCTCCGTTTGCGCCGCGGCGGCGATGTATCGCAAGCGGGCCTTTGATGCGCTCGGAGGATTCGATGAGCGGTTTTTCTGCTATGGCGAGGATGTCGACCTTGGCTTTCGCCTTCGTCTCGTCGGCGGGCGCGCCGTGCAGGTGCGAAAGGCGCGCGTTGCGCACGAAGGATCAGGCGTCACTGGGCGGCATAGCGATTTCACCGTCTATTACGGCCACCGCAATCGCATCTGGGCGGCCTACAAGAATCTGCCCGCAGTCCTTTATTGGGCGGGACTGCCGTTCCGGTTAGCGCTGGATGTTGCGCTGCTCGTGCGCGCCATCGCGGGCGGATATGCCGCTCCCTATCTCAAAGCGTTGCGCGACGGCTATTTTCGCGCCGGTTTGCTGCGCGAAGACCGCAATCGAATTCAAGACGGGCGCATGATCGGCGCTGGCGCTCTCTCCTCGCAACTGACCTGGTCGCTGCTGAAACTGCTGGCGCGCGCCGCAGACATTCGTCCGATTTGACGAAGATCAGGCCGCGTTCGCGACATACCATTCGTATGTCGCCATCAGGCCTTCGCGCAGCGGCGTTTTCGGCGACCAGCCGAGCGCGCGCAGCTTGTCGACAGAAAGCAGTTTTCTCGGCGTCCCGTCAGGCTTGCCGAGGTCTTTTTTCAATTCTCCGTCGAGCCCGACAATATCCATGATCATGCGCGCTAGGTCTTCGATCGTAACATCGGTGCCGGTTCCGACATTGATGAGCCGATCATCGGAGTAATGCTTCATTATGAAGACGAGCGCATCAGCGCAGTCGTCGACATGCATGAATTCCCGGTAGGGCGAACCGGTTCCCCAGATTTCGAAATCGCGCCGCCCCTCGATCCTGGCGCGATGCGCGCGCTGGATCATACCGGGAATGACATGGCTGTTCTCGGGATGAAAATTGTCGCCGGGTCCATAAAGATTGGTCGGCATCGCCGAAATGAAATCGCAGCCATGCTGACGGCGAAAAGCTTCGCAGAGCTTGATTCCGGCGATCTTGGCGACGGCGTACCATTCGTTGGTCGGCTCGAGCGGGCCAGTCAGCAGCGCCTCCTCCGCAATCGGCTGCGGCGCGAGCCGCGGATAAACGCAAGACGATCCAAGGAACAAGAGCTTTTGAACGCCTGTCTCCTGCGCGGCGTGGAGCAAGTTCGCCGCAATCATCAGATTATCGTAAAGGAAATCAGCAGGATAAGCCGCATTGGCGTGAATGCCGCCGACTTTTGCGGCCGGGATGAAAACAGCTTCGGGGAGATGATCGCTCATCCAGCGACGCACGTCCGCCTGCTCGCGCAGATCAAGCGCATCGCGACCGATGGTCAGAATAGCGGCGCAGTTCTCGGTCGAAAGCCGCCGCGAAAGCGCGGAACCGACCATGCCGCGATGCCCGGCGATAAAGACCCGCTTGCCGGCAAGCTCGTAAAGCTGCGGCGCGGGCGTCATTCTCGTCTTCCCGCGCCGGCGTCGACCTCGGCGAGATCGGCGCGCACCATTTCCTCAACAAGTTCGCTGAACGTCGTTTTGGGTGTCCAGCCGAGAACGGATCGCGCCTTCGTCGCGTCGGCCATGAGGATATCGACTTCGGTCGGGCGGAAATAGCGCGGATCGATGCGAACAAGGGCAGTTCCGTCGGTGCGGTTGACGCCGATTTCATGAGGGCCGCGCCCGCGCCAGTCGACAGCGACGCCGACGATCGCGAACGCACGCTCAACAAATTCGCGGACGGAATGACATTCGCCGGTGCCGAGCACGTAATCGCCCGGCTGCCCCTGCTGCAGCATCATCCACATTCCTTCGACGAAATCGCGCGCATGTCCCCAGTCGCGCTTGGCCTCAAGATTTCCAAGGAACATTTCGCGCTGACGACCGCGCACAATGCGGGCGACGGCGCGCGTGATCTTCCGCGTGACAAACGTTTCTCCCCGCATCGGGCTTTCATGGTTGAAGAGGATGCCATTCGACCCGTGGATGCCGTAAGCCTCGCGATAATTGACTGTGATCCAATATGCATAAAGTTTCGCTGCGCCGTAGGGGCTGCGCGGGTAGAAGGGGGTTTCTTCGTTCTGGGGGACCTCTTTCGCTTTCCCGTAGAGTTCCGAGGTCGACGCCTGATAGAAACGCGATTTCTTTTCGAGGCCGAGAATGCGGATCGCTTCAAGCAGCCTCAAAGCGCCCATCGCGTCTGAATTCGCGGTGTATTCCGGCGTTTCAAAACTCACCTGCACATGGGACTGGGCGCCGAGATTGTAGATTTCGTCCGGCTGCGTTTCCTGGACGAGACGAATGACATTCGTTGAATCCGTCAGATCGCCGTAGTGAAGGAAGAGCCGTGCGGCGGGATCGTGAAAATCCGTATAGATGTCGTCGATGCGCCCGGTGTTGAAGGATGAGGAACGGCGCTTGACGCCATGCACGGTATATCCCTTGTCGAGCAGAAGCCGTGCGAGATAGCTCCCGTCCTGACCCGTGACGCCGGTGATCAAGGCGACTTTCGGCATATTGATCCTCGCCTTATGAAATGGGGCGCTGCGCGCCGCAAGACCTTCCTAAACAAGATGGCGGCTAATTCAACGCCGCGCTGCTCGGCAAGAGCAAGTTTCGCGCGCGCCGATGTGCGGGGTCTGCTCAAGGATTGGTGACAGCGCGTTTTCTGCGATCAACCGGAGGCCGCTTGACCGGCAAACGCCCTATGCGAGGCGGACCGATTTCAGCCGGGCGGCCGCGCCCGAAGACCCGCGCAATCGAACCGTCGTTGTTTGTCCAGGTGAGGTTTTCACGGGCAGGACCGTTTCGCCGCTCGCAGTTGCGACCGCTTCACTATCGCCCGCCATGACAGTCCAGGAGCCTTGCGCGACTTCCATGTGGACCGTCACTGATTGAGCCGGGGCGGGGCCGTAATACGCGATCGGCAATTCCGCTTCGCCCGTCAGTGCGCCGTTTCTTCCGACGCCGCGAATGGTTCTCGCGCCGTCGCCGCGCGCACCCCTCACCGTGTCCGCAAGGCTTCGCGGCGCGACATACTCAAGAAGATGGTGAAGCCCGAAACCAAACCGGCTTTTCAGCCGCCGCAGCGGCGGATTGTGCGCATCTATGATCCGGTTGAGTTCGCGGCGCCGTGCGGGCCCGAACCCGCCGGTCTTCGCCTCGCGGCTCCACAAAACGCGCGAAAGAACCGCATCCTCGAACCGGAATTTCGCTCCCGAAGTCCAAAGGCGTGTCCAAAGGTCCCAGTCCATCGTGTAGTGAAGGGAGGCATCAAGTCCGCCCGCAGCTTCGTACGCCTTTCGCCGGAAGAAGCATGAGGGCTGCGAAATGATGCAGCCGGAGAGGATAGCCTCGCTCGGCGGCTCGACCGCCCAGTGATATCCGACAGTCTCGAAGTTATCGTTGATGATGACGCTGTGACCGTAGAGGACATCCGTATCAGGATGATCGCGAAAGGAAACGGTGACCAGGCTCAGCGATTGCGGATAAAGCGCATCATCGGCGTTCAGCCATCCGAGAATATCGCCCGGCGCATGCGCCCACCCCTCAAGAATCGCAGCCGTCTGCCCGCCGTCCTTTCCGGCGCGCCGGTAGGCGATCATGCTCGAAAATTCATCGATTACGGCTGCTGTGCGCGGATCGTTCGAAGCGTCGAGAACCGAAACAACCGGCTTTGACGCCTGCGCCGCAAGGCTCGCGAGGCAGTCGCGCAGCAGCGGATGAAAGGCGCCGATCGGCACGGCGATCGCGATTGAAGTCGACATTATGTCTAACGCAAAAGGCCGGCGCCGAGCGCGCCGTCGCCGACCCGTCTATGCGAAAGGCGACCGCCGGGGCAAGCCCGATGCGTTCCGCACCGGCGCCTAACCGAACAGGAAATCGCTTGCATCAAGCTGTGCGACAGTGACGTTCTGGATGATGACGATGTCGCCGTTTCCGAAGTCGATGGTGGTGTCCGTCCCGTTATCCGTTGCGGCTGCGATGACCTCTGCGAATGTGTCAAAAGCGGCGCCAAATCCAGTGAGCCGGATTACGTCCTCAGTGGCGGCGCCGGCGACGAAGTCGCGGAGCGTATCGGTCCCGCCGCCGAGCTGGAAGACGAAAGTGTCGTTTCCAGCGTTCCCGAGCAGAATGTCGTTCGATGCGCCGCCGTCCACGGAATCGTCGCCGTCGCCGCCGAGAATGACGTCAAAGCCTGCTCCGCCGTCGATTGTGTCATTGTCGGCGCCGCCTTGCAGCGTATCGTTGCCGCCGCCGCCGACAACTGTGTCGGCGCCTGTTCCGCCAAAAACGCTGTCGCGCCCAAGGCCGCCGTCGATCGTATCCGCTCCGGCGCCGGCGTCGATCACGTCATCGCCGTCTTCGCCGAAAATCTGGTCGCGGCCAGCCTCGCCGAGAATCCGATCGTTACCGGTCCCACCCCTTGTCGTGTCGTTGCCGAGACCCCCGAGCAGCGTGTCGTCGAGATCGCCGCCCGTAAGCGAATCGGAGTCGTCGCCGCCAAGGAGATAGTCGTATCCCTTGCCGCCGTCGATTGTGTCGAGTCCTGCGCCGCCCGAAAGCGTGTCCTTGTCGTTCGAGCCGGTGAGAATGTCGTTCCCGGTTCCGCCGAAGATCTTGTCCTGATTGCCGCCGCCTTCGATCGTGTCGTCGCCGGCGCCGCCGTCTATTGAATCATTGCCAGCGCCACCGAGTACGGAGTCGCGGCCGGCGAGCGCCAGGACAAAATCGGCGTCATCGCCGCCGTCGATAGTGTCATTCCCGTTGCCAGCGTCAATGCGATCAAGACCGGCGCCTGCGATAATGTTGTCGCTTCCTTCTCCGCCTTCGATCGTATCGTCTCCGGCTCCACCATTGAGCGTATCGGATGCATCCAGACCCCGGATGAAATCGGTTCCATCGAGACCCGAGAGACTGTCGGCAGCCATACCGCCGACAATATAATCATCGCCGCTGGTCGCCGCGCCTGAGCCTACTGCCGCACCTCCGTATACGACATAAACGGAGCCGGCGCCGGCCAATCCCGACGGATCAGTATGAGTTGCGCCGATCAGAAGGTCATCATAGCCGTCGTTGTTGATGTCGGAAGAGGAAACCGACGTTCCGCTTTCGTCATCGACTTTGACGCCATTCAGCGCAAACCCCTGCCAGGCGGAGAGGTTGGCGACGTCGACGAGCGATGCAAAGCCGTATTTTGAGCCGAAGACCACGTAGCTCTGACCGGCGTTTGCAAGGCCGTTCGGATTGGCGAAAAACGCGCCGATGATGAGATCGTTATAGCCGTCGCCGTTTACATCCCCGGCGGATCCGACCGAGATGCCGAGTTCGTCCTGGATCGCTCCGCCAGTGACGACAAACCCGTTCGTCCCGATAAGGCTCGAAAGATTGAGCGTTGCGCCGAAGCCCGAAGTCTTTCCAAAGACGACATAGGTCTTGCCTGCGCTGCCAAGACCATTCGGATCGGCTCCGATTGCGCCGATGGCGATGTCGTCAACGCCATCCCCGTTGATGTCGCCGATCGACGTCGCGGAGTAACCTGCCTGATCGCCGGCCGCTTCGCCAACGATCTGGAAGCCGTTCGTCCCGTCGAGCGATGTCACGTCGATGCTGGCGCCAAAGGCGGTTGTCTTGCCGAATACAATGTAGGCGCCGCCGGTCCCGCCGGCGCTCAGCGCACCGACGAGGAGATCGTCGATGCCGTCGCCGTTGATGTCGCCCGCCGCCGAGACCGATTGGCCGCTATTGTCGTTAAGCGCAGCGCCGTTGATCGCGAACCCGTTCGACCCGTTGAGACTGGACGCCTGAAATGTCGTGCCGAAGCCCGCGGTCGACCCAAAAATGACATAGCTTTGGCCGCTGTCCGTTCCGCCCGGGCCGTTGGCGTAATGAGCGCCGATGATGAAATCGTCGAGGCCGTCGCCGTTGATGTCTCCAGCGCCGGAAACGGAAGCGCCGAGCTCATCAAAGGCGCCCGCGCCCGTTACGGCGAAACCTGTTGTTCCGTTAAGTGAGGAAAGGCCAAATGTTGGTCCGAAATTGGACGTGCCGCCGAACATGATATAGGCGGCGCCGGCGTCCGTGCCGTTGCTGTCCGCCCCGGGCCCACCGATCACGACGTCGTCATAGCCGTCGCCGTTGACGTCGCCCGCAAACGAAACGCTCGTCCCGCTGAAACTGCCGCCCGCGCCTCCATTCAGTCTGAAACCGTTTGAGCCGTCGAGAGACGAAAGATCAAAAGTCGAGATGAACCCCGCAGTCGTGCCGAAAACGAGGTAGGCGGCGCCTGAGTTCGTTGTCGTGGTGTCAGCGGGCGGAGCGCCTATCAGAAAATCTTCAATGCCGTCGCCATTGAAGTCGCCGCCGCCGGCGACCGACCATCCCGCCCGCTCTCCAGCCATTTCGCCGAGGACTTCAAACCCGGTTGTTCCATTGAGCGAGCTAAGTTCGATAGTCATGATCACCACTCCTACTGCGGCGCGGGTCGTAAAGCGCCATTGCGACCGTCGCGAGTCGCCATTTCGGCCCTAGGATGCAAGAACCATCCCAAGCCGCGATGTTCGGGATTCGTAGTCCCCGTCTCAAATCGGCACGCAACTAATATCAGGGCGTCAGCTGCCATGCGCCAGTTCAATCGAACGAAGTTTTACCTCTCCACCAAGTCAAATCAAGCTTCCGGGTTCCGCTTAAGGCGGTGGCTATCAACTTTATTGGGAATATGGCGTTCCGCGGCTTTATGGGGCGGCGCTTGTGACGGGGCGCCGAGTGCGATAAACCCGCCCGCTTAGCCAAGTTCACACTCCATAATGCGACCCAAATCATTGAAAGAACAAGGATTTGTCCTGCTGCGCTGGATCTGGCGCCGGCGCGCGCTCGTTATCGCGGTCGGCGTTGCGATAGCGGCGGCGGGCGGCTGGGCCGGGGCGCAAGCCGCTGGCGTTGGTTGGGGCGTCGCAATCGCCGCCGGATCTCTGTTGTTTGCGTGTTCTGCCGTCGTGGCCGCAGCAGCGGCGCTGAAACTTCGCGTCGCCTTCGACGAGGTTTCGTCCGCGATCGACGCGCTGCGGCGCGCCAACAATTCGGTTCTGGAAAAGATGGAGGAGATGCGCCGGGTTGACGCGTCAATTCGCGAAAAAATCGAAGAATTGCAGCGAAAGTCCCGTGACCAGCAATTTGTGCTTGAGGAGAGATCGAATTCTCTTTCAGCCAAGCTGGCGCGCGTTGAAAAAAATCTTGGTCCGATCGACGACGCAAAGCGCGCCGGCAAAACCATCGGAACCGTCACCGAAAGACTGACAGAACACAGTGAAAGGCTTCAGCAACTTCAGACGATGTCAAAACGGCAAGGCCACGCGCTTGAAGTTCACGCTGCTGAAATGCTGGCCCAATTCAAGAAGGTCGATAATAGGCTCTCCACGAAAGTGAGGCCAGCCGCCTTGGATGAGGTCGCCCAGCGGGTTTCCGACTTGGCGGTGCGTGTCGACGGCTATCATGTTCATCCGCGCAGCCTATCGAAGGCCGACATCGGAGCTCTTCGATCGGAATGGGCCAAGCCGCTCGGCCTTAGCCATACGGACACCAGTCTCGGCTATCTCGCCGCACGCGTTCGAACGATCGAAAGCATCAGCGCCGGGCGTCTGGCGACGGCGAGTTCGACCATGATCGCACGGCTTCTGGCCGCTCAGGCGATCGGCGGCCCCACGCTCAGGATCCTCGAGATCGGCGCGCTGTTCGGCGTCGCCTCGGCATGTTTCTATAACGCCTGCGTCGACCGATATGGGTCTGTCCATCTGACACTCCTTGATCCCCTCGATGGGTATTACGGCAAGGACGCCGACGACGTGATTACTGGGGCGCCGGTGACACGCGCCACGGTCGAACGCAATCTTGCGGCCGCAGGCGTCCCAAGGCAGGCCTACGAAATCGTCCAGAAATTCAGCACCGATGACGACGCGCTTGCGGTGCTTGCCTCGCGTGAGTTCGACTTGCTCCTCATCGACGGCGATCATAGTTATGAAGGCGTCAAATGGGATTATCAGAAGTACGGGCCGC
This sequence comes from Pseudomonadota bacterium, assembly GCA_049324555.1. GTDB lineage: Bacteria > Pseudomonadota > Alphaproteobacteria > Caulobacterales > Parvularculaceae > Amphiplicatus. The sequence continues at coordinate 430 of JBMOOR010000019.1, read as the reverse complement.
TCGTTCGCTCCGGCGGGATCATTCTGTTCGACGACTACGGCGTCAAGGAATGGCCCGACATCAAGAGATTTGTCGATGAAACGCCGGCCGAAGAGCCCTCGCTCCAGCTTATCGCTAAGGGTTTTCGAACGGCGGCGTTCCGCGTCGCCACGCGACTTGCGCGGCCCTGAAGCGCGGCGGCTGGACTGCGCCTTGACCCGTTTGAGCGCATCGGTTAGGCGCCGGCGGAGGGCCGCGATCATGCGCTTTGGAGTTCGAGTTCACGCGTCGGGATGAGCACGGTCGCAATCATCACTATGGTTCAGGCGGCGGATCTGCCGCATGCGTTGTGCTCGCTTGCGAGCGCGCAGCGCGCACGGCGGGATCACGACCTGCATCTTGTTCTTCTGAACGACCGGCCGAACGAGGCGCTGGCGTCGAAGCTCGCCGA
>JBMOOR010000018.1:2353-3969 GCA_049324555.1 Pseudomonadota bacterium | reverse complement strand
CCCATATGGGCCAGCGGCGTGTGAAAGGCCGCATCCAAAGGCCGGACACACGTCAGACCTCGACCGCTTTTCCGCCTCCAAAGATTCTTCTTGCATCTACGGGGGCGTCCACACACGTCCGGGGAACTACGCGGCGTAGATACGCCAGGGAAGGAGTTCGCCGATCCGGTTGATGGGATGGTCGGCGATGCGGGCGAGGACGCTGCGGAGATATTTTTCGGGATCGATATTGTTGAGCTTTGCAGTTTCGACGAGCGAGTAGATCGCCGCGGCGCGCTCGCCGCCGGAGTCGGAGCCGGCGAAGAGGTAGTTCTTTCGGCCGAGCGCGACGCCGCGCAGCGCGCGTTCGGCGGCGTTGTTGTCGATTTCGATGCGTCCGTCGCCCGTGAATCGCGTGAGCTGGGTCCAGCGCGCGAGCGCATAGCCGATCGCCTTGGCGAGCTCGGATTTACGCGAGAGCTCGTCGCGCCTGGCTTCGAGCCAGGGCCCCAAAGCGTCGAGGATGGGCTTCGACTGCGTGAGGCGCACAAGCCGCCTTTCGTCAGGCGGCCGGCCGCGGATCGCCTCTTCGATGTGATAAAGGTCGCCGATGCGCTGCAAGGCCTCTGCGGCGATCGGCGATTTCGACGCGGCGTGAACGTCGAAGAACTTTCTTCGCGCATGCGCCCAGCAGGCGGCCTCGACGACGGCGCCTTTCGCATAGAGCTCGTTGAAGCCGGCATAGCCGTCCGCCTGCAGAACGCCCTTGAAGGATTTGAGATGGTCTTGCGGGTGCACGCCCCTGCGGTCGGGAGAGTATCGGTAGAACGCCGCCGGCTCAGCTTCGCCGCCATGGCCGCGCTCGTCGCGCACATAGGCCCAGAGCCTGCCGGTCTTCGTCTTGCCGGCGCCAGGCGCGAGCACCGGAACCGGCGTATCGTCGCCGTGAATGACAGGACCGGCGAGGACATGAGCCCCCAGCGCTTCGATCAGCGGTTCGAGGAGAGCAGCGCAGCGTCCGACCCAATCGGCCATGGTCGAGCGCTCGATCGGAACGCCCTCGCGCGCGTAAATTTCCGATTGCCGATAGAGGGGCAGATGATCGCAATATTTGGAGACGAGCACATGAGCGAGGAGCCCTGGCCCCGCCTTGCCCTTCGGGATCGGCATCGAGGCCGGCGGCGCCTGAACGATGGTCTCGCAGGACCGGCAGGACAGCTTCGGGCGCACATGGCGCACGCGGCGGAACCGCCCCGGGACGTATTCGAGCTCCTCGCGAATGTCTTCGCCAAGCGGCCGCAAGGTCCCGCCGCAAGAGGGACAGGCCGCTGGCGCGGCGTGCACGATGTCTTCCGTTGGAAGATGCTCAGGCAACGGCGCGCGCTTCGGATTAGCCCGCTCAATCGTCGTCGTCGAATGAGGGGCGAGACGCGCATGGGCAAGGCCGTCATCCTCGCACAACTCTTCAAGCGCCAGCTCCAGCTGCGCGATGGCGCGGTCGAGCTTCTCCGAAGACGTCCCGAACTGGCGGCGCTTCAGAACCGCGAGCTGCGCTTCCAGCGCCGCGATGCGCGCGTCACGCTCGTTCAGCAGCGCATCGCGCGCTTTAATCGCCGACGCTTGCTCGGCGACGATCC
>JBMOOR010000018.1:0-2343 GCA_049324555.1 Pseudomonadota bacterium | reverse complement strand
CCTCAACGCCGCCACATCGTCCGGAAGCTGATGAACATCGAGCATGCCGGCGATGATGAACCGCTTCGCCGGCGATGGGAATCACCCCGCGACCCGCGGCGCGGCGATTTCGCTCGTCGTCGTGCGCTCAGGCAGACGCCAGTCGATGCCTTCGAGCAGCATCGACAATTGCGCCGGCGAAAGAACGCACGCCCCGTCCGCAGCGCTCGGCCATACGAACCGCCCGCGCTCCAGGCGCTTGGCGAACAGGCACAGGCCCTGGCCGTCCCACCACAAGGCTTTCACAAGATCGCCGCGCCGCCCGCGAAAGACGAAAAGCTGGCCGCCGAAGGGATCCCGCTTCAGTTTCTCCTCGACGAGCCGCGCCAGCCCGTCGAAGCCCTTCCTCATGTCGGTCGCGCCGCCGGCGAGCCACACGCGGGTTCCGCCAAGCGGCGCGAGATGCGCCCCCCTCACGCCTTCAGCGCTCGAACGAGACGCGCAAGCGCCGCTTCCTCGATACCGTCCGGAACACGCAGCACGCAGCCGTTCGGAAAGGCGATCTCGGCGATCTCGGCGCCGCCGAGCGTCTCTTCGGATTGCCGCGCGCGGCGCGGCGACGACGCCTTTCTCTTCCGCACAGCCGGCGCAAGCACGGCCGGCACAAACGTCGCCGACGACGCCAGCGGGGCCGCCGGCGCCGCTTCGGGCGCCGCTGCCGGCGCGAACTCTTTCTTCCAACGGAACAACTGCGCCGGCGCAATCCGATGTCTTCGCGCGACCGCCGACACCGATCCTTCGCGAGCAGCTTCGGCGACCATCGCCTCCTTCTCTTCGCGTGTATACCGGCGACGTGTCGACAGCTCGTAAGTCGCAGAGATATAACTAGACATAGGACCGGTCCCAGGACGCAGCCGGATCATCCGCCGCGCAAGTCCTGCGACCTAACGCCATCCCCTCAAGCCCTTCAAGGCGCGGTCCCCCGGCTTTCAATTACCCACATTTCGATGAATCTGTTCCGAGTGAGGTGCAAGAAAAAACTTGAGTTGGATGATTCGCTTGTGATTCATTGCTGAGCACCCGAATCGCGACGACGAGGTGCTTCATGCGGACGATTGGACCGAATGCGCGACGTTCTGGAGCCGACGGCGGCGCCGTTGATCACTGGACTGCAGGAGAAGTCGATGAGGCGGCGTTCCGGGACGCGCGGCTGGGTCGGCGGTTCGGCGAGTTGCTGAAGCAGATGGCCGACGGCCTGGGAGACAGCATTCCCTACGCCTGCCAGGATTGGGCGAACACCAAGGCAGCCTATCGGTTCTTCGCCAAGGGGCGTGTTGACGAGGGCGACATCCTCAGCGGGCATTTTGCGGCGACCACCGCACGCTTCACGCAGAGCGAGGGGCCGATACTTCTCCTTCAGGACACGACGGAGTTTTCCTATCAGCGCGTCGATCCCGGAAAGATCGGCGTCACCAAAAGCGTCAATTGCGGAAAAGACAAGCGCGGCCGTCCGCGCGAGCACACGCTATGCGGCATGCTGATGCATTCGAGCCTTGCGGTCACGACGGAAGGCCTGCCGCTCGGGCTGTCAGCCGTCAAGTTCTGGACACGGAAGAAGTTCAGGGGAACGGCGGCGCTCAAGAGGAAGATAAATCCGACGCGCGTTCCCATAGAGAAAAAGGAAAGCGTGCGCTGGCTCGACAATCTGAGGGCCTCAATCGAACGCCTTGGCGACCCGGAGCGCTGCGTGCATGTCGGCGATCGCGAGAGCGACATCTACGAACTCTATTGCCTGACGAGGGAACTCGGCGCGCATTTCGTGGTGCGCGCCTGCGTCGATCGACTTGCCGGCGACGGCGGCCACACGATCGCCGCCGAAATGGAGGAGGCGCGCGTCAAAGGCCTTCATCATGTCGAACTCCGCGACGAGAAGGGCGAAACGACAAGGATCGCTCTTGAAATCAGGTTCAAGCGCATCACCGTCCTACCGCCGATCGGCAAGCAAAAGCGCTATCCTTCACTCGACCTCAGCGTCATTCACGCGGTTGAGCGCGGAGCGCCGAGAGGCAGGAAACCGATCGAATGGCGGCTAATCACGGATTTTCCAGTCCGCGATCGGACCGATGCGATCGAGAAGATCAACTGGTACGCCATGCGCTGGAAGATCGAGGTCTTCCATAAGATCCTCAAGTCCGGCTGCAAAGCCGAAGACTCAAAGCTCCGAACCGCCGATCGGCTCGCCAATTTGATGGCGCTCTTCTGCATCCTGAGCTGGCGCATCCTTTGGCTCACCATGATCGCCCGCACCGCGCCCGATGCGCCGCCGCAAGTCGCTTTCACCAATGCTGAAATCGCCTTGCTCGA
>JBMOOR010000017.1:0-4049 GCA_049324555.1 Pseudomonadota bacterium | reverse complement strand
ACGAAATCGCCGATTTCGGCGGGCTTTTCGTGGATGAGGTAAAAGCCGGGCGGGGCGCTTTCCGATCCGTTCCAGACGAGTTTCGGCGCGAAGTCCGCGACGGCGGCGACGGTCATCAGCGACGCTGCCACAAAGGAAACGGCGAGCGGTCTGATTGAGATTCTTTTCACGCGCGCGCCTCATTGAGGCCGCCGTTTCGACAGGCGGCGCCGCTATGGACGTAACGCAGTTGCTCCGACCAGGCATCGAGTTCGTCTTTATGGTAAACGACGCGCCCGCCATGCTTGCGGTAAATGGGACCGCCGCCGACCTGCCTGAAATTCTCAAGTGCGCGAGGCGTCAGCCGCAAATAGGCGGCGGCCTCGTCAACGGTCAAAAACGGACTCTCGATTTCGGGCGCGGTTACGCGACAATCCCCCACCGCCTTCATCTCCCCAATACGCAACACTACAGAGTCAAGTCATCGCTCCCGCGCAAAAGTTGTTACTCAACTGGAATGACGCACACGGCGCAGTTTTCCACACCCCAGGACGGTAATTAAAGCGGGATTTTTGCACGAAAAAGCCCCGCGCGATCTCTCGCGCGGGGCGTCGCTTTCGCGGAACGCCGCGTCAGTTTTGCGGATTCCAGAGAATGGCGAGCGTCGCCTCGTCATCGACGCCGGCGGCGCGGGCGAGATTCGCGAAGATGCGGCCCGGGCCGAAGGCGGGATGGGCGAAGGTGAGCGACACATAAGGCTTGCCGGAGTTCTTTCCGACGCGCTTCCAGCCGCCGCCGATCTCGCCGCCGCGTGCGGCGTAAATGCGATAGTCGGGCTGGCGTTCGTTCTCCTTCGCCTCGTTCGGCACGATGGTGATCTTCGTCGAGAGCGTCATCATCGCCAGCGTGCCTTCGTAGCCGCCGTTCTCGCGCTTCGTTACGGTTCCAAGTGATTGAGCCATCTTCAAGTCTCCTTGTCGCTTGGCCGGAGACCCATTCCCCGGCCGATGCGAAACGACGGGAACGGCGCGCCGGGCCGCGTGAACCCGTAAGGGCCGCAGCGAAGCGGAGGACCGGCGGTGGCGGATATTTTGTTTCGCGATGAATGGCGAAGCCAGAGGAAAAAATCCGTCAACGCCGGTTTCGGGCGGAACGGGCGGCGTTCAGTTTCGCGATCATCAAGGCCGGGAATGTCTGTCTCCGCCGCGAAAAAACGGGAGACGCATGGCGCCGAACGCGTCGGAACCGGGAAAAGAAATCGCGTGGATTCGGCGGCAAATGGTGCGCCATCGGCAGTGTTCCGATCAACAAAATCATCGTCTTAAAGAATGAGGCGGGACGGTGCGCCCCGCCTGAAATCGTTGTCACGCCGCGAAAAGCGGCGCGAGCCATTCGGCGCGCGAGGCGCCGGGATGACCGGCGTCCGTGTAGCAAAGCCCGCCCGAGACCAGCCAAGCCGGGCGCCAGTTCGGAACCGCCGCCCGCCCGTTCGCACCTATGAGATAATCGCGGATGATCGCCTTCTGGACGCTCAAAGGCTGATCGGCGTTCGCCGCAGCGACCTCCGAACCGGCGATGTCGCGCAGCATGGCGCCCGCGATTTTCCGGTCGCGCAGGAGATCGAAAAACGCCTCGTCCGGCGTCATCCAGTCGGCGATGCCGAACCGGATGACCTTCTGGATGCAGTCGATAGCCGCATGGCCGGGAGCGAGAATTTCGCCGGTGACGAAGACAAGAATGCGGGTCACATCCTCATCGCTCAGCGCCATTAGCCGCGCGAAGACCTGCGCGAGACGGTGCTGGTCGCCGTTGCCTCCGGCGAGGCGCACCGCCTCGTCCATGTCCAAGAGCGCGGCAATCTCCCTCCTTTCCGTGGCGAAAGCCGCTTCGCTTTTCGATGCCGCGACGCTTTCCGCCGTCGCTTCCTTGCGCGTTTGCTGCTTGTCCGGCTCGGCGCGGATGTTCGGCGCGCCCGCGATCAAATGCGCGGCAAGCATTCGCAGGGCCACGCCTTGGTGTTTCAGCAGGGCGGCGCGGATCGCGGCGCAGCGGTGTAGGTCCACATAGTTCTGCATGGGCGCGGTCATTTCCGGGCGGGCGGTTTGGGCTTCGCCTTTGTCTTTCTTCGCCGCCTTCTTCCGGCGCGGCGCATAACCCTTATGCACTTTGACCTCGCCGGAATGGCGGGTCTCGATAAAGACTTCGCCGCCTTGTTTCTTCGTCGCCTGATCGTAGTCCCACGCGAAAAAGAACTCGCCTCGCGGCAGGATAGTGACCTTGACCCATCCGGCGGCGACAAGATTTTCGCGCTGTTTTTCGACGGCGTCTTCCTGCCAGCGCCAGAATTTTTCGGCGTCGGCGAAGACGGATTTTTCCCCGAACAGATCTTCGTAAATGTCGCCGTCATAGTCTTCGAGAGAGAAAAGCGCGACGCTGGTTTCAATATCGCCCCCGCCCAAAAGCCATCGTTTAAGCTGAGACCCACGAGGCGCGCGCATGTCGTCCGAGCGAAACATGGCGAGCCACTCGCGCTGTTTCGCCTCGCTTGCGAGCGTCAGCGCCATGACGCTGGCGCCGTCGATTTCGTCTTCTGAATACGCCTTTCGGATCGCCGGAATGAGACTTCCGAGCGCCAGCCGACGCTTCACTGTCAATTCGGTGACGCCGAACACGCTGGCGATCTCCTCGACGCTGCGGCCTTTGCCCGAAAGCGCCTTGAACGCCTCGAACTGCTGCATCTCGCCGGGCTCAAGGCGCGCGACGTTTTCGAGGATCGAGGCTTCGATAGCGGCGGCGTCATCGCCCGCCGCGAGAATGCGGCAGGGCAAGGGCTTCGCCTCGCCGGTCTCATCCGCGATCCTTTTCGACGCGAAATAGCGCCGCCGTCCGGCGATAATCTCAAAAGACTCATCCCTGTCCTTGGGTCGGACGAGCAGCGGCACGAGAACGCCGCGCGTGCGGATCGACGGCAAGATGTCATCGAGCGGCGGTTTTTTGCGGCCCGCTCTCATATTGAGGGCCGAGACTTTCAACTGCTCCAGCGGGATATGCACAAGGTCCATGATGTTGCTCCTTTCAGGCTGCTTGTGATGGGGATTGGGCGCTTCTCGGCGCCGGGCTCTGCTCGAAAGCGAGGATGAAATCCGCCGCTTTCGAGGCGAGCGATGACGCGTTGAAAATCGCGCGGTTGTCTTCTTTCAGGACTTCCAGCCAGCTTCCGAGATAGTCCGCATGGCGAACGGTCGGCGCGATGGCGAGCGAGGCGCAGACAAAGGCGCTCGCCAATTCCGCGACCAGTTCCTCGCGGGCGTAGGCGTGCGAGCCGTAACGGCCCTTGAACGCGCGGGCGAGCCGTGAATCGTGGCCGGTCCAGTGGCCGAGTTCGTGAAAGCAGGTGCGGTAATAGTTGATCTGCTCGAAGAACGCGGGCTGCGGCGGGACGCGGATGAAATCCTGAGACGGCACGTAAAAAGCCTTGTCGCCGCCGATGCGAAAATCGGCGCCTGTCGCCGCAATGAGCGTTTCCGCGCGCGGAATCGTCTCGCATTCGGGCAAGGGCTTCGCGGCGCTCGCACACCCTTCCGGCAGGCCTTCGCATTGCGCTGCGTTGAACACCGTATAGCGTTTCAGGAATGGAACGGAGTTGGCGTCACCGCCTTCCAGCGCCACGCGCTCAATCTCGCCTTTGGGAATGAACTTGTCGGCGTAGACGACCATCGAGCCGCGCTCGCCTTTCATCACCGACCCGCCGAGCGCCTTCGCCTGTTTGAAAGTGAGCCAGACTTGGGCCGCAAATCCGTTCTCGATGGCGGCGCCCCAAAGCAGCAGGATATTGATGCCGGAATAGGTCGCGCCGGTCGCCGCGTTCTTCGGCAGTCCCGCCGCAATCGCAGCGGCTTCGCCTCTCGCCGCCCTAGGCTGCGTCCATGGGAAGCGGCCCGCCTCAAGCTCGGCCACGATTTTCGCCGTGACTTCCGTGTAAAGATCGCCGCGCGGTTTTCTCTCCCTCGCCGCGCGTTTCCCGGTTTCGGTTCTCTCTCCGGCCATGCCCATCGCTCCTCTCGGCCCCG
>JBMOOR010000016.1:0-4067 GCA_049324555.1 Pseudomonadota bacterium | reverse complement strand
CGCAGGCCGATTCCTGATCGGCGCGAAATGCGCTGAACGCGTAGTGGACGAGCGGGTTCGGCCATTGCGCCGCGCGGAACAAGAGCGCGGCGAAGGTTGCGAGAAGATCGCCCCGGCGGATATGCGCGCATTCATGGGCGAGCGCGAGGCGCCGTTCGACCGGCGAATAGCGGCTGGCAAAATCTGCGGGAAGAATGATGAGCGGCCGCAGGGCGCCGGCGACGAGCGGACCTGTGGCGTCGGCCGCTATTCTGATGGGCGGCGCCTTTCGAAGACCGAAGCGCGCGGCGATTTCTTCGGTTTCGGCGATCAGATCGGGTGGGGCCGCTTGCGAGCGCACGGTGGCTGCGTTGATGAATCGCCGTTGCTTGTAGAACTGCCACGCAAGGAAGAAGAGCGCGCCCGCCGCCCAAATCGAGGCAGCGGCGATCGGGAGATTGAGAATTGCGCCTCCAGCAGGTTCTGCGCCGACAAAAGCCGACGGCGCAGCCTCAATCCAGGTCGCCGCGGCGACCGGCGCCCTATCCGGGGGCGGCAGGATTTTCAATTCCGGCGCGAGCATGCGCGCGAGCGGCGCAAGCCAGAGGAGATAGGCGGCGCCCGCGCCGAACTTGCGCGCGACGATTTTGCGAGTGAGCAGAACGCCGACGATCAGCAGACTGACTGCGATCGTCGTTTCCGCGAGCCAGGAGATGACGCTATCGACGCTCACGCTTGATCTCCTTCAGGATCGCTTCAAGTTCGGCGATGTCATCCTTGGTGAGCGTGCCGCTGTCGGCGAGATTGGCGACGAGCGGCGCGGCGCGGCCGTCAAACAGCCTCGCCACGAAGGATTTCGCCGCGTCCCGCGCATAGGCGTCTTTCGACAGCGTCGGACGGTAGAGATAGCGCCGTCCATCCGGTTCATACGCGACGGCGCCCTTTTCGACGAGGCGGGCGATGAGCGTCTTGACGGTCTGCGCGCTCCAGTCCTTTCGCCGTTTGAGGCGGTCGAAAATGTCGCTCGCGGCGGCCGGCGCGCTTTCCCATAACGCGTCAAGGACTTCGAATTCGGCGTCGCTGATTTTCTCGGCCAAAGCGGGCTCCCTGACTACATCTGTAGACATTAGACGTCATCTACAGATGTAGTCAATGGGGATGCGCCGCACTGAGCGAAACTCGCGGCGAACGGGTTGGCGTTAGTTCGGTGACTTAACCGGCTGCGACGCCGAACAGGCTGCCGATGGAGAATGTAGCCGCGCCAGCGATCGCGCCGATGCCGAGCATCCTGACGCCGCCCAAGAACGCATTGCGCCCAGAAAAGAGACTCATCGCTGCGCCGACGGCGAAAAGACCAAGCGCTGCGACGCCTGCAGCGACCGGAACGGGTGCTGCGGCGCCGATCAGAAACGGAATGAGCGGCAGGAAGGCGCCGGCGGAAAACGCCACGAACGACCAGAACGCCGCGCCCAAAGCTGACCCGAGTTCGTCCGGGTTGAGGCCGAGTTCCTCACGCGCGAGCGCATCGAGCGCGGTCTTCGGATCGGCGACAAGCGTCTTTGCGACGGCCCGCGCTTCGTCGATCGCAAGCCCCCGCGCTTCATAGATAAGTGCGAGCTCCTCCGCCTCTTCGTCCGGGTAAAGCTCCAGTTCCTCTTTTTCCTGCGCAATCTGATGCTCGAACATTTCGCGCTGCGTCCGCATCGAGATGAATTCGCCAGCCGCCATCGAGAACGCCCCGGCGAGAAGCCCTGCAACGCCGGTCACGAACACGACATCATTCGACAAGGCGGCGCCCGCCATTCCCATGACAAGGCTGGTGTTGGAGACGAGCCCGTCGTTGACGCCGAAGACAGCGGCGCGCAGCGACCCGCCGCCCGCGCCGCGATGACGGGCGCCGATCTCCTCGGTCGATGTCGGCATCGCATGCGAGCCCGGACGAAGCTTTCCGGAATAGACGGAGAGGCCGCGCACTTTGCCTGCAGCGAGGGCGCCCTTCATCTGGCGCGGCCCGAAGACGCCGAGGAGCGCGGCGAGGGCCCGCGCCCGTAAACCCGGCGTGAAGCCGCCGCTGATCTCATATTTGCTCGCGATGATCGCGGCCTGGTCTTCGCTCTCGGCGGCGAGGCGCTCGAAGAGCCGCCGATTGGCCGGGTCCCTCTCGGCCTTTGCGACCGCTGCGGTGAGGAAGGCCGCCGTCTTTTCCTGCCGCCACCGCACTCTTGGGCCCGGATCGCCTGATTTCGCCATGCGCTCGGCCCTTTCGCTCAGCCGTGAATTGCCTAACATGGTCCGAAAGGGATCGCTAATCGAACGGCTTCAGGGGACAAGAATGCGGATAATCGCACTCGCGGCGGGGCTTGCATTGCTCGCCGGACAGGCGCTTGCGCTGCCCGAGGGCGTTGCTGCGCGCAACGACGGCGCCGGCCCTTATGAGCGGCTTGTCATTCGCGGCGCGACGCTGATCGACGGTTCGGGCGCGCCGCCCTTCGGTCCCGTCGACATCGTCGTTGAAGGAAGCCGCATCGCGTCGATCGACATGGTCGGCGCGCCAGGCCTGCCCATCCCTGACAAAGATCGCCCGCCGCTCAACGGCGGAACGGAAATCAACGCCGAGGGCAAATACGTCCTGCCGGGCTTCGTCAACTTGCACGGCCATATTCACAGTTACGGCGAGGGACAGGACGTTGCGCCCGATTACATTTTCAAGCTCTGGCTGATGCATGGCGTCACGACGGTGCGCGAAGTCGGCAACGACAGGGGCGCGAATTTCACCGCCGAGCTTGCAAGGGCGAGTGCGCGCAACGAAATAGACGCGCCTCGCATCTACAGTTTTCCGTTCTTCGGCAGCTTCGGATCGGCGAAGGTTGATACGCCCGAAGCGGCGCGGCGCCAGATCCGCGAGTTCAAGAAGGCGGGCGCCGCCGGCGTCAAATTCTTCAGCGCGCCGGAGGAAATTCTCTGGGCGGCGCTCGATGAAGCGAAGAAGCAGAACCTGAAGACGACCATGCATCATGCGCAGCTTGCGGTCGCGCATGCCGATGTGCTCGACACGTCCGCGCACGGCCTCAATTCGATGGAGCATTGGTACGGGCTTCCCGAAGCCCTCTTTGAAGACAAGGCGCTGCAGGACTATCCCGTCGACTACAATTACGCGAACGAACAGCATCGCTTCGGCGAGGCGGGAAAACTCTGGGCGCAGGCGGCGGATCAGGGAAGCGAGCGCTGGAATTTCGTCCGCAACACGCTTCTTGAACGCGACTTTTCGATCATTCCGACGTTTACGATCTATCTCTCAAGCCGCGATTGGATGCGCGCGCGCCGCGCCGAATGGCACGACGAATACACCATGCCCTCGCTGTGGAAGTTTTATGCGCCCGACAGGAACGCGCATGGCTCCTACTGGTTCGATTGGGGCACGGAAGAGGAAGTCGCCTGGCGCGATAATTACCGGCGCTGGATGGCATTTATCAACGACTACAAGAATCATGGCGGGAAAGTCGGCGCCGGCGAGGACGCGGGCTACATCTACTCGACCTACGGATTCGGCTACATTCAGGAGCTTGAACTCCTGCGCGAGGCCGGCTTTCACCCGCTTGAAGTCATTCGCGCGGCGACGCTTGACGGCGCCCGGATTCTCGGTGTGGCGAACGACATCGGGTCGGTTCAGGTCGGCAAAAAAGCCGACCTCGTCATCATCGGCGAAAATCCGCTCGCCAACCTCAAAGTCCTCTATGCGAGCGGACACATCAGGCTCGACCCTCAGACCAACAAGCCGGTTCGCACCGGCGGCGCCGAGACGGTGATCAAGGACGGGATCGTCTATGATGCGAAAGCGCTCGCCGCCGAGGTTCGCGAAATGGTCGCCGCCGAAAAGGCGAAGGCGGGCATTCCGCCCGGCCCGATGCCGGTTGTCGATTTCAAGTTTGAACGCAAGGAGTCTGATCAATGAATAAACTCTTCCTCGCCGCCGCATCGCTCGCGTCCGTCCCGGCCCAGGCGGCCGGCCCGCTCAACGGCAGCTTCGAAGAGATCCTCGACGACTGGACGGTCGATCCCAGCCTCTTCCAGACGCCGGGCGTCTTCCA
>JBMOOR010000015.1:0-37560 GCA_049324555.1 Pseudomonadota bacterium | reverse complement strand
CGCAACAAAGCGCGCGAAGCCTGTTCTAGGATGGGACGACAAAGCCTGTCGGCAGGCTGACCCCGCGACGCACCCAGACATCCCAGAGCGGCGTTCTCTCGACCATCTTGAATTCGGTGTAGAGGAGCGCCTCCGATCGGCCTTTCGCCGCGGCAGTCGCCGCGTCGAAGTCGAGCCGGGGCACAAACACGACCTTGGCGCCCATCGCCGCCGCCGGTCCATCGGCGCCGCAGGCCCTCGCGTCCGCAATGACGCACGCCGTGTCGGCGCCGGTGAGGAATGCGACTTCGATCCCCTCGCGCGTCAGCGCTCGCGCGCGGTCCACCGCCTCGAGCAGGATCGCGGACTGATCGACAGGCGCCAGCGCGAAGAGTTCGCGCGCCTCGGGCGTTGAGAACCGGCCCTCTTCGATCCAGCGCGCGATCGACGGGCCGCCCGGCTGAACGAGGCCGAAGGCCGTGCGCACATCCGCCGCCGAAGTCGCGGCAGTGCGGAACTGCAGCGCGAATTGTCCGGCCGACTGCACAAGGATCGCGGCGGTCCAAAAGAGGGTCAAGGCGGCGGCGGAGCCGGCGACTGCGATCGAGGCGCGGTCATGATGCCGGAACACGCCATCGTAAAACGGCGAAGCGACAGAGAAGACGGCGATCGCCGCAGCGAGCGCAAAGAGCGGCGTCGATTGCGCGCCAGCGAGCCGCACGGCGAAAAACGACACGACAAGAAATACGCCGGCGGCGAGCCAGCCTTTCGCATAATCGCGCCCGCCGAACACCGCGGCTGCAAAAATGACAATGATTGTCGAGGCGGCGACGCCGGCAAGACCCCACGCCCCGACGACGCCGACAAGACTTTCAGCGCCGTTGAGCGCGCCCGACGCGGCGCTCGCGCGCGCCAGCGTCAATCCGGGAGCGAGAACCTCGCTCGCCGCGGCGAGCGCCAAGGCGCCGCCAAGCGCAAGAAAATAGCGTTCGAGGCGCCGCCGGCCCGTAAGGAATGGACAGGCGGACAGGGCGAGAAAGCCGAGCAGGGCGAATATCGGATGCGACGTCCACAGAGCAAAGAGAATGGCGCCGGCAAGGCCGCCCTCAATGCGGGCGCGAAGGGCGCTCTCATCGGCGGGCGCGGTGAGGAGCGCAACGGCAAGCGCCATGAACAACGCAAGGCTGATTTCGAGCGGCCCGGCGAACGGCGCGGCGACAAAGGCGGCGACGGATGCGGTGAGGAGCGCCGCCTGCGCTGCGGGAAAGCGCGCGGCCGCGAAATAGGCGAGCGGGAAAGCGACGAGAATTGCAGCGACTGCCTTTGCAGCGAGGTGAATGCGGCCGGGCGTGTCGGCGAAGAGATCCCCCGCGACCAGCAACGCAAGATTGAACGGCGAGGCCGCATCCGCGATCGATGCGGCGCCCGATACGACCGCGCGCGCATCTGCGATCGGCGCGATGACCTCGACTGTCGGCGCAAGGCTGAGCAAGGCCGGCGAAAACAGGGCTGCGAGGATGAAGGGCGCCGCCGCCAGAATGGAAGCGACAAAGACGAGACCCGGCTCCTGCCAGGAATAGAGCGCCATGGTTGCGGCCCGCGCCCGCGGCGCCGGACGCCGCCATGCGGGGCGCCATTCCTGCTGCGCGTAACCGTAATCAACCTGCTCGTAATCGGCCGTCATAAGTCTTGCCCGTTCGACTGTGCCAATTCGGCGCGGCGGCGCTCGCCCCGCACAACCTTCTGGCTCTTTATCGCAAGAGCTTTGCCGGGCGCGCGCCGTTCATCGGCGGTCTTTGACTTTTCGCCGACGCTGCTATGGTCCCGCCGCCATGCGTTCCCTCCTTCACATGCCGTTCGATCCGGCCTGCCGCTTCATCCGGCTGATGCTCGCTGAAAAGGGCCTGGCCGCGCGCTTCGTCGAGACGCACGCGGACGACGAGGCGCTGGCGCAGCACAATCCGGCGATGACGGCCCCGGTGTTGATCGACGAGCCGCCGACCGGCGGGGAGATCGCCGTCGCTCCAGTCGCTGCAATCGCTGAATATCTCGAAGAGGCCTATCGCGACCCTTCTCTTCTGCCGGGAACGTCCGCGGCGCGCGCTGAAACGCGCCGGCTCGCCTGCTGGTTCGATCAGAAATTCGAAACTGAAGTCAATGCGCTGATCGTCCGCCGTCGGATCGACGGCAAGCTTCAGGGTCGGCGCTGGGGCGAGCCTGAGCCCATTCGCGCCGCGATGGACGCGATCGCCTGGCATCTCGATTATCTGAGCTATCTGCTTGAACGACGCGCCTTCCTCGCCGGCGACCGCCTGACGATCGCGGACCTTGCCGGCGCTGCGCACCTTTCCGTCAACGACTATTTCGGCCTCGTTCCGTGGGCGGATTTCCCGGAGGTCAAGACCTGGTACCAGCGCATGAAGTCGCGCCCGGCGATGCGCCCTCTCCTCGCCGACCGGCTCGCGACTGCGCCGCCCGTCCCGCATTACGCCGATCTGGACTTCTGAGAAAATGGCCGCGCAGTCCGCAACTCCCGCCGCGCGGATCAAGGCGCAGGCGATTGAGCTCGGCTTTGACGCCGTCGGCATTGCGCGCGCGGATTCTATTCCGCAGGCCCCCCTGCGCCTTAAAGCCTTCCTTGATGCGCGTCGTCACGGCGACATGGCGTGGATGGCGGCGCGCGTCGACGAAAGAAGCAATCCCAAAAGGCTCTGGCCGGATGCGCGTTCGATCGTCATGCTCGGCCTCAATTACGGGCCCGAGGACGACCCGCTCGGCGTCCTTCAAAAGCGCGATTGCGGCGCCGTTTCCGTCTATGCGCGAAACCGCGACTATCACGACGTCGTCAAAAAGAAACTGAAGGCGCTTGGGCGCTTCATCGCGAACGAATATTCCTGCGAGGTGAAGGTCTTCGTTGACACCGCCCCCGTCATGGAAAAGCCGCTCGCCGAAGCCGCCGACCTCGGCTGGCAGGGGAAACACACCAATCTCGTCAGCCGCACGCATGGCTCGTGGCTTTTTCTCGGCGCCGTTTTCACAACGCTCGATCTTGCTGCGGATAAAACTCACGCCGACCATTGCGGCGCTTGCCGGCGCTGTCTCGATGTCTGCCCGACGGACGCGTTTCCTGCGCCCTATCAGCTCGATGCGCGGCGTTGCATTTCGTATCTCACCATTGAGCACAAGGGGCCGATCCCGCATGAATTTCGGGAGAAGATTGGCAATCGCATTTACGGCTGCGACGATTGTCTTGCGGTCTGTCCCTGGAACAAGTTCGCCTCCACTTCTCGCGAGGCGCGATTGAAAGCGCGCGATGCTTTGAAAGAGCCCTCGCTCGCCGACCTCGCCAATCTGGATGATCCAGGATTTCGGACGCTTTTTTCAGGCTCGCCGATCAAGCGGATCGGCCGCGACCGCTTTGTTCGCAACGTCCTCATTGCGATCGGCAATTCCGGGAATTCTTCGCTCACGCAAATCGCGAGCGGTCTCCTTCGCGACAGCTCTTCCCTTGTCCGCGGCGCGGCGGTCTGGTCGCTGTCGCGGCTCGCGCCGGCGGAGAAATTCGCCGAGCTGAGAAATGCAAACGCCGGGACCGAAGCCGATCCCGGCGTCATCGAAGAGTGGGGCAGCCGCGCTTAAACGTCGACCGTGACCGTCACCTGCGCCTTTGTGA
Source organism: Pseudomonadota bacterium (assembly GCA_049324555.1). GTDB lineage: Bacteria > Pseudomonadota > Alphaproteobacteria > Caulobacterales > Parvularculaceae > Amphiplicatus. Next base: position 33,908 of record JBMOOR010000015.1, on the reverse strand, counting down.
TGTCGCCGTTGTCGTCCTGCACGAAGTAAAAGAACGTATCCGTGCCGGTGAATTGCGAGTCGGCGATATAGGTTACGGTGCCATCCTGATTGGCGACGATGCGTCCGTGCTGGCCGCCGAAGAGACCGTCGAGCTGAATGGAATCGCCGTCGGGGTCGGCGTCATTGCCAAGGACGTCGATGACGACGGCATGGCCCTGCTGGACGCTGGCGACGTCGTCGACGGCGACCGGCGCTTTGCTGTTCTGATCAAGAATGCCGTTATAGGCCGGCTCAATTCTCGTAAACCTCCCTGCATGCAGGACATAACTCGACGGAATTTCGACGAAGAGTCCGACCTTGATGACGTCGCCGGTTGCGCGATCGGCGACATACTCCTCGATCAATGCGACGCGGCGCCCGTCCGCCGTCGTCCAATAGCCGTTCTGTTCGATCGAACCGCGAAGCTCCGTCGCATCGATATAGTTCGGATCCCAGATCTTGTAAGAGGAGGTTTGCCCGATCGAATCCGTCTTAGTCCCGAGCAGGTTGTGGACGCCGTTTGATTGAACGATGTGCGTCTCGGCGAAAGCGGAATTGTACAAGAGCCGTCCGTCGGTGAGATCGGTCGCCGTCAGGTATTTGTCGCCGGGCGTTTTGTTCGTGAACGCCGTCGTCGCGCCGGTGACGTTGACGTCGATATAGACGTAATCCCACTGATCCTTGCCGTTCATGAAGTCGAGGCCGGAAATTCCGAGCTTGGCCTGCCGAACACCGGTGTAAAATCCTTCGATGTTGGCGTTATTGACGACGACATCAAAGACGTTGTTGGAAAGATCGAGACCGACCGTATAATTGTTGCCGATGCCGCGCGTATCTGAAGCGACGACATCGAGATCTTTCAGCGTGTAATGGCCGGTATATTCAAGGTGAACGCCGATCTTCACTTCCCAGGCGAGGAATCCATCGATCACGGAGCGGAGATCGGTGTCCTGCCGCGGATTGGCCTTGATGATTTCGAGGCCCGTTTGCGTCGCAAGCGATTCATTGTTCTGAAAGACCGAGATGACGGGTTCGTTCGCCCGCACTGAATCGAGATAGCGCAGACTGTCTTCGAGATTTGACGTCGAGGGATCGACCATCAGATGGTTCGGGTCGACGCCGCGGTGAAAGTAGGTGAACCCGGCGCCGCTCGGCACGCTCGCTGCGACGTTGTCGACCGCCTCAACGAGGCGGCCTTGGAACCAGAACCCCGTTCCCGTGCGGCCGAGATCGAATGCGTTGACGTCGGCGCCTTCCTTGGTGATGTGATTGACGCCGAGCGACTTGATCGCGATGTTGTGCTCCCAGCGGCCGGTTTCGTTGCCGGACTCTGCGACGAAAGCGGCGCCGAAAACGTCATAGGCGGCGTTGTTGGACAAAATCGCGTTTGAATCGTGATGAACAAATCCCCAGCCCGGCGATCCCCAAACCGCATTGCCTTCGACGATCGCCGGATGTTCTTGATCGCCGACGCCGGCGCGATGAATGTGGAGCGAATAGCGGCCCTGAACATTCGTATCGGGAGCCGTCGATGAGAGCGAACCGACGTCAAACGACCGCACGGATTTGTCTGTGCGTCCAAGCTCGTCGAACCCCGCATACTTGACGGTGATGTCGTCGGAATGCATCAGCATGACATGACCGCGTTGATGCACAGGAACGGAATTCGCGTTCTCCGTTTCGAAGGTCACGTTGCGCGAATAATTGGCGACATAGGCCTTAAGATCGGCGCGCGGCGCCTCATGGTTATACTGAAGCGCGTGATCGAGGGTGATGACATTGCCGTTGATCGCAGTGATCACGAGTTCTTCGTCCTGCGTGTTCGCCGTGATCGACGCGTCTTTCGCAATGCCGGCCGTCGAAGCAAGGTGAGTGCCGGTCAGCACGAGCTTGTCGCCGACTTGCCAGCCTGACGGCGGCCCTTCGAGCGTCAGCGTCGTGTCGCCCTTCAGGGGGTCGACGGCGACCTTCAGGAACGCGTCTTTCTCCGCGCCATGAATATCGACGGTCCCGTGCGAGATAAGGCCGCGCGACAGCAGCATCGGATCCCACGCGACATTGATCGGGCCGTTGTCGGCGAAGGAAATTACGGCGTCGACATTCGGATCGACAGGATTTCCCTCCGAGCCGATCGTAAGCGTTCCCGTCGCCGTCACGACAAACGTGTCGACTTCAAGGAACGTGTCGACATCGGTTGCGAAATCGAGTTCGCCGTCGACGCGGACAGTGAAGATCGACGCCGTGCTTTGGCCGTCATAGTCGACGATCACCCCCGTCGGGATCAGCACTTTTGCGCCATCGCCGGGCACTTGCCCGTTCGCCCATGTGTTCGGATCGAACCATGAGCCGTTATTGACGGCGACATGCGTCGCCGCCGAAACCGGCACCAGGTTCATCGTCGCGATATGCTCTTTCTGCATCGCAAGATCGGTCGGATGCGGAACGCCTGTCGAGGTCGTCGATGACGACGTTGTTCCTGATCCGGCGTGCGTATGGCCGCCGGTCGCCGACGTCGAACCGGTCGAGCTTCCGCCCGCAGCGTCTGTCGTCGTCCCTGTCGTCGATCCGTCATGCGAATGACCGACGTCGGTCGTCGTCTCATTGTCGTCGACGTTGCGCGGTCCCCGGGCGGCATTCCGCGGTGTCGAGAAGTCATTGTTCAGATGACTTGCATGTGCGCCCGACTGTAGGATTCGCGCTGCGCCGGCGCTTGCTGAGAAGTCTGAATGGAGATTCGCATCAAATGCATGCCCGCCATGGCCGGGGGCGGACAATGTCGTTGCGTCAGGGGCGATGCCGGAAACGGCGTGATGGTCGGCGTCTGCGCCCTCCGTCGTCTCAAAACCCACGTGCCCGCTGCAAATCCGCACGGTTCGAAAGAGCGAGAAATCGCCTCCGAGGCCGGCGAGGTCTTCAGACGCTTGCGCCTCTTCGGCGAATTGCGCGCCGATCATTGCGGCGACGAGCGCTGAGCTCGCGACTTCGGATTTTCGCGATCGTTTGAGGTCGCGCCGGCGCGGCGCGGCGCGTCTTGACGCGCTGATCAATTCCTGGAGTTCGACTGAAGAGTTCGGCTTGACGGCGGAGAAGACGACGTTGCTCGAAGACATATTTGCTGCTCAACCCTTGTATGGCCTCAACACCGGCGCCGCCGCGGCGCGCTTCTTCCCTCAGCGCGTGCGCATCGCCGCCTTGGGCGAGTGGAACAGCGATCCGCTAATTCGGGACTGAAACGTCCCGGCAAAGCCGATCAAATTGGTTGTCGAAATTTTAAACGAGGATTGCGCGCACGTAATGTTCGCGGCGCTATCGCAGCGTTTACGCGCCGCGCAATAGTTAATGGCGGGCGACGTCCGTCGATGGCGTCTTTTCCAGCTTGCGGAGCGCCTTGAATACCGGACGCGCAATGACGGGCGGCAGGAACTCCGTGATCAATTCGTCGCGCCTAACCTTCCAATCCGTCGCGTCTTTTGTGCCTGGGCGCACCTTGAATTGCGTCGTCTTGAACCGCGACGACTCGGTCCAGGTCGCCGTATAATAATAAAGCGCGATCGAGCGTCGCGGCGCGCCCGCGGGATGGTTAACAGGCGCAGGATGTCCGTGATAACTTTTCCCGCTCGTCGAAAAAACGGCGCAGCGTCCAAATTCGGGAACGATTGTCTCGACGCACCTTTCCATCTTTTCATCCCAGAGTTCGAGGGCGCCGCCGTATTCGGCTTTCCAATTCCGGTTGAGATAGATGAGCAGATTAAGGCGGCGTTCGAGGTGCATCGGCTTGTGCAAATTGAAATCGACGTGGACGTCGAGATGACCGCCGGTTCTGGTTTCGTGAAATCCGCCGCCAAGATAGAATGGGTCCGGAATGAGACCCTTGATGCCTGACAGATTCTCCAGGAACTGGATGAACGGCCGCGAATTCAGCGAATAGAAGAATGAACGCGCTTGCGGCGCCAGATAATCCGGATTGAAGCTGGTCTTGTAGCGCTCCTGATCGCGGTCGAAACTGCGACTCTCGGGATCGGGATTGCCCGGAAACTCCTCAAGGCAAAGATCGAGGATGGACGCCGGAACGAAATCGTCGATCGCGATATGCGGAAAAGGCTCCGCCGACCGATACTTCTCCTGAAGCTCAAGACCCTTCGTCTTCATCGCGGCGGGATCGAAGAGACCATGGCTGAGGTCGACGATTTCAAGGTAGGACACGGGAAATCCCTCCAGGTGGAACGGCGCAGCGAAACCTAGCACCGGTTCGCAGGCCAACCGATGCGTGCAATTGCGGCGCCCTATTTATATTCGATAAGCGCTGATTGACGGCCAAGAAGACGCGTCCAGTAATATTTGAGAGCGCCGGACGCCTCGGCGAACTTCCCGATGACGGTCATGATCGCCCAGGGTGCGGCGTCTTGTCCAAGGCGCGCTCGCGCGCCGAGCCAAAGACGGAACGCCTGCGCGGGATAGGCGCCGAGCGCCAGCAGGAACAGAGGGCTGATGATTAACGCGAAGATCAGCACGATCGGCGCGATCCCCGCCCATAAGAGCGCGCGCAAGGTCTCTCGACGCCAGATCCGGAGCGGTGAACGGCGATGCAAGTCGGACACTTCCGCATAGGCGTGCCCGCTTCTTTTCGCGCGGATCCACCATTGGCTGAATTTCGTGATCGCCGCATCGTGGACTGTCATCTCCGCGTCGAGCCGCCAGATCTTGAAGCCTTTTTCACGCAGGCGCAGACAAAGTTCGGGTTCTTCGCCGGCGACGAGGCTCGCATTATAGAAACCGGCGCCGGCGAGCGCGTCCGCCCGCATCATCGCGTCGCCGCCGCAGGCTTGCGCTTCTCCGACCGGCGTCGCCCATTCAATGTCGCAAAGGCGGTTGTAAAGGCTCGCGTCCGGATGCCGTTCGCGGCGGCGCCCGCATACGACGGCGACATCGGAATGCGCATCGAGAAACGCCGCCGCCCTGGCGATCCAGCCGGCGGAGAGCGTGCAATCGCCGTCAATGAACTGAATATAGTCCGGATGCGCCGTTTCGATGAGCCGCGCGGCGCCCGCATTGCGGGCGCGCGCCGCTGTGAACGGAACCGACATATCGAGGCGCAGCGCATCGGCGCCAAGCGCCGCCGCGTTGTCAACGCTCGCATCGGTCGATCCGGAATCGACATAGACGATCTCGCCGGCGTTTTCCGCCCGCAGCGATTTCAGGCATTCGACCAATCGTTCGCCTTCATTGCGGCCGATCGCGACGCAGCCGATGCGAGCACTCATTGGCCGCCCCGATCCGTCCGCGTCCAGCGCTTCGCCGAGCGCCGGCCTTCCGCGCCGTAAACGCGCGCTTTGCCGAGAAGATACGGGCCGATCGCAGCCAGCATGCTCGGCGGAAGAACGGCGCGTCCATAGGCCGCCCAGGCGAGAGCGATCGCACCCGCAAAAACGACCGCCGACCCAAGCGTCCACGCGAGCGCCGCCGGAGAGCCGCCGAGGGCGGCCAGAGACGAAACGATCAGCATAAAGACGATGAGAGCCGCCAGCACCGTCAGCGGCGGCACAAGAAGATCGAACGCCATCGCAAAGGACTTCAAATCGCCGCGCGCTCCTCGGAGGAGCAACGCCGGGACCATCCGCGCCGCCATGCGCAGCGATCCGTGCTCCCAGCGGGCGCGCTGTGTCGCCGCGCCCTGATCCGAGCGCGCCAGTTCGCTCGTGACGACGGCGCCGAGATCCAAAACCGGCGGCGCGCCAGCCTCGACCATCTTGAGCGTCAGCGCGAGATCTTCGACAATCTCGCCGCTTGCAAGATCGCTCTCGCTGATGATCCTCCAGGGAAAGGCCATTCCGGCGCCTGTAAGGCGCGTCACCCCGGAGAGCCTTTGAAGACCGCTCATGCGCACGCGATTGAGCAAGAGCCACGCGAAAGCGGAAACCGCCGCTTTTGCACCGGCGCCTTCCGGCGGCTTCATCAGATAAAGCGCCTGCACCGGGCGCTGAAGATAGGCGGCGCGTTCGGCGATACGAGCGATGGCGCCCGGCGCGGGGCGGCAATCGGCATCAATGAACACGACTGTTTCCGGCGGATCGTGGCGAAGATGGTCGACGCCGAATTGCAACGCATAACCTTTGCCGCAGCGCGCCTTGTCCTTCCTCTCGATAGCGACCGCGCCGGCGGGGCGTGCGATCTCGGCGGTGTCGTCGTCGCAATTGTCGGCGACGACAATCACGCGATCGATGTCGCGAAGTTCGACGCGCACGGCGGCGACCGTCGCGGCGACGCCTTCGCGTTCGTTATGCGCCGGGATGACGACGCCGATCCGCCCGCGCGTTGTCAGGGAGACGGATTGAGATGGACGTTCGCCGAAAGACGCGATGACCTCGGCGGCGAGAAACAGTGTCACGAGGAACAGCGCAATCGACAGGGCGACGAGCGCGAAGTTGAGAACGGAGAGCATCAGGATTTCTCCCGATCTGTGATTTCTGCGAAGATCGCCTTAAGCTCGCCGGCGATTTCGTCGATATCGTGACGGGCGAGAACGCGCGCCTTCGCCGACTGTCCCATCTGAGCAAGCTGCGCCTGCGTCGCGCCGATAGCGTCCGTTATGGCGTCGGCGAGCATAGCTCCATCGCCCGCGGGGACGAGCCATCCGTTTTCGCCGGGAATGACGAGTTCCGGGATGCCGGCGACATAGGTGCTGATCACGGGGCGCTCAAGGGCCATCGCCTCCATGATCGAAACCGGCAGCCCTTCCGCGTAACTCGGCAGAACGAATGCGCGCGAGGCTTCTATTTCGCGACGCACGTCCGCGGGAGATCTCCAGCCGAGGAGGTCGACAAAGCTCGAAAGTTCGCAGCGTGCGATCGCAGCCTCGATATCGCCGCGCATCTCGCCGTCGCCGATGAGAACGAGGCGAAACTTTCCGCCGCGTCGTTTGACCTCAGCCGCCGCCTCGATCAGCGTCAGCTGGCCCTTCTGTTCACAAAGGCGCCCGACGCTCACGAAGCGCGCCTCGGAGACCGGCGCCGGCGGCGCGCCGTCGTGAAATGACTTCTCGACGCCGCAACGAACGATGCGAATGCGATCCCAGTATTCCGGCTCGACAAGACGGCGGAGCTGGCTCATCCCGAAACTGGATACGGCGGCGACAAACGACGCGGCCTTGATCTTTCTCGCAAGACCGATGAGCGCCGGCTTGTCGAACTCTTCCGGCCCATGAATGGTCATGCTGAACGCAGCGCCGTTGATACGCGCCGCGAGCATGGCGACTGTCGCCGAATTGGTGCCGAAATGCGCGTGAACATGGCGAAGGCGCTCGCGCCGCATCCAGCTTGCGAGAACCATCGCCTCCGCCGCATAGAAGAAATGCCGCAACAGGCCGGACTCCGACCGCCAGCCCATCTGGAAAGCGAGCGCGGCCGCCGCCAGCGAGCCCGCCGGGCGCAAGACTGCGCTGGCGACGAGAGCGCCAACGAGATCAGGCGCGCGCGCGCCGACGATGCGCCGCGTCTTCTCCGCTTCACGCCGGTCTTCCTCGGCGATCTGTCCGTGAGCGGACGCCCTGATCGAGAAACGGGCGACGTTGACGCCGCAACGTTCAAGCGCTTCGATCTCTCTACGGATGAATGTGTGACTGATCGAAGGATATTGGTTGATCAGATATGCGAGCTTCATTGGCGCTCGGCGGCGGACTTGCGAGCGCCGGGTCCCATGCGGGCGCCGAACCAATAACGCACAACGCCAAAGAATTCCGGAAAGTGGCCGAGCGTCGTTAAAGCCCCATAGACCCATGAAAACGGCCGCATCGGTCCGGCGCTGAAGGCCACGGCTGCAATCTTGGCCGCATAAACAAGCAACCCGGCGACAATGACCCCGGTCGCCGCGGCGAGCGGATTGCTGTCGGACGCGAACATGGCGGTTGCCGCCGCCGTCGCCCCGGCCGCAAGCGCGACGATCGCCGGAAACACCGCGCCCCACATCACGGCGCGGGCCTGTTCGGTCGCGCAATAGCGTTCAGGCGGCCCGCCGTGGAGGGCCGCGCCCGCCGCATAGGCGAATCCATTCGCTGTCGCGCGTCTGCGCCATTCGCCGAAAGACATTTCGGCCGGTTCGACAAGCGCCATCGCCGCGTCGCTGCGCCACACATGCGCGCCGCGGCGGCGAAGGCGAATGCACAGATCCGCAGTCGCATCCGCAATGATGTCGCCGCGAAAGCCGCCCGCAGCCTCGAATGCGTCCGCCCTGAACAGCGCATTCGGGCCGGTCGATTGCGCCTCGCCTTCCGGTTTCGCGCCCGCTTCATCTGCAACGCGCCGGAACAGGGATGTCGCCGGAGCCGTCTCGATCGTCACCCCCTCAAGCGCGGCGACTTCGGGTCTGCGCGCCATGAACCGCGCGGCTTTTTCAAGCCAGTCAGCATCGATGATCGGGCCGGCTTCAATGAACTGAGCATATTTGAGGCCGGGCGCGATCTTCTTCAGCCTTCGATATCCGGCGTTCCGCGCGCGACCGCCGCCGACGGAATCGATATCAAGCTCGACGAATTCAAGTTCGGCCTCGCGCGCCGCATCCGCCTCAGGTCCGGGCGCCGCCACACAGACAACGCTCACATCGTCCGGCGCCGACAGCGCCGTCTCGATCATCCGCTTTCCGCCGCCGATGACGACAATTCCAATCTCCTCAGCCGCCGCATCCTCCGCGGAGGGCGCAGAAAATTCCGGCGAAGGCGCGCGCGAGGCGACAAGAGGCGCCTCGTTGCGGACGACCGTCTGCGCCTCCCTCGCCGGCGCGGCGCGCCTTGACGGGTCCTCGGTCCTGAACCCTTGAACGGTTGCAGTTTCATAAACCGGCGGGCCGCCTGCTGTTGCGCCGGCTTCATAGGCCAGCGAGGCCGAATCCGTTGTCGACAGTTTGGCGCTGATGTTCGATACGATGCGCGGCGCATCGCGGGCTTCGCCGGAAAGCCGCGCGGCCGAGGCTTGACGCATCTGTTCAAGATCAGCGGACTTATTGTCCGCCTGCTGCGTTTTCGGCGCTTCGCGCAAAAATCCGGAAGCGCGGCGCGCATCCCCCGATTCCGCCAGCTTGAGGTCCGGACTGCTCGCAAGTCCGAACACGCCATAGTCAAGCTTGTCGCGGATGACGGAGCGGATCATCTCGTCATCGACGAATTCGACCTGCGCGGAAAAGGCGTAGACGAGCGCGGTATCCGCGATGATGTTGATGACCCGCGGGACGCCGCGCGATTGTTCGGCGATGAGGTCCATCGCCTTCGCCGTGAAGATGCCCTGCTTTGCGCCGGCGATCGTCAGGCGCGTTTCGATATAGGCGCGCACTTCCTCGCGGGTCAGCGGCGTCAGATGGAAATCCGACCCTATGCGCTGAGCGAGCTGCAGCATGTCGGGACGCGAGAGCAAATCCTTGAGCTGCGGCTGGCCGACCAGAATGAGCTGGAGAAGCTGATCCTTGCCGGCGTTGATGTTCGACAACATGCGGAGTTCCTCCAGCATGTCGACGGACAGATTTTGGGCCTCGTCGATGATGAGGACGACGCGCTTGCCCTTGGCGTATTCGCGAATGAAGAACTGCTGAAGCTGCGCGAACATCTCGACATGGGTCTTGCCGGCGTAAGGTTCGCCGAACCCCATGAGCACCCAGCTCAGGAGTTCGCCCCGACCCGCCTGGATGTTTGACAGCAGCGCGACGGTATGCGTGTCCGAAAGCTGGTCGAGCAGGCGATGAATTAGGGTTGTCTTGCCGCAGCCGACTTCGCCGGTGATGACGGAGATGCCGGCCTGATTGACGACGCCGTATTCGAGCATCGCATAGGCGAGCCGGTGCCCGCGGCCCCAATACAGGAAGGAAGGGTCCGGCTGGATCGAGAACGGTTTTTCCGTCAGGCCGTAAAATTCTTCGTACATAACGCCCATGCTGCGCGCGCCCTTCCCTCTAGCCGCCGTTGCGCATCGACGACGCGTTCGACATCGGCGCCCGGCGTCTCGATCACCGTCCGAAGTTCGCCGGCGGCGCGCTCGGCGTCTCCCGTTTCGAGCAGCGCAATTCCGAGATGATAGTGCGCATCGACAAGGTCTGGCGCTTTCGCGGTCGCGCGCTCAAGCGCTGCAATTCCTTCGCGAACGCGACCGCTGCGATAAAGAGCCCATCCATAGGTGTCGAGAAAATAGGCGTTCTCCGCGCCTTTAAGCGCTTCCGCCGCGCTCGCCGCCCGCTCGACGCTCTCCGCGTCGTCGCGCTCAAGGAGGAGGCTCGCCAGGTTATTGGCGACGATGAGATCGTCCGGCCGTCGCGCAAGGATGGTCTCGTATATGGCGATCGCCGCTTCGGGCTGCTTTGTCGCGATCAGGTGATCGGCCTTCAGAATTTGCAGCCCTTCATTGTCCGGGATCGCCGAAACGGCCGTTTCAATGAGCTGGCCCGCCGCCTCCCGTCGCCCGTCGAGCGCATAAACGCCGTACATCGCTTCATAGGCTTCCGGGCGAAGCGGGTCGCGCGCGATCGCGGCTTTGAGCGTTTCGACAGCGTCATTGCTGCGCTGTGCGGCGCGCTGGACCTGCGCAAGGAGCACGCGCGCCTCATACTGCGCCGGGTTGCTGGCGATCGTATCGACAAGGAAGGCTTCCGCCTCAGCGCTTTGTCCGGAATCGACATAAGCTTGGATCAGCGTCGTCAGCGGCCGCGCCGCCAGCGGCGCGCGCGCGCTTTCCTTTTTCAGAATTTCGATGGCGCCGGCGTAATCTTTGAGCCCTGAATAGGCCGCACCGAGAATGCGGCTGATATCGCCGTCGGTCCTATCGATCGCACGCAGCGCGTTCGCCGCCTCCTCCGCCCCGCGCCAGTTCTGATTGTCGAGGCGGATCGCGGCGAGGAGTTTCAAGTTCTCCGTCGCCGTCGGGTCGGCAGAGATCGATTCGGCGAGAACCTTTTCCGCGCGCGCGGTCTTTCCGTGGCGCAGCAGGAATTTTGCGAAGAGAAAAGAAGGCTGCGGCGCGCGGTTCGACGCGGCAACCGCCTCCGCCAATGAGCTTTCAGCGAGGTTAAGATCGTCTTTTTGCTCGTAGGCGGCCGCCAGGAGAAGCCGCGCCGGGACCGATTCGGGATGTTCGTTGACGACAACGCGCAGATCGCCGATCGCATCGTCAAGTTCGCCATCGCCAATCCTGAGGCCCGCGCGCTTTAAGAGCGCCTCGGGATTTTTGGCGTCAGCCGCAATGATTTCAGCGATCAGCCTTTCCGCTTCAGGGCGTTTGCCCTCGAGCATGCGGATCGCGGCGATTTCATTCTTGGCGCGGAGGATATTGTCGATCTCCGCGCCCTTCTTTGTGAGGATCGAATTATAAACCTCTTCAGCGCGGGCGTAGTCCTTCTCCTCCCGCAAGAACGCACCAAGCGCGAATTTAAGTTCGGACTCATCTTCTGTCGCCGCGATGAAGCCGCGCAGCGTCTCTTCCGCCTTCGCTTTGCCTGCGATCCGATAGTCGAGCCGGACGATGTCGAGTTTTGCTTCAATCTGTCGCGGAAGGATGCGCGCAGCCTCAACAAGTTCGGCGCGCGCCTCGACGAGCCTGTTCTGTCCTATCAGCGACGTCGCATGGAGCCGCCGGTAATTCTCGTCGTCCGGATATTCCTTGATCAGATTGACGTAGGCGGCGTCGATGTCTTCGGTGCGTCCGAGATTACCAAGCACCTGGACGCGAAGGAGATGGAGCACGGGCGCCCTGGCGTTGCGGGCGAGCGCATCTTCGAGGATCCTGAGCGATCCCTTAAAATCCCTCGCATTGACGCGTTCGCTGGCGAGGACCGCGACAGCTTCCTGAACATTCGGGTCTATCGACAGCGCTTGATTGGCGAGATCAACGGCTTCGGCGGCGTTCCCGATGCGGAACATGACCGCCGCTTTGACAGCGATCGCTTCGGCGTTTGACGGCGATGTCGCGAGGATATTATCGATCGCTTCGAGCGCGCTCTTTGCGTTATTGGCGAGAAGATGGAGCTTGGCGAGGTCGAGTTTCGCCTTCTCATTGGCGGGGTCGATCCGATTGATCCGCTGCAGTATGCCGAACAGCTGCGCATAGTCGCCCTTCTTTTCGGCGATTTCCGCAAGGCCTTCGAGCGCGCCGACATTGTCTTCGTCAATTTTCAGCGCATTAAGAAACTGCACGTTTGCAAGGCCGAGCCTCTCCTGCTCAAGATATTCCGCGCCGCTTTTCAAGTACCGCTCGAGGCGTTGCTCCGGCGAAGAGCAAGCGGCCGCGGCGAGCGCCAACGCCGCGAGCGCCGTCAATCCGAATGAATGAGCAAGGCCTGGCTTTTTTGATCGGGCCGAAACGCCGGCGGCGAGCATTCTCAAGGTCAGTTCTCCAACTAAACGACGCGGTCAATTGCCGATCTATGCTGATTAGACTGCCGCGGCAATTCTGCGGTCTGTGGCAATTTTATCGGCCAGGCCGCCGGCGACGGGATAGTCCATCGCATGCGCCGCCAGAAGGCGGCGTTGTCTTTTCGAGGCGTTGGCGATCGCGATGCCGACGCCGTTGGCGCGGAGATTCTTTTCCAGCATCAGCACGAGTCCGAGAAAAGCCGAATCGATACGGCCCGCTTTTCCTAGGTCGAGGACGACATCGACAGTCTCGCGCGCCGCTTCTCGAAATGCGCGCCGAACCTCACCAAGTTCGTCAGCGACGAGATCGCCCCGGCATTCGATCGCAAGACCGCCCGCTATCTTGCGAATCGCGATGACGGGCCTTGATTTGCTCGCTTGGCCGCGCCCGAGCAAGGCTGGCGCGAGGCGCCCGGCCAAGAGCGCGACAAGCGCCAGGCCGTCGCCCCAGTAGCGGCGCCAGAGCGTCGGGTCTTCTTTTATTCGCCACGCCCATTCAAAGCCGGTCCGGCGGACCCACAGCGGAGCGCGAGCGATCGAGCCTGCCGCAAAATCGATAACAGCCCCGAGATGGGCGATGACCGGCGCAGTGAGGCGTCGCCGATTGCGGTCGATCCAGGCCTGCCCTTTGGCGGCGCCGAGAGCGACGAGGATGAAGTCGGCTCCGGCGGCGTTAATGCGCTCGATGATCGCGTCGGAACTCATCGAGGCGACATCCCCCGCGCCCGGGTTGAGGCAGCCCGCAGATTCGACACCCCGTTTCTCAGCATCGATCGCCGCCGCCGCCGCCGCCCCCGAACCATCTCGGCCGCCGAAGAAAAAAACGCGCAGCCGACGGCCAGGAAACCCTGGGCGGAGCCGCAAAGCGTCGAAAACGTCAGACCCGGCGCAGCGTTCCCGGATCGGGACGCCGAGCAGGCGCCCGATCGCCACCAGCGGCGCGCCGTCGACGAGACTTAGGTCGGCATCGACAATTTGGCGGCGCGCTTCGGGATCCTTTGTCGCCCTCACGAGGAAGTTCACGTTCGGGGTGACAAAGGAAAGCGGCGCCCGGTCGCGCGCCGCCAGTTCGATCGCCTGCACGGCTTCGGGGGCGGTCGCGATATCAATCGGCAGCCCGAGGATAGACCACACATCGCGATCAAAGTCGTCGCGGGCGAACGGGCGCGCAGGTTCTGCGGCTGGCGATCGCGTCAGAACCGAAGCGTCGGTCGGCGTATTTTCTTTCGGATTGCTGGCGATCATGGGTCTTGCGATCCCCGCTTGGCGAGAGTCCTTTCCGACCCGCGCCGGCGCTCAGGAATTGTTCACCTTAATGACGGCTCAACCAACAGCAAGGACTGCGCCATGGCGGCCGCGTTCCAGATCGAGACCCAGATATGTCCGTCCCTGCGTTGCACGGTGCAGGCAACACTCGCCAATTTGGAGAATTTTGCGCGAAGTCTCTGAAAATTAACCGAGAATCGTCAAAAAAGTTTGGTTAACAAACGTTTAGACTGTTGACTTCAATTCGAACCGGGTGGATTGTATCACCTGCTGCGGCGCCAGTTTTGCGTCAGCGGCGAGCGTAAGCGTCAACAGTTCAGTAACCGTGGGGGTCTTTGGACCATGAAAAAACTTTCGATCGCTCTTGCCGCAGCGCTCGCAACCGGATTTGGGGCCAGCGCGGCGTCCGCAACCGTCATCAATTTCGCCGCAGAGGGCGTTAACGGCGGCGAACGCGGGGTCGCTGACGGAACAATCGTCAACACCGCAGCTCTTGGCGGTCTCAATCTCCAGTTCGCCGGCGGCGTCGGCGGGGCGAGTTCCGATTTCGCCTATTTTAACGGCGCCGCGAACGGTCGTTTGCCTGGCCTTGGCACCTGCACGGCGCTGAACAAGACCGGCACCTGCAGCCCCGGCAATGACGATAACATCACCGTAAACGAATTCGTCAACGTCGCGTTCCTGGATGGTCCCTTTAATGTTCGCCAATTGTCGTTCAACGGGCAAAACGCTTCGCTCGACGGATCGCTCGGTCTCGTCAAGATCACGACGGATGTCGGCGCCGCGGTGGCGGGCTTGGTGATGACGTTTGCTGCTGCGAATGTTTTTGATTTCGGCTTCGTCAACTGGATTCAGTTTGACTTCGTCGACACCGAATTCGTCGTTGCGCAGATTTCGGACATTCCGGTTCCGGGCGCATTGCCGCTTCTTCTTTCCGGACTGGCGGGACTTGGCTTTGCGGCCAGCCGTCGCAAGAAAGCCTGAGCGCGCGTTCAGCGTTAGAAATTCTCGACAGCCGGTCTTCTCGGAAGACCGGCTTTTCTTTTGCGCAGCGTCAAAAACTCGGCTGGCGGCGGCGCCCGAATTGCAGATAGTAGAGACGAACAGACAGCAGAGTCGGCGACGGTCAACCTATCCAAGCCGATATTGACCGGCGACCATTCCCGGCGGAAAGAGACCGCAGGCTTCGATGCGACACCGTATTCCCGCGCAGCGTGCTGACGCGGGCTCCGGGCGCAGTCGGTGAGAGGACAGTGATGAACGAGGAATTCTCACTTGAAGACGCCCTGATCGTCTTGCGGCGCCGGCTCGTGTATTTCCTCGCGCCAATCCTCGTCATTGTCCCAATCGGGCTCGCGGTGATCATGACTTTGCCGCCGCTCTATGCGGCGCAAGGCAAAATTCTCGTTGAATCGCAGCAGATCCCGGAAGAACTGATCAAATCAACCGCGACCGCCTATGCGGAAGAACGAATCCAGACGATCAGCCAGCGGGTGCTGACGCGCAATCGGCTGCTTGAAGTCGCCGACAAGTTCAATCTTTTCCCGAGCGATCAGGGCGTTTCCGAGAGCAAGCGCGTCGATCGCATGCGCCAGGCGTTCGATATCGACATCATCCAGTCGAATTCAAACAGCCGTCGACGCAACCGCGATGACAACACGATCGCTTTCACGGTCGGCTTCTCGGATCGCTCGCCGGACAAGGCGTTCCAGATCGCCAACGAGTTCATGACCCTCTTCCTCAGCGAAGACGTGAGGGCGCGCACCGAGGGCGCGTCGACAGCCACTGAATTCTTCACTCAGGAATCACGCAGACTTGCAGAGGCGATTGACCAGATCGAAGACAGGATTGCCGATTACAAGGCGAAGAACGCGGACGCCCTTCCGGAAAACCTCGACATTCATCGCGAAACGCTCATCCGGTCCGAGGAAGACCTGACGCGGGTGCAGGCCTCGATCACACTCGCGGAAGAAGAAATCTCCTCGCTGCAAACGCAGATCGCGACGTATCTCGCGGGCGCCGGCGGCGCCGAGGGGCCCGCGCAGGAACTATTGCGCCTCAGAACGCAGCTCGCCGCGCTTCGCGCCGACAAGACGGACTCCCATCCCGACGTCAAAGCGATGCGAGATCAGATCGCCGCACTCGAACGCCAGTTGGCGCCGAGCGGGGCTGTGCAGCGCTTGCGAAGCGATCTTGCGGCTGCCGACCAAAAACTCCGGCAGGCGCGCGCGGCGACGCCGGTCGATGAGGCGCTCGTCGAGCAGCGCCGCACTGAAGCGGCCGAGGCGCGCGAACGCCTCAGCGCGCAGATCGCACGGGAGGCGGCGTCGGGCTCGGCCGACCTCATGATGACCCAATTGCAGGGACGCATGGACATGGCGGGCAGCCGCCTTGTCTCGCTGGAGGATCAGGCCGACGCCCTCAAGAAGACGATCGCCGACATGCAGGACCGCATCGCCAGGACGCCGGTTGTCGAGCGCGGTCTCGCGACGCTGACGCGAGACTATCAGAATCTGACAAATGAATATCAGGCGCTGAGGGACAAGCAGGCGTCGGCGCAGCTCTCCGAAAATCTCGAAGACAACCAGAAAGCGGAGAAGTTCAGCATCCTTGAGTCAGCGCAGCGGCCGGATGCGCCGTCGAGCCCGAAACGCGGTCAGCTCGCATTGCTCCTTATAGCCGGCGCGACGGCCGCCGGCCTTCTGTTTGCATTCGGCGCCGAGATGCTGTTTGCGACATTGCGCGGCCGGCGACATTTGACTTCGCTCATGCATGAAGCGCCGATCGCCGTCATCCCGTACATACGGGCGGAAAACGAGCCGCGTTTTTCCCTCCCGTCATTCAACCGCGAGAAATTCACCCTGGCGCAGAAGAGCGCCTGATGCTGCGGACGAGCTGAAATGGATCGAATCAGAGACGCAGTCACCAAAGCCCGCAAAGAGCGCGAGGCGAGCCCGCCGGCAAACCAAGCGGCGCAGGCGCCGATGGGCGCGCGCTTCCAGCCCTCGCCCGCGCGGCCGGCCGAAGCGTTCCGTCTGGCGCACTGCGATTTCGACCGTTTCGGCGAATACCGGATCATCTCGAACGAGCAAGACCCGGTTCTTAACGCCTATCGCGTTTTAAGGACGCGCGTCCTCCAGAAAATGGAAGAGAACAACTGGAAGACGCTCGCGATCGTTTCGCCGGGTTCAGGCGCCGGCAAATCGGTGACCGCCATCAATCTTGCGATCGCAATCGGCTCGAAACAGGGATCGCGCGCGACGCTTGTCGATCTTGATTTCTATCGCCCGCGGATCGCGCAATATCTCGGGCTGAAGGAGCCGCCCTCGATTCTCGATTTTTTCGAAGGCGCAAAAGGACTGGAGGAGACGACGCTCAAGCCCGATCTCGCCGATGTTCTCGTCATCGCCAACGAACGCGTGTCGCGCCGCGGGGCCGAGTTGTTGACTTCGCCGAAGGCGGATGAACTGATTGCAAAAACCGTCAACGACTACGGGTCTCGCGTCGTCATCTTCGACATGTCGCCCCTGCTCGGCTGCGACGACACCATTGCGTTCCTTCCGAAAGTCGACTGCGCGCTCCTCGTCGTAGCGAGCGGCGAGACGCGCGTGCCGGAATTCAAGGAGGCACAGCGCCTCCTTGCGCAAACGAACCTCGTCGGCACGGTTCTCAACAAAGCGCCGTCGCCGTCCTTCGTCGGATCGCAATATTACTATTGATCTTCGCCCTCCGGCTCGGCGCCCGCTTCAGCGGGCGGCACGTCGAAAATCTGGCCGGGATAGATCAGATCGGGATCGCGGATCTGATCGGCGTTGGCCTCATAAATCACCGTATATTGTATGCCGCGGCCGTAGGCGCGGCGCGCAATGCGCCACAAGCTGTTGCCGGGCTGAACAATCACTTTGCCGTCGCGCAGCTCGATGTCAGAAAGACTAGCGCGCTCAAACGGAAGTTCGATCGCATAGGCGGGGCGGCCGTTTTCATCGAGCTGAATGACGTGCAGCGTATAGACGCCGGGCGGCATCGTCGCCGTCAGGCGCCAGCGGCCATCGTCGCCCGCCGTCGTCTGACCGACAAACTGGCCGTTGGCGAAAAGCTGGACGACGCGTCCTTTCTCCGCCTTTCCAGCGAAAATGACGGCGCCCTGTTCGTCATAGTCGATCGTCTCGAGCGATAGCGGCCCAAGCCCTGGCGCCGCATCGCGCGGC
The DNA here is from genome assembly GCA_049324555.1 of Pseudomonadota bacterium. Classification (GTDB taxonomy): domain Bacteria; phylum Pseudomonadota; class Alphaproteobacteria; order Caulobacterales; family Parvularculaceae; genus Amphiplicatus. Next base: position 16,035 of record JBMOOR010000015.1, on the reverse strand, counting down.
TCCTGAAGGACTTCTGTCGCGCCTCCGGGCGTCGTTCGCACCACCAGCGGCCGATCGCCCTCGCGCTGCGGAACGTAAATGACAATCGTCTGCTCGGACTTGATGGAAACGCCGTCCGGCGAGGTCATTTCAAGGGTCAGTTCGACGGTCCCTTCGCTCAATGGCGTTTCCGTCGCGATAACCCAGGACCCATCCGCAGCCGCCGTCGTTTCCGCCAGCGCTTCGCCATTCGCAAAAATCGAGACCTTGGCGCCGGGCGTTGCGCGGCCGGCGATGGTCGCGTGTCCTTCACGCGTCACATAGACGATGTCAAAACTCGGCAACGACGGCGCGGGCGCCTCTGCTTGCGCGCCGGCGTCGGCCGGAGCTGGCGCAACCGTTTCCTCTCTCGCCGGCTCAATCAGTTTGAATTGTTCCGCGGCTTTCCAGGCGATGAAGCCAAGAACGATCAACAGCACAAAAATGATCACAACACGCATGAAGCGGCATCCTCGTTCGCGGCGACGCCTTGACGGCCGGGATTAACTTTACCAATAGGGGTTTCCGGCTACAATGCCGCGAACAGACCTTTAGAAGCCAAGTCCATGAAATCATTGTGTGTTTATTGCGGCTCGCGGGCGGGCGACGATCCCGCCTTCACGACCGCCGCCCAGTTCGTCGGACGTGAAGCGGCCCGCCACGGATGGCGCATCGTTTATGGCGGCGGAAAACTTGGATTGATGGGCCTCACCGCCGGGGCGGCGCGGGACGCCGGGGGCAAGGTTTTCGGCGTCATCCCGGATTTTCTTGTCGACATGGAAGGCGTGCTCGACGGCGTCAATCACACGATCGTCAAGACGATGCATGAACGCAAGATGATGATGTTCGAGGAATCGGACGCCATCCTGACATTGCCCGGCGGCATCGGAACGCTGGAAGAAGTGATCGAGACGCTTTCATGGGCGCGCCTGGCGCTGCACAGAAAGCCGATCATCATCTTGAACATCGACAGCTTCTGGTCGCCGTTGAAAGCGCTGATGGAGCATATCGTCGACCGGGGCTTTGCCTCGCCCGACCTTCTCGGCGACATGATTTTCGTCGATCGCGCGGAAGACATTTTCCCGATGCTGGCGAAGAAAACGTTGGAAGAAGTGATTTAGCGCGTCGGGCGAAAAATCCCGATCGCCCGTTGCAAGCTCTTCACGCTCGCTCGCCCATCAGCCGCGCACGCGCCTTCGCCGCTCCGATGAGGGGAAAGATCGCGGCCATTTCCGGGCCTTTCTCACGGCCCGTCAGCGCAAGGCGCAAGGGATGAAAGAGCGCCTTGCCCTTCGCTCCCGTCTCCGTCTTCACGCGATCGACAAAGGCTTGCCAGCTTTGCTCCGTTAACGGACCATCCGGGACAAGACTTGCCGCCTTTGCGCAGAATTCCGAATTTTCGATGACGGGGGCGATCGCCCCCTCGATGACGCCTTTCCACTCGGCCGCATCGGCGAGCTTCGCGATATTGCCTTTGACGGCCTCCCAGAGCTTTTCCGAAACGCCGATCGCAGCGAGCCGCGAGGCGAGCGCCGCGAAGGGGAGCTCATGCAGGATTTTCGCGTTGAGCTGCAAGAGTTCGGCCTCATCAAAGCGCGCGGGCGCCCGGCCGATCTTTTGAAAGTCGAACGTCGCCGCGAGCGCATTGATGTCCGGCTGCGGCAGGACCGGCTCCGATGTTCCCAGTTTGGCGAGAAGGCTCGTGATCGACGCCGGCTCAAGCCCGCTTTCGCGCATTGATTCAATCGACAGCGAGCCGAGGCGTTTCGAAAGGCCCTGCCCGTCGGCCCCGATCAGAAGCGAGTGATGGGCGAATTCGGGAACGGCGCCCTTGCCGCGAACATCGATGACAGCGCGCATGATTTCGATTTGCACGCCCGCATTCGTCACATGGTCTTCGCCGCGAATGACATGGGTGATTGCGCAATCGATGTCGTCAATGCAGGAGGGAAGCGTATAGAGATACATTCCGTCTTCGCGGATGAGGACGGGATCTGAAACGCTCGCCGTATCGACGATCGTCTCGCCGCGGATGAGATCATTCCAGCGGACCGGCGCCTGCGACAGTTTGAACCGCCAATGCGGCCGGCGTCCCTCAGCCTCAAACGCCTTTTTCTGCGCCTCCGTCAGGCCGAGGGCGGCGCGGTCATAGACCGGAGGAAGGCCGCGCGTCCTTTGCAGGCGGCGCTTGCGTTCAAGCTCTTCCGCCGACTCGTAACAGGCGTAGAGAAGGCCCTTGGCCCGCAAGGCGACGGAAACCTCGTCATAGTCTGCAAAGCGTTCGGACTGCTTGAAGGTTTCGTCCCATTCAAGACCGAGCCAGGTCAGATCCGCGCGAATGCCGTCCTCGTAGGCTTTGGTCGAGCGTTCCCGGTCGGTGTCATCGATCCGCAGAATGAACTCGCCGCCGCGCGAACGCGCAAAGAGCCAGTTCCACAGCGCCGCGCGGACATTGCCGACATGAAGCTTGCCGGTCGGCGAAGGCGCAAAACGGACGGTGACGGTCATGAAGGGCGATGCCTCGAAGGAAGAGGCGGCTTGCTACGACAGGCCCCGCAGGAGGTCAAACGCGGCTCCCCGTCGCCCTGGCGCGCTCAAGCCTCGTCCGGGCGCAGCGCTCTTGAGGCGGAGGCGAGCGGCCCTGTCAATTGCGGGTGAGGCGCATGAGGGACAGCGATGACAGCGATTGATCGGATCAAGAACGGCTTTGCATTGGCCATGGGCGCTCTGGCGATGGCCTTCGCGAGCGCGGCCCTTGCCGGCGATCCGTTTGAGTTTGAATGGAAGGAACTCGACAAAGGCGTATGGGCCGGGGTGAGGCCCATATCCTATAATTCGCCGCCGACTGGAACGACCCTGATCGTCATCGGCAAGAAAGGCGTCTTCCTCTTCGATCCCGCCGGAACGCCTCTTGTCGGCGAACGCGTCGCAGCCAAAGTCGCGGAGCTGACTGATCTTCCTGTGACCCACATGGCGGTAAGCCATTGGCACGGCGATCATTCGATGGGCGCCTACAAGGTGCTTGAGAAATATCCCGGCGCTGAAGTCATCACGCATGAATTCACCGCCCGCGCGATCAAGAGTCCTCTTAACGCCTTCACGCCGCCCGATGATGAGACGATCAAGGCGACGCGCGAACGCATTGAAACGGCCCTCAAAACCGGCAAGCGGTCGAACGGCGATCCCGTCACGCCGGGAATGCGCGCCTATTACGGGAATGTCCTTGAGCATTTCGATCTGGTGAATGCTGAAGTCCGCGCGCTGAAAGCGATCGAGCCGACGAAAACCTTCACGGACGCGCTCTCCATCGATCTCGGCGGACGCAAGGTCGAATTGCGCCACATGGGCCCCGGAAATACGAACGGCGACATCATCATGTATCTGCCGAAAGAGAAAATCCTTGCGACCGGCGACGCCGTGGTTCGCCCGACGCCCTATGGCTTCTACAGCCATCCGCGGAGCTGGGTTGAGGTCCTAAAGCAGATGAAGACGCTGCCGGCGGACTATATCGTTCCCGGGCATGGCGAGATCATGACGGACACGGCCTATTTCGATCTCCTGATCGACGCGCTCACTTTCGTCGCGGACGAGGTTGACAGGCTCGCGGGCGAGGGAAAGTCGCTTGAAGAAGTCAGGAAGGCGCTCGACTGGACGAAGATCGAGGAGCGCTTCACTGGCGGCGACGCGCTCCTCGCGCTGTTTTTCGACGGATGGTTCAAGACGCCGATCGTCGAAGCGGAATACAAGATCGCCAAGGGCGAAGACAGTGAGGATCTCAATCCTCCGCCAGCGGAGTAAGGGTCGGCCCCACCCCAAACGCCCGAAGCCCCGCGCCGCCTGAACTTTTGGCGGACGCGGGGGTTCGTCATCGCGGGGATGTTTTCCCCCGAAGGTTTTGGAAGAGCGGCGCGCGGGACAAGTCCGTGCCTGTGTCGTCAGTCGTTGGGACTTCTCAAGTTCAGTCCCGCGCTCCCGGACGTTGTTCCGTCGCCAACCTGAGGACGGCTTCGGCCTTGCGCCTCGGTTGCCCCAAGCGCTCGATCCGGGCGGTTCAGGTCAGCCGGCAGGGTCTCAGCTTCAATCCAGATGCGTGAAGCCTGCCCGCTCGCCGGGGCGTTCGAACCCAAGGGCCTGGTGCACCGTGAGCCTCTTCCGATCGAACGCAAAATGATCATACGACGGAAAAACGGGAGGGGGATAACTTCATCGAATAGGGTGAACAAGCGGTGAATCCCTCTCCCCTTGGGAGACAGGGCGATCGCATACGGCTCCAAACCCTCTCCCGCAAGCGGGAGAGGGGAGAAGGAGGGCGGCTCGCTCATTATTCCGTAGGCGGATTATCAATCGGCGAGAGCCCTCTCCTGTTGAGAGAGGGGAGGAAGAACCCGGCGCGCTTGCGCTATCTCCAGATCGACTTGCCGGCGCCCGGCAGGCCAAGCTCAGCCCACATCGCGTCGACGCGTTCGACGATTTCTTCCGACATCCGGATTTTCTGGCCCCAGTCCCGCTTCGTTTCGGGCGGCCATTTGTTGGTTGCGTCGAGGCCGATCTTCGAGCCTAGCCCTGATTCCGGCGAGGCGAAATCGAGATAGTCGATCGGCGTGTTCTCGATCACCGAAATATCGCGCGCCGGATCCATGCGAGTGGAGACCGCCCACATCACGTCTTTCCAGTCGCGGGCGTTGATGTCGTCGTCAACGACGATGATCCATTTCGTATACATGAACTGGCGGAGATAGCTCCACGCGCCCATCATCACGCGCTTGGCGTGCCCGGGATAGGCCTTTTTCATCGAGACGACGGCGATCCGGTAACTGCAGCCTTCCGGCGGCAGATAGAAATCGACGATTTCAGGGAATTGCTGCTGAAGGAGCGGGATGAAGACTTCATTCAGCGCTTCGCCGAGGATGCTCGGCTCATCCGGCGGGCGGCCCGTAAAGGTCGAAAGGTAGATCGGATCTCGGCGCATGGTGATCGCCGAGATCGTGAAAACCGGGAACCGCTCGACGGAGTTGTAATAGCCGGTGTGGTCGCCATACGGCCCCTCATCGGCATAATCATCAAGAGACACGAAGCCTTCAAGAACGATCTCGGCTTCGGCGGGAACCTTCAGCGGAACGGTCTTGCAGTCGACAAGCTCAGCCTTCCGCCCACGGAGCAATCCGGCGAAATGGTATTCGGAAAGCGTATCCGGGACCGGCGTCACGGCGGCGAGGATGATCCCAGGATCGGCGCCGAGAACGGCCGCAGCCGGCATCGGTTCGCGCCTTTCCTCCTTCCAGCGGCGGTGGTGCTGCGCGCCGCCGCGGTGCGCGAGCCAGCGCATGATCGTCCGGTTCCGGCCGATCACCTGCATCCGGTAGATGCCGAGATTGAAATTGTCCTCGCGCTTGTCCGCCGGCCCCTTCGTCACGACGAGCGGCCAGGTGATCAAGGGCGCCGGCTCTCCCGGCCAACAGGTCTGAATCGGCAGGCGCGACAGATCGATATCATTCCCCGTCAGCGCAATTTCCTGGCAGGGCGCAGTCCCGAAGGCGCGCGAAGCGGGCCGCATCGCCATCAGGTCTCTCGCGAAAGGCAAAAGCTCCATCGCGTCTTTCAATCCCGCAGGAGGTTCAGGCTGTCGCAAAAAGGCGAGCGTCCTGCCGACCTCGCGCAGCGCTTCCGCATCCGTGCGATCGACGCCGCCAAGCGTCACCCCCATCGCAACGCGTTTCACCGTGCCGAACAGATTGACCAGCACCGGGGTCGGCGAGATCGCGCCGTCGGCCAGCACCGGCTTTTCGAAGAGAACGGCGGGCCCGCCCTCAGCAAGCAGACGCGTCTGGATCTCGGTCATTTCCAGAACGGTCGAAACCGGATGCGCGACGCGGACAAGTTCGCCTTCCGCTTCGAGCCGCACCAGAAAATCGCGAAGGGATTTGTAGCTCATGCGCCCGCCAATTCTGTTTCTTTCCTCCCTTTAACGATCCGGCAAGGCGCGTGAAAGCCTGCGATCGGAATCGCAGGGCGGCGCGCCGGCGGACTTCGCTTCGCCGCTGACGGGAATGTGTTCGGCGCATTTTCGGAAACTTGCGCCGAGAGCGCTTTACGCCGCTTTGGAGCGTCCCTAATTCTGACGCTATTCGATGTGACGCTGACAATCCGTGTGGCGTGGTCGGGAGCGTTTCGTCTCATGCTGGCGATTTTCCATCAGGTGCTTGGCGGCGTTTTGGTCGTAACGGGCGCCATTCTGACGCCGACGCCGATCCCGTTCGGCCTCATCATGCTGACGATAGGGCTGACGCTCCTTGCGCCCTACATGCCGCCCGTTCAGGCGCTCATCCGCACGATCCGCCGCAAATGGCCGAAAGTCGACGGATCGCTGCGCCGCCATCGCCACCGTTTCCCGCCGGTCATCCGCACGACGATCGACAAGACCCACCCCGATCCGTCGCCGGCGGAATAGGCCTCATTGAAGCCTTCCCCTCGCCCGGCTATTGAGGCGCCCATGCGCATTGCGATCATCGAGACCGGCGCGCCGCCGGAGCAGCTGAACGGCAAGCATCCGACCTATCCGAAAATGATGGAGCGGATGCTGTCCCCTCTCGCGCCGCACCTTTCCTTTACGACCTTTCCGACATTCCGCAACGGATCGCTGCCCAAACCGTCGGACTTCGACGGACTGTTGATCACCGGATCGCCCGCCGGCGTTTATGAGGATCACAACTGGATCGGCCCGCTTGAAGATCTCATTCGGGATGCCGCCGCGGCGGGAAAGCCCCAGGTCGGCATCTGCTTCGGCCACCAGCTGATGGCGCAGGCCTTCGGCGGCGAAGTGAAGAAATCGGACAAGGGCTGGGGCGTCGGCGTCCACAGTTACGACGTCACCTCCGATGCGCCATGGATGTCGCCCGGAAAGGGGAAAATCTCCTGCGCCGTGTCGCATCAGGACCAGGTGACCCTCGCCCCGCCCGGCGCGAAAACGCTCGCGGGCTCCGATTTCTGCGAATACGGCGCGCTAAGCTATGCGCAAGGCCCGGCGATTTCGTTCCAGATGCACCCCGAGTTCGAGCACGAATACGCCTCGGACCTGATCGGCATACGGAAAAACCGCTTCGGCGAAGCGCTCTCGGAAGAAGGCCTCGCCTCGCTCCGGACGCGGTCAGACCGCGGTCTTATCGCTCAATGGATCGTCAACTTTTTCAACGGGAGGCGCTGATGGATGGGCTTGTTCTCTATATCGGCGACAAGAACCTTTCTTCATGGTCCTTGCGCCCTTGGATCTTGATGAAGCACGCCGGCATTCATTTCCGTGAACGGATGATCCGTCTCGATCGCCCGGAGACGAGAGCCGAACTCGCCGACGTGTCGCCGTCAGTTCGCGTGCCATGTCTTCTTGACGACGATCTCACCGTCTGGGACTCGCTGTCGATCTGCGAATATCTTGCGGAGAAGTTCCCCGAAAAGGGATTGTGGCCCGAGGACCGGTCGGCGCGCGCAACCGCGCGTTCCGTTTCGGCGGAAATGCATTCGGGGTTTTCCGGCATGCGCTCGCTCTGGCCGATGCATTTCGTGCGCGAAGGCATGCGGCACACGACGCACGGCATCGAAGGCGACATCGCGCGCATCGTCGAGATCTGGGAAAATTGCCGTCGCGACTTCGGACGGGGCGGACCCTTCCTGTTTGGAAAATTCTCGATCGCGGACGCAATGTTCGCGCCGGTCGTCTCGCGCTTTGTGACTTACGGGCCGGTGGCCCTTCCCCCCGCCGCCGCCGCATGGCGGGAGGCGATGTGGAGCCTTCCCGCAATGAAAGAGTGGGGCGAAGGGGCCCGGGCGGAAGTTGTTTAGTCCGCAGTTGCGAAGATGCGGGCAAGTCTCTATTTCCCGCCGTCATGGACCAGAATAAAGCTCAATCGATCCTTGAGACGGTGATTTCCAGCGCCCGGCGCGCCGGAGCGGACGCCGCGGACGCTGTTCTCTATCATGCGGTCAGTCACGGCGTTTCCTGGCGCATGGGGTCGCTCGAGGACGTTGAGCGCTCGGAAGGGCTCGATCTCGGCCTGCGCGTCATGGTCGGCCAGCGTCAGGCGAGCGTTTCGACAACAGACATGTCAAGAGGATCTCTCGGCGCCCTTGTCGAGCGCTGCGCGGCGATGGCGAAAGCAGCCCCCGAAGACCCCTATGTAGGCCTTGCGCCTGCCGACAGGCTCGCGAAGCCGCCCTTCCCCGATCTCGATCTTGGCGATTACGCCGAACCCTCGACCGAGACGCTGAAGGAGCGGGCGCGGGCTTGCGAGGAAGCGGCGCTCGCCGTCAAGGGAATAGTCAATTCTTCCGGCGCCGGGGCCTCATACGGCGAAGGAAAAAAGTGGTTCGCGACAAGTCACGGCTTTTTCGGCGAATCCGGCGGCTCCAATCATTCGGTGTCAGTCAGCGTCATCGCCGAAGACCCGAACGGCATGGAAACCGATTACGATTACGATTCAAAGACGCATTACGCCGACATGCGTCAGCCGGAAGCGATCGGCGCCCGCGCGGGCGAGCGCACTGTCGCGCGCCTGTCGCCGAAACGCGTGAAGAGCCAGACGGCGCCCGTCATCTTCGACAATCGCCTGTCGAATTCGCTGCTCGGCCACCTTTCGAGCGCCGCTAACGGCGCAGCGATCGCGCGCGGCGTGTCGTTCCTCAAGAACAAGATGGGCGAGCGGATATTCCCCGCCGGCATGTTCGTCGTCGATGATCCGTTCATCAAACGCGGCCATGGCTCGCGCCCCTTTGACGGCGAAGGCGTCGCGGCAAAAGCGTTCAACCTCATTGACGACGGCGTATTGACGCAATGGTTCCTGAACTCGGCGCAGGCGCGTCAGCTGGGGCTTGAAACGAACGGACGCGCGACCAGAGGCGCTTCAGGCGGCCCCGGCTCCGGCCCCACCAATCTTTATCTGAAGCCCGGCGCGAAAACGCCCGCCGACCTCATGAAAGACGCCGGAACCGGCCTTCTCGTCACTGACATGTTCGGCCCGCAGGTGAATCCCAACACCGGCGATTATTCCGTCGGGTGTTCCGGCTTCTGGTTCGAAAACGGCGCGCGCAACTATCCGGTCAGCGAGATCACGATCGCCGGCAATCTGCTCGACATGTACAAGAATCTCGTCGGCGCCGACGATCTTGAATTCCGCGGATCGACCAATGCGCCCTCGCTCTTCGTCGGCGCAATGACGATCGCCGGCGATTAAGGGCGCCCATGTTCTTTTTCGAAATCCCCATCCGTTGTCATTCCGGGGCGACGCGCAGCGTCGAACCCGGAATCCACGGCGATATGGATTCCGGGTTCCGCCGGAGTTTATCCTCGGGCCGGCCTTCGGCCGGACCCGGGGGGCGGCCCCGGAATGACAGATCAGGAATTTCGTCTTCCCGGAGTCTTTGAATGCCTGATAAACAGTTGCTTCATCTCGTGTTCGGCGGCGAGCTTGAAAACCTCGACGGCGTGAAATTCCGAGACCTTTCGAAGGTCGATGTCGTCGGCGTTTATCCGAACTATAAGGAGGCGGAAAAAGCCTGGCGCGCGAAAGCGCAGGCGACGGTTGACAACGCGCATATGCGCTATTTCATCGTTCACCTCCATCGCCTTCTCGATCCCGACGGCGACGGGAAAATCTAACGGCCGTTCCAGCAGCGGAACGCAGCGACAGGGAGAGCCTCATGCCGATTGTCAATCCGGAATCCGGAACGCGAATCGACGAGATCGCCGACGGGATATTCAAGATTTCAACGCCGGCGCCAGGCTTTTCGTTCAACCAGTATCTCATCGTCGACGACGAGCCGCTGCTCTATCACACAGGCCTTCGCGGCATATTTCCGCTGACCCTGGCCGCAATCGAAACGGTGACGCCGGTCGAGAAACTTCGCCACATCTCCTTCTCGCATGTTGAGGCCGACGAATGCGGCGCGCTCAACGATTTCCTCGCCGCGGCGCCCAACGCCAATCCGCTTTGCAGCGCCATCGCCGCCATGGTCTCCATCGGCGACATCGCCGACCGCGCGCCGCGCGCGATGGATGACGGCGAAACGATCTCGCTTGGCCATCATCGCGTGACATGGCTCGCGACGCCGCATCTGCCGCACGCATGGGAGTGCGGGCATCTCTTCGAGGAAACGACGAAGACGCTGTTCTGCGGCGATCTGCTCACACAGGGCGGCGAGAGTAATCCTCCGGTTACGGAAGACGATATTCTTGAGCAGAGCGAGGCGTTCCGTGCGCCGCTCGATTATTACTCGCACACGAAAGGCGGAGAAGCGCTGATTGAAAAGCTTGCGGCGCGAAATCCGCGCCTCCTCGCCTGCATGCACGGGTCAGCATGGCGCGGCGACGGCGCGACGATGCTCCGAGCGCTCGGCGCGCGCCTTGCGGCGTGAAGCGGCGGCGCGATTGAAAAACCCTCTGCTCACCCGCGAAGACTTCGCAACGCCCATGGGGCGCAAGCGGGCGATGCGCGAATTCCTTTTCAACGATCACGCATTTATTCGCTTGATCTACGATAATACGCACGAAATCGCGCCCGGCGTGTGGCGCTCCTACCAGCCGAGCCCCGTGCGCCTCGAAAAATGGGCGCGGCGCGGCGCCAAGACCGTCGTCAATTTGCGAGGGCCGAAACCGAGCGCCGCGCTCTTCCTCGAAGAAGATGCTTGCGCGCGATTGGGCTTGCGTCTTGAGAATTTCCGGGTCTTTTCGCGCGAGGCGCCATCCGCCGACATGCTGCGTGGCGCGCGCGATCTTTTCAATCGGATTGAATACCCGGCGCTCTTTCACTGCAAATCGGGTGCTGACCGCGTCGGCCTCATCGCGGCGCTCTATCTTTTTTTCACGGGAAAAGCGCCGCTCGACAAGGCGCTGAAACAATTGTCGCTGCGCTACGGCCATGTGAAACACGGCAAGACAGGCGTCATTGACTCGGCGTTCGCGCGCTATCTTGATTACGCGCGGGCGAATAACATTTCGCTTTCCGACGTCGACGCCTTTTTCACGTGGGCCGAGTCCGACGCCTACGATCCCGCCGCGATCAAGCGCGACTTTATGGGTAGTTGGTGGGGAAATTTGCTGACGGAGCGTGTGCTGAGGAGGGAGTAGGGGCCGCCAGAATCGTTGCATTTTTTGTGCAACGATTGTTGATTCTAAAGAAAAACCGTTCTAAATCATCGAGATAATCGTTGCATCATAGGCGCAATGAAACTCACGGATCAGGCGATCCTCGACTTCGTCGCAAGAAGCCCCGAGACGGGGCGTCAAGCGATCTGGCGCGCTTTGGCGCCGGACGCTGATCCGGCGACCGTTTGGCGCGCCCTGAAACGCCTCGTCGAAGCCGGGAAACTGGAAGCGGTCGGAAAAGGGCGCGCGACAGCTTATCGTCTCGCGGGCGCGGCCGCCGTCCGCGCCTATCTTTCGGTCCCTTTCCAACAGCGCCTGCCCGCACCCTATCGCAAGGCGTTCATCGACCGATACGTTCCGGGAAAGACCTTCTATCTGAGCACGGATGATCGGGCGCGCCTTCGCGCCGCCGGAACGCCGATGCCGCCGGCCGCGGCTGGAACCTACGCGAGCCGCATCGTTGAAAAGCTGCTGGTCGATCTTTCCTGGGCGTCATCGCGCATGGAAGGAAACACCTATGATATTCTCGAAACGGAGCGGCTCATTCAGTTGGGCGCGGAGGCCGAAGGAAAGGATCGCAAAGAGGCGGTGATGATCCTCAATCACAAGGCGGCGATTCGGCACCTCGTCGACAATCTCGCCGAGATCAATGTCAGCCAGCGCGATCTTTTCGACATTCATGCATTGCTCGCCGACGGGCTGCTTGTCGATCCGGCCATGGCGGGCCGACTTCGTCGCTTCCCCGTCGGAATTTCCTATTCAAGCTATCGGCCGCTCGACGATGCGCTTTTGATCGAGGAAGAGTTTCGCGTCCTCGTCGAGAAGGCGGCTGCGATCGTCGATCCGTTCGAGCAGTCGTTCTTTCTGATGGTTCATATTCCCTATCTGCAAGCCTTTGAGGACGTGAACAAGCGAACGTCGCGCATCGCCGCGAACATCTCGCTGCTGAAGGCGGACCTCGCGCCCATGTCATTCCTGGCCATGAACGACAAGGACTATATCGACGGCCTCATCGGAGTGTACGAACTCAACGACATCAGTCTGTTCCGCGATGCCTGCATAAACGCCTATCTCGCATCCGCCGACAATTACCGCGCCATGCGCGCTGAGGCGGAGACACCCGACAAGGCGGCGCTCACCTATCGCGACTTCGTCCGCGCAGCGGTGCGCGAAAGCGTTCTGGAATTCGGCGCGTTTCGCCCTCAATCCTTGAATGACATGGCGGTCGCTGCGGGCGTGCCGGAAGGCGACCGCGCGGCGGTCGTCAGATATATCGGGCGGGAACTCTCAGGGCTCCACGAAGGAAACGTGATCAGATACCGGCTGCGGGCGGAAGACCTGAGCCGTCTGGATCGCAGGTCCTTGCCAAAGTAGCGAAGTGCGCTTGGTTTGGGATAAGACGCCGTCACTCCCCTGCCGTCTGCATTCTCGACACTTTCGCGTAATATCCGCTCCTTCCAAGCAATTCGTCGTGTCTCCCGCTTTCGATGACACGGCCTTTGTCCATCGCGACGATCAAATCCGCGCCCCTGATGGTCGACAACCGATGCGCGATGACGATGGTGGTGCGGCCCTTTGAGAGCCTTGCGAGCGCGTCCTGAATGAGGCTTTCCGATTCCGCGTCGAGCGCCGATGTCGCTTCATCGAGCAAGAGGATCGGCGCGTTTTTCAAAAATGCGCGCGCGATCGCAATGCGCTGGCGCTGGCCGCCGGAGAGATTGCCGCCCGCTTCGCCGACCATTGCATCATAGCCGTTCGGCAGCGCCATGATGAAGTCGTGCGCCGCCGCCGCTTTCGCCGCCGCGATGATGTCCTCATGTGAGGCGGCGAGATTTCCAAAACCGATATTGGCCGCGACCGTGTCGTCGAAGAGGACGCCTTCCTGCGCGACGACGGCGATATTGGCGCGCAAGGATTTAAGCGTCGCCGACGCGATCGCCTGCCCGTCGATTGCGATCGTTCCCGATTGCGGTTCGTAGAGCCTCAGCAGCAGATTGAAGACGGTTGACTTGCCGGCGCCCGACTCGCCGACGAGCGCGACGGTCTTTCCCGCCGGAATTTCGAGCGAAAAATGGTCGAGCGCCGCGTTCGCGCCGTCATAGGAAAACGACACGTCGCGGAACGAAATCGCGCCTGCGGAGATGACGAGCGGCTTTGCGTCCGGCGCATCAATGATCGTCGGTTTCGCGTCGATCAAGCGCAGCATTTCATCAAGCGCGCCGAAGCCTTCCTGCGCCACAGCGTTCAACGTCGAAAGGCCGCGCGCCGGCTGCGAGAGCATCAACAGCGCGATGATGAAGGAGATGAATTGCGGCACGTTGAGCGCGCCCGCCTCGATCCGGATCGCGACGACTGCGATGACGAGGCCGAGAGCGATCGAGCCGACGAGGAAGATGAACGGCTCGTTGAGGGCGCGCAGGCGCGCCATTTTCTGCAAGGTTTCGAGCCGCGCATCGAACCCCTTGCGGCTTGTCAGGGTGAGATGCGTTTCGAGATTATAGGCGCGGATCATCCGCGCGCCCGCAACCGCCTCCCCCGTCGCAGCCGCGATTTCGCCGAGTTGCGTTTGCGCCGCGCGCGAGCCTTTGCGCAGATGCGCGCCGATCTTCGCGACCGGCCAGCCGATGATCGCATAGATGACGAGGACGACGGCGAAGAGAACCCAATCGTACCAGATCATCACGGCTGAGAGCGCAAGGAGTGTCAGGAGATCGCGCGCGCCCGTCAGCGCGCGCGTCAGCGTTTCGCGCAGCATGGTGACGCCGTTCGTCAGCCTGCCGATCGACTGGCCCTGGCCGAATCCGCGCAATTGCGCATCGTCGATGGTGACAAGCTTGGCGAACATGTCGTTCTGGAGATCGCGCAGCGCGAGAAGCGCTGCAGACGCCGAGAGCCTCCCTTGCACATATTGCGAGAGGGCGTTCACCGCCCCAAGCGCGACGATAGCGATCGGGCCCCACAATCCGACCTCGGCCGGAAGACCGCCGATCGCCGGCGCCTCCCCCGAAAGGCGGGCGTTGATCCACTCGACGCCCGCCGGGATCGCCGCCGCCGAGGCCGCATAAACGCCCATCGCAACAAGAGCGAGAGCGAGCTTCCCGGCATAACGGTTGAGATAGTCCCGCCACAGCCGCCGGGCGAGCGAAAACGAGGACGCGGGCGTTTCGTCGGTCGGGGGATTGCGGGCGGCCACCGTCTCGGCTTTCTAAGATCGCCCACTATTCTTAGGGGCTGCGCCCGGCTAGGCAAGCTGTTGACGCGAAACGGATTTCAGGACCGAGATGGCGAGCACCGCCTTAATCAAGCGCATTCTTCGTTCCTCCCTCACGGGCCGGATCGCAAGCGGCGCCATCGCAGGCTACATCCGCCTTGTTCGGATTACGTCGCGATCGGAATTCATCGGGCGCGAACACGCGGACGCGCTTCTTCGATCGGACAAAGGGTTCATCCTCGCCTTCTGGCATTCGCGCCTCTTAATGGGCCCCGCCATGCGCGGCGAAACGCAGAAGCCTGTTTTCATGCTGATTTCAACACATCGCGATGGGGAAATCATCGCCAACGCCGTCACGGGCTTCGGCGTCGAGCTGATCCGGGGGTCCGCCGCGGATCCCAAAAAGCCCGAAAAAGACAAATCGGGCGCCCCAGCGGTCGCGGCGATGAAGGCCGCGCTTGAGAGCGGCTCGATTGTCGGAATGACGCCGGACGGACCGCGCGGGCCCGCTGGCGTCGCCAAGATCGGCGCGGTCAAGCTTGCCGCCCTTACCGGCGCGCCCATTCTGCCCGCCGCCTATTCCGCCTCACGGGGCCCGCGCCTCAAGACGTGGGACCGGTTCCTGATCGCGGCGCCCTTTTCGCGTCTTGCCTTTGCAGCCCGCCCGCCTGTCCATGTAGAACGAACGACTGAC
Organism: Pseudomonadota bacterium; assembly: GCA_049324555.1. GTDB lineage: Bacteria > Pseudomonadota > Alphaproteobacteria > Caulobacterales > Parvularculaceae > Amphiplicatus. The sequence goes on along the minus strand of JBMOOR010000015.1, from coordinate 981 downwards.
GCGGCGGCGCTTGAGGCGGCGCGCGCGCGTCTCGAGACTGAATTGACGGCGGCGGCGCGGATCGCGGATGAAGCGGTCGGCCGGGCATCTCTGGATATAGGCGGCGCGTGACAACGGCGACGATCAGCGAGCCCTTCGGGCTCAAACTTTACCGCGCTGCGAGCTGGGCGTCCGCGCCGGTCGCGAGAATGATGCTGCGCCAGCGGCTGAGGCAAGGAAAAGAAGATCCGACGCGGATGCGCGAGCGGACGGGAGAAGCCGGTCGCGAGCGTCCATCAGGGCCGCTCTTCTGGATCCACGGGGCGAGCGTCGGAGAATCCCTTTCCGTGCTGCCGCTCGTTGCAAGGCTGAAGGCGAATGATCCGGAGCGGCACGTTCTCGTGACGACCGGCACCGTGACGTCAGCAAGGCTTATGGCCGAACGCCTCCCCGCTGGCGCCATCCATCAATTCATCCCGGTAGACCATCCGCGTTTTGTCCGGGGCTTTCTCGACCACTGGCGGCCGGACGGCGCGATTTTCGTTGAATCGGAGTTTTGGCCTAACCTCTTGATCGAGACGCGCCGCCGCGCGCGCTTCATGGCGCTTGTCAACGGTCGCGTCTCACCGAAGTCCTTCGAGGAATGGAAATCGAAGCCGCAATCGATTCGTTACCTCCTTTCGCAATTTGATCTCCTGATTGCGCAGGATCGTCAGAATGCGGAGCGGTTGGCGACGCTGTCTGGGCGAGATGTCGCGTCCTACGGAAATCTGAAGAACGCGGCGACGCCGCTCCCTGGCGATGTCATGGAAGAAACGCGGATCCTCGCCGACCTCGACGGCAGGCCGTTCTGGCTTGCTGCGAGCACGCATCCGGGCGAGGAGGAAGCGATCTTCGCCGCCCACCGGGCGCTGAAGGCCGAGCTTCCGGGGATTGTCACGCTGCTCGCGCCGAGACATCCGGAACGCGGGGAAGAAATCGCAATGCTCGCGGCGACGCACG
>JBMOOR010000014.1:19020-37627 GCA_049324555.1 Pseudomonadota bacterium | reverse complement strand
GAGCGCGGCGTTTCCGTTTACGCCTATGATCAGCGCGGATTCGGAAGATCACCGGAGGCCGGCCGCTGGCCGGGCGGTGACGCGCTCAAGAACGATCTTCGAGCCGTCATCGCGGCGGTCCACGCTTCGCATCAAGGGCTTCCGATTTACGTCGCGGGCCATTCGATGGGCGCGGCCGTCATCATGGCGGCGATCAAGGACGCGCCGCTTGGCGTCGACGGCGTCATCCTGGCCGCGCCGGGCGTGTGGGGCGGCGCCAGCATGCCGCTTTTCTATCGCGCGACGCTTAATCTCGCTGCGTCGTTCGCTCCGGCGAAGACCCTGACGGGCGAGCGCGCAGGCCGTCAGGCCTCGGACAATATAGAATTCTTGCGAGCAATGTATGAGGATCCCTTCGTCATCAAGGACACGAGGCTCGATGCGGTTCTCGGCGCCGTGCGCATGATGGGGGACGGCTGGGACGCGACGGATGAAATCAGCGAGAACATTCTGTTCGTCTACGGAGAAAAGGACGAAATCGTTCCGTTGAAGGCGATGCGCAAGGCGGCGCGGCGGCTATGCGGCGCCGTGCGCACGATCGCCTACCCGGAGAGCTGGCATCTCATTTTGAGCGATCTCGGACGCGAGAAAGTGCTCGACGACATCCTTCATTGGATTGCGGATGACATGCAAATGTGGAGACCGCAGGATCAGACGGGGGATCTGACGTCTGCGGTCTCCAATTGCGCTGGCGATGGCGGGCAGGAGGCGTCCGCCGCATCGCCGGGCTAATGGTGTTGCAGCGAGGCGTCCCGGCGCTGGCTAGTGAGGGGAAGCAGGACCCGGGTCGGCTGGAGGGCGATTGCATCGCCGCAACGACACAACCTATACGAGTAGTTCCTTAAGAAAAGGTTTCCGCGGGCGAGCTATCGGCAAGTCGCCCTGATCCAATCGCAGAAAGTGTGCGAGGAACCCGTCTCGTCAATTGAAATCGCGGCGATCGCCGGATTGTTGAAGGGATGGCGGTCAAGAATGAGGTCGCGAACCTGCGCGGCCCGATCGTTCGTCGTCTTGATGATCATGGCGATTTCGGCCGCCTCCTCGGTCCGGCCTTCCCAATGATAGACGGACTTTACGCCGGGAAAGATATTGACGCAGGCGGCGTAACCGCTTCCAACAAGCGCGCGGGCGATGGTAGCGGCGATATCGTCATTCGGCGCTGTCGCATAGATGAACGTCACGCGCGTCATATTGCGCCTCCTCGGCCGCGGCGGTATCGGGGCTCTCTTTGCTTCGATCATACAGTGAGCCGCCAGCCCGCGACATGCTGAAGCCAGATCCAAATTCCGCACTCGTCCTTTTTTCAGGCGGACAGGATTCGTCGATTGCGCTCGCCTGGGCGCTCGATCGATATGCGCGCGTCGAGACGATCGGCTTTGATTACGGGCAGCGACATGCGGTCGAACTTGAAGCGCGTCAGGCGGTGCGGCGCGAAATTGATCGGCGATTTCCCGAATGGTCAAGGCGGCTCGGCGAGGACGCGATGGTCGATCTTTCCGGCTTCGGCGCGCTCAGCGAAACGGCGCTGACGCGCGAGGCCGAGATCGTCATCGGCGAAAATGGGCTGCCGACGACCTTCGTTCCGGGGCGCAATCTGCTCTTTCTGATAACCGCGGCGGCGCACGCCTATCGCCGAAATCTCGGCGTTCTTGTCGCGGGCATGTGTGAGGCGGATTTCTCAGGTTATCCGGACTGCCGGCGCGGCGCGCTCGATGCGCAGATGAAGGCGATTGAACTTGGAATAAACGCCGAATTCGCTCTCGACACGCCGCTGATGCATCTTTCCAAGGCGCAAAGCTGGGTTCTCGCCGAGGAACTCGGCGGCGAGGCGCTGGTCGACCTCTGCGTCGAGCACACGCATTCCTGTTATCGCGGCGTGAGGTCGGAACGGCGCGAGTGGGGATATGGCTGCGGCGATTGTCCGGCCTGTGAGCTTCGCGCGAAGGGCTTTGCCGCTTACGCGGCTGCAAAGTCCGGGCGATAGAGCGGCTGATGCGGGTCTACGCGGTCAAGGAGTGCTATTGCACGCTGCAGGGGGAGGGCGCGCAGACAGGACGCGCCGCAGTGTTCTTGCGCTTTGCCGGCTGCAATCTCTGGAGCGGGCTTGAGAAGGATCGCGCGTCTGCGGTCTGCCGATTCTGCGACACGGATTTTGTCGGCGCCGACGGTCCGGGCGGCGGGAAATTCGACAGCGCGGAGAGGCTCGCGGCGCATGCGAAGTCCTTTTGGCCGATGGACGGGAGCGGACGACCGCTCGCCGTCTGCACCGGCGGCGAGCCGTTGTTGCAGCTCGATCGCGCGCTGATCGATGCGCTGCACGCGGCGGGATTTGAGATCGCCATCGAGACGAACGGGACGATCGAGACGCCCGAGGGCCTTGACTGGATCTGCGTCAGCCCGAAAGCGGGCGCCGACCTCGTGCAGAAGTCCGGCGACGAACTGAAGCTCGTCTTCCCGCAATCCGGCGCGAAGCCCGAGCGGTTTGCTTTGCTCAAATTCCGGCATTTCTTTTTGCAGCCGATGGACGGTCCCGACCGCGAACGCAACACGCGCCTTGCGATCGACTATTGCCGCGCACACCCGCAATGGCGGCTATCCTTGCAGACGCACAAGTTGATCGGGATCCCTTGAGGCCGAGAGCGCCTTCGCTTTTCCGCCTCTTGTGTTTTTTCAGCCATTTCCGCGAGGTCCAGCCGCAAAAGGCGCCCCTTTCGCCATTGAAAGGGGCGCCTTTCCCTGAGAAAGCCTTCCCGTTGCCGGTTGGCGAACACTTTCCGGAAATCCTTCTTCTTCGCGCGCAAGCGCTCAAAGCGGCCGGGAGGCGCTCTTGCGACGGCGGCCAGTTTGCGAAAACCGGAACGCCGGCGAATCCAGATTGTCAAAGAGCCGCAAGGCGACGCGCGCCTTGCACATATTCAACGACCGAGATGGGAAATTCCCTCGTCCATTCAAGCGCGTGAAAAGATGAATCTTCTTCCGCGATTTCGTGCGAAAGGAGAATTCCGCGACGCGGCGAAACGATCGCAAATGGCGGCGCTTCTCTCATCGCCTGCTGGAGGGCGGGGGTGGGGAGCGCCGCTCTAGGCGGCGTTCGCCTGTTCCTGAAGCTTGGCGATCAGGAATTGCGCGTCGCGGCAATAGGCGCTTGCGGCGCGATCGGCCTTCTTGAGCGCCGCGTCGAGCTCATCGAGCGATGCGCTGATTTCCTCAAACGTCGAAAATGCATCCTGCGGCGGATTGATGTTGAGACCCTTGGCGGAGGCGTCAAGGCGGCAGGGCGAAACCGAATAATGCGCCTTGCCGTCGAGCTTCACATCGATCTGGCGCTGGCTCTTGCCGATAAGCGTCGCCGCCTTGTCGTCGACGGCCTCAATCGCGACGTTGATCGAGAGGCGAAGCTCATCGAAGCTTTCGGCAAGGAGCGCGCGCGCGCCGGCTTCTTCAGCCTCATGCGCGGAGAGCGTCACCTCATAGGCTTGCTCGATGATGTCGCGCACGCGGTCAATCGTATAAAGAGCGGATTCGATCGCTGCGAGCGCTTCGCGGATATTGTCGCCTGAGTGCGGATTATGCTTTTTCACGGGCGCCGCCGCGCCGGCCGTGCGGCGAAGCGCCCGGTCAAGTCCGGCGGCGACGTCCATCGCCGGCAGTTGCAGCTCGTCCGCCTGCTGACCATTACGGCCGAAGAGTCCGGCAAGCGGACTGCGTTTCGGTTTTTTCGGCGCTTCATCCGAAGCGCTTTTGTCTGACGCAAACGCCACAACCAACTCCTCACCCGCCGACCCTCACCATGATCGGCGGATGACGAGGTTAAGGCCTGTTAATTGAGGGGCGGTTAAGCGCCGGCGGCAATTTGGCGGCGGGAGATTAGGACCCTGGCGCCGGCGTGCGTAAAAGCGCGTGGTTTTGCGCTGCACGCCGCGCCGAATCGAACGCTGGATCAGGAACCCTGCTTGCGAAGCGGGAGCCCCTGATCCGGGCGGAACCGCCCGCCGCGCCCTTCGATAAGCCATGCGCCGAGGAGCGAAAGGGCGAGCGCGAGAAGCCAGATCCAGGGCGAAGCGATGGGGCGGTCCCGAACGGAATCCGTCCGGTGAGCGCTCCTTTTGACGATAGCGGCCCATGCGGCTCCCGCTTTTTCCCCCGCGCGAGGGCTGACCCGCCGGATGTCCGGGACCGAAAGGGCGCTTCCTTTACGAATCCTGAAGACGCCGCCGCCTGTCGCCTCCGGCGCGGGGCCAAGTTTTTCGGCGCTCGAAACGACGTTTTCAAATTCAGGCGGCGCAGCGAGGCCGACCGCCGCGATAGCGAAGAGAGCGTCGGACTTGGCGCGATATAAACCCTCATCCGCATCGGCGATGCGCGCGCGGAGGACGCCCGGCCCCTCCGCGTTCAGCGCGACTTGCGTTTGGTTTCCGTCGGGCAGGGTCAGCGTCACCGGCGGCGCCTCATCCTTGATCGTCCGCCGCTCGATGACGAGATCGCCCGCGTTTTCGGACAGGATGAGCTGCTCTTCTTCAAGGTCAGGCTCCTTCATCAGCCAGTGCGCGATCCGGCGCAAAAGCTCAGCATGCGGACCGCCGCCGTCGAAGCCCCGCGCCCACAGCCAGACATGGTCTGATTGGATGAGCCCGACCCGGCCGTCGCCGACGCGATCGAGGATGAGGAGCGGATTGCCGCCGGTCCCCGTCATTAGCGTTGCGCCGGAACGGGGATTTGCAGGCATGATGCGCAGCCAGCGGCCCCAGTAGTCTTCCTCGGGGAGCCCCGCCGTCACAGGATGGCGTTTACCGGTCTTGCTCAAAGCGGGACGGAATGGCGTCTCGATCGCTTCGCCGGCTGGCGTCGCGGGCAGGATGAACGCAAAATTGCGCCGGGCCGCGAGGCTGAGATAGCCGTTGAACTCAGGTCCCGAAGAAACGAGAACAGCGCCGCCGTCCTCGACGTAGCGGGCGAGGTTGTCAAAGTGATAGGAGTTGAGCACGCCGCGATAGGTGTAGCGGTCGAAAATTACGAGATCGAATTCGTTGAGTTTTTCGATGAAGAGCTCATCTTGAGGGAATTCGATCAGGGCGAGTTCGCGTTCGAGCGCGCTGTCGCTCTGCGCCTTTTCGATCGGCCGCAGGATGGTGAAATGAACGAGGTCGATCGCGGGGTCCGATTTCAGGAGATTTCTCCAGACGCGCTCGCCGGGGTGCGGTTCGCCTGAAATCAGCAGAACGCGAAGGCGGTCGCGAATGGCCGCGACCGGCAACACGACAATGTTGTTCCTTGCGGTGAGTTCGCCTTTAGCGGCTTCAGCCTCGAGCTCGATGACGGTTTTGCCAGGGTGCGGCAGCGGCGCCGTGAATGAGATTTCCGCGCCGACGGGAACGGGCTGGCGCAAGACCTCCTCGCCGTCGACCCGAAGGGTCACCGTCGCCTCGCCGCGGCCTTCAAGCGGCGTTTCGTCGGGGCCGAGATCGTCGATCCTGAAACTGAATTCGGCGCCTTCCTTGACGATGCCGTAACGGGGCGATTTGACGAGCGTCACCTTACGGTCGATCTCGCCCTCGCGGCCTGTCAGAAGGACATGAACCGGAGCGCCGACGCCGCGATCATCGGTCGCGATCCGGTCGGTCGCCTGACCGTCGGTCACGACAAAGACGCCGCCGAGCCGCGCCCGCGGATTGTCGTTCATCGCCGCGGCAAGCGCTTCGCCGATGGGGGTTTCCTCGTCGCCCCCGACTGCGGTCCGGACGATCTCAATACCGCCAAGCGCTTTCAGCTTCGCTTCGAGTTCATCGGCCGCCGCTGTCGTTGCGGCGTCTCTGCCGTCGAGGCGATTGCTTGCGCTTTGATCGACGAGAAGGACTGCGATGTCGTCAAGCGGGGTTCTTTCTTCGACCCGCAGCAGCGGATCGAGGAGAAGGCCTGTCAACGCGGCGAGCGCGGCGAGGCGAAAGGCGCCGCTCCCCGGCGAGCGAATTGTCGACAGAATGGCGGCGAGCATCGCAAGGACGCCGATCGCTGCGACGATCGGCAGCGGGAATGCGGGCTCGAAGGCGATTGCGCTCATTCTCGCCCCAGTCTCTCAAGCAGAATCGGCGTGTGCACCTGATCGGATTTGTAGTTTCCGGTAAGGGCGACCATCACCATGTTGACGCCCGCGCGCCAGGCGCATTCGCGCTGATTGCGCGGAACAGCGTTCTCGACGGCGGCGCAGGCGCGAGCGGCGGATCTTATCGGCAGCATCGGCTCGCCGAATTCGTCGCTCGCCCAGGCGCCGGCCCAGTCTCTGCCGCCGATGATGATCGGCGTCACCGAGTCGTTGGGCCCGCCCATCGCCTGCACAAAGACAGGCCGTGTCGCCATGCGGCCTGGAAGATCGGAGAGAAGATAGAACGACCGGTTGAGCACGTGATCTTCGGGAACCGGCGCCAATGGCGGCAGGTCGAGATTGCCGAGAATCGCCTTGAGCGCGAGGCTTTCGGGCGTGTCGAGGCCGCTGACGGCGCGTTCATCATCGCGCGTGTCGACAACGACGAGACCGCCAAAGCGCATGAAATTCTCGATGTTGGCGAGCGCTTCGTCCGAGGGCGATGAAACGCCGGCGGTCATCGGCCAGTAAAGGAACGGATAAAGCGAAAGATCGTCCGTCTCCGGATCGACGCCGACGGGCTCGGCCGGTTCGGCCGATGTCCGGCGCGCGAGCTCCCGGCTCAAGCCCTTAAGGCCCGCCAGCGAAATGCGGTCTGTCGCAGGGTCGCCGGTCTTCACAAAGGCGAGCCTCATCGAAAGCGCGGCCTTGCTCGCCTTCGTCTCGATCGCGCGTTCGAGCGGTTCGGCTGTCGCCCGTTCCGCCGGCATGAATGCCGCGACCGCCAAAGCAAGCGCCAATAACGGCAGTTTGCCTGAGAGGCGAAGCGCAATGAGCCCGTCCGCGATGAGGAGGGCGAGCGCGAGCATGAAAAGCGGCGGCCCGATCTTCACCGGCGGATCGACGGCGTAGGGGCGGAACGTAACGTCGCTCAGCGTGAGCGGCTTGAAAGCATCGCCGGCATTGACCGTATTGAGCGCGATCGGCGCCTCCGGCCCGCCGTAAAGCCCCGGCGGGCGCCCCTGCGCCGGCCCGCTCTCGATATCCGCAAGCGTTGAAGGCGCGACATCGCGCGCGGGCTGTTTCAAAACGCCGAACCCGTCGAGAATACGGAAGGGCGCCGCCTTTTCGATCTCGCGGTCGCCGATGCTGTCCGGACCGAGAGCGGAGAGAAAGACGAGCTTGCGCAGCATTTCGACAAAAATCGCCGACAGCGGCAGGTCGGACCATTCGGGTGTCGCCGTCACGTGAAAGAGCGCGACGGCGCCGGCGCCGATCGGCATCCCCGTCACAAGGGGCGTGCCGTCGGGGAGACTGGCCCAGCTGCGAAGACTTGTCTCGCCGCCTGGTTCCGCGAGAATCTGGCGGCGGACAAAAACATCCTTGGGCGGAACAAGTCCGGCGAACGGGCCATCCGCCGCGAAGTTCCCGAGCGTTTGCGGCGTCTCCCAGGTGAGCGCGCCGCCGAACGCGCGGCCGCCGCCCCGGAGTTCGACGGGGAGCAGCGGCGGCGTCCTGTCGGCCGCGGCTTCGGCGAGCGTTGGTCCCGCAAAGCGGACGACGACGCCGCCTTTTTCAGCAAAGGCGTTGAGGCCCTCGACGTCGGAAAGGCGCAGGACGCCGACATCGTCGAGGACGATGACGGAAGCGTCTGATGCGAGAAGGTTTTCAAGCGTATCGGTGATGAACACCGCATAGGGCGCGAGCGCCTGCCTGACGTAATGCGCGCCGGAAAGGAGCGGATCGGCGCCGGCTTGGCCTCCGGCGATGAAGCCGATCAGCGCGCGACGGTCCCGGGCGTCGACGAGTTGAACGACGCCGGCTGAGGAAACGGCGTCGAGGCGCGCCTGCGCCATGTCGTTCTGGAGAGCGAGCGGCAGGCCGAGCTTTGCTTCCACCTCCTGATCATTCGCGGAAATCTCGAGCGTTGAACGCGCAAGTTCGCGGCCGTCCCGGGCGAGTGCGACGAGATCGCCGCGCCATGATCCCTCGCCGATGCGCGCGACGCGGTAGGTGAGTTGCGCATCGGTCCGCGTCGGCGGGAAGAGAGCGAGCGTCGGCGCTTGCTGATCGATCTCAACTTCGACGTCGCCCATCGACGCCAGCAGCGCATGAAGCTCGCGCGCGCCATCGTGGTCGAGACCGTCGGAGAGCCAGAGAATATCCGCGTCGCGCACATGTGAGGAAAGCGCCGATGCGCGCTCGATCGCGTGGCGGTAATCCGGCAGGAGGGGCAGCGGCGCAAGTTCGGCGGCGACATCGCGGAGCTCCTCGCCCGTCATCGGCGCTGACGGCTCTTCGTCATCGCCCGCGGTCGCGATCACATAGACTTCGCGCTCGGCCTCGATCGCTTGTTCGGCGACGCTCTCGATTGCGTCGCGGCGAAGGCGCCAGCGCGGCGCTGCGGCCCAGCTGTTGTCGACGACGATGACGAGCGGTCCTGCATTCGCAGGCTTCGGCGGCGCATTGAGAATGGGGCCCGAAAGGCCGGCGATCGCAAGACCTGCGATCGCGAGCCGCATCAGCAAAATCCACCACGGCGTGCGCTCGGGCGTTTCCGCAGTCTTCGCGAGCTTCCTGAGGAGTTCAAAGGCGGGAAACTTCACCTGCTGGGGCGAGGGCGGGGTTGCTCGCAACAGGAACCAGATCGCCGGAAGGGCGAGGAGCGCAAACAAGAGCAGCGGCGAAGTAAACGACAGGGCGCCCATCAGCGTGTCAAAATCTCAAGTCGCCGGCCGCTCACCACGTCCGAGAGCGCCATGAAAAGCGCAAGAAGCGCGGCGCTCGCCGGCGCGTCGGTGTTATGAGCGACAAACGTCCACTGGAAGCGGTTCGCGATTCCGATCAGCCGTTCGCGATGGGCTGCGAACTCGCGGCGATAGGCGTCGCGCAAGGCGCCGGCGTCGCCGAAAACGATCCGGTCGCGGCTTTCGATGTCGGCGAATTCCGTGCGCCCTTTGAATGGAAATGTCTCCTCGGCGGGATCGACGATCTGGACAAGGACGCCCTTGGCGCCAAGCGCTGCGCCGCGCGCCGCGGCTTGCGACACGGCGTTAAGATCGGTGAAAAAATCGCTGAGGAAAACAAGGCGCGCGTGCGCGCCGATGGGCATTGAAGGCGGGGAGGACGCCGCATCGTCGAAGGCGTCGACATCAAGGGCTTCAAGGAATTGCGCTGCTGCGTTGCGGCCGTGAAAAATGCGCGGGCGGACGCCGCCGAGGCCGATGCGCTCGCCCGCCTGCGCGAGGAGAGCTGCAAGCGCCACCGCAAGGATGTCGGCGCGGCGGCGCTTCGTCGGCGCGCCGCGCGCGGAAGCGTAGTCGAGTGAGCGCGATGGATCGCGCCAGATCCACACCGCCGCCGCCGCGTCCCACTCGTTCTGGCGGACATAAAGACGGTCGGCGGCGCGTGCGGACTGGCGCCAGTCGATCGACGAGACGGGATCGCCGAACGCGTAGGCGCGATGCTGCCAGAATGTCTCGCCGGGACCCGCGCGGCGCCGGCCGTGAAGCCCCGCTGCGACAGTCTGCGCAATCCGCTCGGCTTCAATCAGCAGCGGCGGCAGGACCGAGGCGACTTCCTCCGCCTGCCGACGGATTTCCCGGCCGCCATGAGCAATCGGGCTTCGCGCCATGATCAGATGGCCTTGGCGAGGATTTCGTCGATGAAATCGTCGATGGTGACGCCTTGCGCCCGCGCCGCGAAATTAAGCGCCATCCGGTGCCTGAGGATCGGCTTTGCAAGACGGCGGATGTCTTCAAGCGAGGGTGCGCGGCGGCCGTCGATCATTGCAAGCGCGCGCGCGGAAAGCGACAAGGCCTGGCTCGCGCGCGGTCCCGGGCCCCAGCCGACAAGGTCCTTGACGCGATCCGATGCGCCTTCGGTCGGCCGGGCGCTTCTGACGAGCGAGAGAATGGCGTCGACGATCCGTTCGGCGATCGGCATCTGCCGCACGAGACGCTGCGCGCGCATCAGATCGCCTGCGGTCATCGCCGGCTCGATCTCCGCACTTTCAGCGCCGGTCGTCGCCGCGAGCATGCGCCGTTCGGCGGCTTCGTCCGGATAGGTCACGTTGATCTGCATCAGGAAGCGGTCGAGCTGCGCCTCGGGAAGCGGGTATGTGCCTTCCTGTTCGATCGGGTTTTGCGTTGCGAGCACGTGAAAGGGCGACGGCAGATCGTGCCGGGCGCCGGCGACCGTCACATGGAGTTCCTGCATCGCCTGCAACAAGGCCGATTGCGTCCGCGGGCTCGCGCGGTTGATCTCGTCGGCCATCAGGAGCTGACAGAAGATCGGGCCCTGGATAAATCGGAATTCGCGCCGCCCGTCGGCGCCTTCCTCGAGCACTTCGGAGCCAAGGACGTCGCCCGGCATGAGGTCCGGCGTGAATTGGACGCGTTTGGCGGAAAGCCCCATCAGGCGGCCGATCGACGTGACAAGAAGCGTCTTGGCAAGGCCCGGCGCGCCGACAAGAAGCCCGTGGCCGCCGGCCGCGAGCGTTGCAAGCGTCAGTTCGACAACCTCATCCTGACCGAAAACGACTCTTGAGAGACCTTCTCTGGCGGCGCGAAAGCCGGCTGCGGCTTCGTCGAATTCCTTGAGAATGTCGGATTGGCTCATGCGGATTTCCTGAAATGAAAAGAGGGCGTCGAGGCTATCGCAAAATGCGGCTAACCTGTTCAGATAACACGCTTTTGTGAAGGGCCCACAACTTTTCGGCTGATCGGAAGCTCGCCCCGTCGCAGAAGGCTTGCCCCTTGCGCGGTCTGCGCCAACTTCACTAGCATGGCTCATCAAATGCGCCGCATCCCGCTTGGACAGCGTGGTTATCGCGGCGTTAAGAGGGGCATGGAATAACGGATAACCGGTCCGCCGGCGGCGGAAGCGACGGCGGCGACCGTCTGAACCAAGGGGTATGTTCGGTGTCTGAAGACGACAGCAGATTCGGCGTTTGGAGTTTCATCAAGGGGTTCGGCAAATTGCTGATCGGCATCCTGTTGATCCTGCAGGGGATTGTCGGACTCGCGATGCTTCTGCTCTTTGTCGGCTTCTTCGTCGCGGTGAGCGACGGCTTCGGCGGCAAGAAAGTCGCCGGCGCGGATGTGCCGAAGGATGCGGCGCTCCTTATCAATCCGAACGGCGTTCTCGTCGAAGAATCGGAAGTCAAAGATCCGTTCACGCACGCTTTTGAAAACGCCTACGGCGTCGACGAACCTCAGCAGATCGAAGTGCGCGAACTCGCGCGCGCCATTCGCGCCGCGGCGACGGACGAGCATATCAAGGGGCTCGTCCTCGACCTTTCGCAGCTCTACATCCCGACGATCAGCGCATCGAAGGCTCATTATATCGGCGGCGTCATCGACGAATTCAAAACGTCGGGCAAGAAAGTCTACGCGGTCGGCGATTATTACGGGCAGGAACAGTATCTGATCGCATCGCATGCGGATGAAATCTACATGCACGACAAGGGCTCGCTCGTCCTTGTCGGCTACGGCGCCTATGATGCGTTCCTGAAGACCTTCCTCGACAAGATGCTGGTGACGCCGCACGTCTTCCGCGTCGGCACGTTCAAGGCGGCGGTCGAGCCGTTCATGCGCGATGACATGTCGCCGGAGGCGAAAGAGGCGAACCTCGATTTCCTCGGCAGCATGTGGTCAAGCTACGCGAAGGCGATCGAAAAGGCGCGCGCGCTGCCGGCGGGGTCGATTGATCGCTTCGCCAATGATTTGAATTCGCTCCTTCGCGAGTCGAACGGCGACTTCGCAGAGGCGGCTTTGAAGTTCAAACTCGTCGATCACTTAAGCTCGCGTCCCGAGCAGCTTGAAGCGATGAGGGCGGCGTTCGGCGAGGACGAATCCGGCGAGAGTTTCAAGAACGTCGATTACGGAACTTATCTGCGCCATATCGGCCCGGAAAAGGACGGCTCCAATCCGGATGTGGCGATCGTCACCGCCGCCGGCGCGATTGTTGACGGCGAAGCCGCGCCCGGTGTTGCGGCGGGAGGCGACACGATCGCCGGCTATCTGAAGCAGGCGCTCGACGACGAGGAAGTGAAGGCCGTCGTCCTCAGGATCGACAGTCCGGGCGGCTCGGCCTTTGCGTCCGAGATCATTCGCGACGGCGTCCTCGCGCTCAAGAAAGCAGGAAAGCCGGTCGTCGTTTCGATGGGCTCGCTCGCTGCGTCGGGCGGGTACTGGATCGCAGCGCCTGGCGATCAGATCTGGGCCTCGCCGACGACCGTCACGGGCTCGATCGGCATTTTCGCGTTCTTCCCGACTTTCGAAAAGGCCGCGCAGTATTGGGGCATCAATATCGACGGCGTCGGCACGACATCGCTCGCCTCTCTCTACGCAACCGGCATCGGGCCGCTTGAGGAAAATGTCGCCGACATCTTCCAGCAAAGCGTCGAAGACGGCTATCGCGATTTCCTCGACGTCGTTGCGGAAGGACGCAAGCTCGATCCCGCTTATGTCGATACGATCGGCCAGGGCCGGGTCTGGATCGGCGAAAAAGCGCAGACCCTCAAACTTGTCGACAATCTCGGCGACATTGACGAGGCTGTTGCGGCGGCGGCGAAGCTTGCCAACCTCACGGAATATGACCGCGTGAATGTCCGCGAAGAGATTTCGCCTTTCTCGGTCTTTTTCGGAGAAGCGACGGCGAAGGCGATGGCGGCGCTCGGTGTTGATCGCGACCGCGCCTTTGCGACGCGCTCGCTGGTTCAGAAAGCAGTCGCCGCGGTTCGCAAGGAAGCGGCGTTCATTGAAGAGTTCAACGATCCGAACGCGCTCTATGCGCGCTGCCTGTCCTGCGCCAACTAGGCGCCGATCGAAGACTGGAGGGGGCCGGCGCTTTCAGGAGAGCGCCGGCCCTTGCATTTTATGACCGATCTCATGCGTTACGCTGCAGCGCTCGAAGGAAAGACGGCTCGCCCTCTGCCGCCGGTCGAAAAATGGAATCCTGACTATTGCGGCGAACTCGACCTGACGATCCGGCGCGACGGCGTCTGGATCTATCAGGGAACGCCCATTGGACGCGCGCGGCTCGTGCGGCTCTTTTCAACGGTCCTGCGCAAGGAGGGCGAGCGTTATTTCCTGGTGACGCCGGTCGAAAAGCTTGGGATTGCGGTTGAGGACGCGCCCTTCGTCGCCGTGCTGATGCGGGTCGAGAAGGGCGCGGCCGGCGATCGCATCGTCTTCACGACCAATGTCGGGGACGAGGTCGCGGCGGGCGCCGAGCATAAGATTTCCTACCGCGAAAGCGGCAAGGGCCGCGCGCCCTATGTTCACGTTCGCGCCGGGCTTGAGGCCCTTATTTCGCGCGCCGTTTTCTATGACCTTGTCGCTGTCGGCGAAACGCGCGACATCGGCGGCGAAGACTGGTTCGGCGTCGCATCGTCGGGCGAATTCTTCCCGTTCGGGCGCGCCGGCGAGGTCTTCGAGAGCGACGATTGATGCGCAATGCGCGACGCGAAGCAGACAGGCATGCCATTGGACGATTGGCGCAAGAGAATTGAACAAAACCTCGCGCGCGCCTCGGCGCAGCGCGTGCGCGCGCTTTTTGCGGAGATCAATCCGCATCTCGTCGGCGATGAAAGGTTTGAGAGCCGCTGGACGACGCGGCGGCAGGAAGCGGCGGTCCTCATCCCGATCATCGATCGCGCCGACGGCCCGACCGTTCTTTTCACTGTCCGTTCGCCCGATATGCCATCGCATGCGGGCCAGATCAGCTTTCCAGGCGGCAAGGCGCATCCCGAGGACGCCGACCGCATCGCAACGGCGCTGCGCGAGGCTGAGGAAGAAGTGAACATTCCCCCGTCCGCGGTCGAGGTCGTCGGCGCACTCGGCGCGCATGAAGGCGGCATCGGCTTTTCGGTGACGCCGGTTATAGGAATTGTCGACCCGTCGGCGCCGATCAGGCCATGCCCGCGCGAAGTCGCTGAAGTTTTTGAAGCGCCGCTTTTCTGGCTCGCCGATCTCGCCAATCACACGCTTGAAGATCGCGAGCATCAGGGCGTCCGTTACCGGATGTTCGCCGCGCCCTTCGGACGGTATCACATCTGGGGCCTCACCGCCGGCATCGTGCGCTCGCTCGCGGATGTCCTGAAGGCCGACGAGACCCTCCGATGACGGAGAAACTGACGCCGATCCCGCCAGACCTTGCGCCGCATTTCGCCTGGGTGCGCGAGCCTGCGGTGGTCAAGGTCGTCGGCGCACTGACCGACCGCGAAGCGGGTTCGGTGCGGTTTGTCGGCGGCTGCGTGCGCGACAGTCTCCTTGGCGAGACGCCGAAAGACATCGACATCGCAACGACGCAGACGCCGGATCAGGTGATTGCGGCGCTCAAACGCGCGCATCTCGGCGCAGCGCCGACCGGGCTCGACCACGGGACGGTGACTGCGATCGCCGATCACAAGGGAATTGAAGTGACGACGCTCCGCGCCGACGTATCGACGGACGGTCGCCGCGCGACGGTCGCCTTCACGCGCGATTGGGAAATTGACGCGCGCCGGCGCGATTTCACGGTCAATGCGCTCTACCTGACGCCTTCGCTTGAGCTTTTTGATCCAGTCGGCGGAATGGCGGATCTCGCCGCGCGTCGGGTCCGCTTCATCGGCGAGGCGGAGGACCGCATCCGGGAGGACTTTCTTCGCATCCTCCGCTTCTTCCGGTTTTCGGCGCGCTATGCGCAGGATTTCGACGCCGTCGGGCTCAAAGCCTGTTCCGCGCTGAAAGAGGGCGTCAATCGCCTTTCGGCTGAACGCGTCGGCGATGAGATGACAAAGCTCCTCGCGCTGCCGGCGCCGCAAGGGGCGGTCAAGGCGATGGCGGCGAGCGGCGTCCTTGGGCAAGTCTGGCCAGAGGCGCCCCAGATCGAAAGCCTCGCGCGACTGAAGGCGATCGATCCTTCCGCCGCAGCGCCGCTTGCGCTCGCCGCGCTCTACGGACCGAAAGGCGATGGGCTCGATGCGCGGCTTCGCCTTTCGAACGCGCAAGGATCGCAGCGCCGTTTCGCGGTTGAAAACTCACGTCTTATTGATTTTCATACGGACGAAATAGCGGCGCGCGCGCTTCTCTATCGTCTCGGCGCCGGCGCATGGCGCGACGCCTGCCTCGTTGCGGAAGCGGATTTTCTCGCCAGGACGAACGCCCCGTCAGGACGCGACCCGGCGT
Source organism: Pseudomonadota bacterium (assembly GCA_049324555.1). Lineage (GTDB taxonomy): Bacteria > Pseudomonadota > Alphaproteobacteria > Caulobacterales > Parvularculaceae > Amphiplicatus. Next base: position 22,336 of record JBMOOR010000014.1, on the reverse strand, counting down.
TTCAGTCCCTGCGCGCCCTGCCTGAGCGATGGACGCCGCCGCGGCTTCCTTTTTCCGGGAAAGACGCTCTCCGCCTTGGCGTTCCCGAAGGCCCCCCGGTCGCGAGCGTCATCAAGGCCGCTGAAGCGCGCTGGATCGATGAAGACTTTCCGCCGCGCGAACGCGCGATAGAGATATTCGAGGAAGAAGCCGCCCGCGCTATTTCGACAGGCTGATGTTGCGAAGGCTCGACGCGATCGAGGCGAAGACGTCGGAAAGTTCGCCGGCGTCGTCCGCCGCGTAGTAATGCGACGGGCTGCTCGCGCAGGTCTCAAGGATTTCCTGGGTGTTTGCATCCGAAACGTCGAAAGCGATTGCGTAGATGACGATCTCGCTGTCCTTGATGTTGACGCAGAGCTCCTTCGTCAACTGATCGGCGTATGTCTGGTCGGTTCCGTTATGCGTCGGATAATCCGGCGCCTTGGTGTTTTCGCCGTCCGTCATCAGAATAATCGCTTTGGTGCCGTTGCGTTCCGCAAGTTCCGGGAACGAAAGGGCTCCGTCGAACGGGACGTCGGGCGTCAGGAGCGTCCACGCCCATAAGAGCCCGGCCGGGATGTAGGTCCAGCCGTTGGCGTCGAGCTTGCCGATCATGCTATCGAGCGCGGCCTCGTCGTTCGTAAGCGGAATAAGGGCGTCGGGGCAGGTGATCCCGTTGATGCCGGGAACCGGAAAGGCCGAATACTCCGAATCCTTTGTGTTCAAAGGGTAGTCGCGCGATCCGACGCAGCCCTTCCACGCGCCGCCGGGATTGCTGAGCCAGCTTTGCGCGCCGTTCGCGTCATCGACATTCACATATTGCGCAAACGGCACGATGCCGATCTTCACATCGGCGTCGTCCGCCTCGAGCAGCGTCGCCACGAGATCTTTCGCCGCATTCCGGAGCGCGCTGATCTTTCCGTTCTGGTTCATCGAGCCCGTGACGTCGAGCGCCATGGCGATCTCGAGAAGCGGCGGCTTGCCGAGCTTGACTTCCGAACGCGCGCCGACGTCTGTTGCGCTCATGCCAAGGACGTTCATGAAGAGGGTGCTCATCGATCCGCCGACGTCAAGCGCGAATGTGTCGCTCGCATCGTCGAACGTGACGCTAAACGAGTCGATCGCAAGGTTCGGGCGGTCTTTGAGGCCGTTGTCGAACACCTTGCGCGCGACGCTGGCCAGTTCGGCGTCGGTCGCATTGGGATGCGTCGCCCGATAGCGTGCGGCGGCGAGAACGCCCGCGTCGGCCGCCTCATGGATCTCGGATCGAACCATGGTCGAACGGGTGAAATCGATGGCGAGGCCCGCCGCGCCGAGAATGACGAAAAGCAGGAGACCGAACATCATCGCGATATTGCCGTGATCGTCGCGGACCATCGCGTCGCCAAGCCGCTGAATGCGCCTGCAGAGTTTTTTCATGATCGACCGCCCTCAGCCCGGGCGCGCAATTTCATGTGCGCGCAGCGTGTCTTCACAACCTAAAAATAGGCGGGCGGAATTAAGAGGAAGCTAAGATTTCGTATTGATGAACAAAAACGCTCCCCGAAGGGAGCGCTTTTCCGTCTCGATTTGAAACGCTTTAGGCGGCTTTTTCCTCCGCCGGGTCGCGCAGCACATAGCCGCGGCCCCAGACGGTCTCGATATAGTGGTCTCCGCTTGTCGCGGCGGCGAGTTTTTTCCTCAGCTTGCAGATGAAAACGTCGATGATCTTCAGTTCCGGCTCGTCCATGCCGCCGTAAAGGTGGTTCAAGAACATTTCCTTCGTCAGCGTCGTGCCCTTGCGGAGCGAGAGGAGCTCCAGCATCTGATATTCCTTACCGGTCAGATGCACGCGCTGGCCGGCGACTTCGACCGTCTTCGCGTCAAGATTGACGGTCAGATTGCCGGTCGTGATGACAGACTGCGAATGGCCCTTTGAGCGGCGGACGATCGCGTGGATGCGCGCGACAAGCTCGTCCTTGTGGAACGGCTTGGTCATGTAATCGTCGGCGCCGAAGCCGAGCCCGCGCACTTTGGTTTCGATATCGCCCTGACCCGTCAGGATGAGGATCGGCGTGTTGACCTTGGCGACGCGCAGGGATTTCAGAACGTCAAAGCCGGTCATGTCGGGAAGATTGAGGTCGAGAAGAATGATGTCGTAGTCGTAAACCTTGCCGAGATCGACGCCTTCTTCGCCGAGATCGGTGGTGTAGACGTTGAATCCGTCCGATTTGAGCATCAGCTCGATGCTCTGGGCGGTCGCGCCATCGTCTTCAATCAGCAAAACCCGCATTGCCCGCTCTCCTGTTCGTCGCTGCGTCGCCCCCGGCGGCGCGCGCATTTTTCGATTTGCCTTAACCAGATTTAGGTTGATTTGCTTTCATAAAGGTTAACGCCGTCGAACAAATGCGCGCAGCTTTCGCCAAAGCTTTAAGCGGCGAACAAGGTTCGTTACTTCCGCCCGGCGCAAAACCCTTGCAAACGAGGGCGCCGTTAATCGCCGGGCGTCGCGAGCGGACTTAGGTTGATTCACGAATTTACGCGAGCTTAAACGCCGGCGCGTTAAGGTCCTTTCCGCAGTTCAACGCCGGACGGGCCGCTCGGGCCCTCCGCCGATCAAGGGACCCATGGCGGCTTCTTCTTCTTCCATCCGCATCGACGAGGCGCGCAGGGTCCTCCGCCGGTTCGGTCCGGTGAGCGTCTGCGGCGTCGTCGATAGCGTAACCGACCTCGCCATTCGCGTTGAAGATCGGCTCGGCGTGATCGAGGTCGGGGGGCGCGTCGAAATCGAAACTGCGGCGGGCGGCCTTGCTGCGGAAGTCGTCGGCGTCAGCGGCGGCGCCGGTCTTTGCCTGCCGTTCGGCGGCGTCGGCGGCGTCAAGCGCGGCGCGCGCGTGAAATTCAATTCCTCGACCGCCTCGGTCTCGCCGTCGCCGGCCTGGCTCGGCCGCGTTGTCGATGGGCTTGGGCGCCCCGTCGACGGCAAGGGGCCGATCACGGCGGGCGCGGCGCCGCATGATCTCAGAGCCTCGCCGCCGCCGGCGGCGCTGCGCGAACGGCTCGGAGGGCCGGTCGAGTTCAGGATCAAGGCGCTCGACATCTTCTGCCCGGCGCGGATCGGGCAGCGGCTCGGACTCTTCTCAGGCTCCGGCGTCGGCAAGTCGGCGCTTCTTGCCATGATCGCGCGCAACACGACGTGCGATGTCGCCGTAATCGCGCTGATCGGCGAGCGTGGGCGGGAAGTGCGCGAATTCATCGAGGACAATCTCGGATCTGAAGGCCTCGCCCGGTCAGTGGTCATCGTCGCGACTTCGGACGA
>JBMOOR010000014.1:0-19010 GCA_049324555.1 Pseudomonadota bacterium | reverse complement strand
TGATGCGCCGCGAGGCGGCCTTTCTGGCGATGACGATCGGGGAATATTTCCGCAATCGCGGCGATCACGTCCTTTGCCTCATGGATTCGCTGACGCGCGTCGCGGCCGCGCAGCGGGAAATCGGCCTTGCAGCCGGCGAGCCCCCAACCGCCAAAGGCTATACGCCGTCCGTTTTTTCCCTGCTGCCGAAACTTCTCGAACGCGCGGGCGCCGGAACAGCCGGCGCGGGCGCCGTCACCGGCGTATTCACCGTACTCGTCGAAGGCGATGATCACGATGAACCGATCGCGGACGCAGCCCGCGCAATCCTCGACGGCCACGTCGTCCTCGACCGACGGATCGCAGAGCGGGGGCGGTTCCCGGCGATCGATATTCTAAGAAGCGTTTCACGCACGGCGGGCCTTGGCGAGGGCGCCGGCCTTCATGAAACGGCGCGCCGCGCGCGCGCTCTTGCCTCGGTCTATGAGGACATGCGCGAAATGATCCGCATCGGCGCCTACAAGCCCGGCGCCAATGACGAGGTCGACCGCGCCATCGATTTTCACGCGCAGCTCGAAAATTTCCTGACGCAGGGACGCGGCGAGGCGTTCGGCTCGGCTGCGGCTGAGGCCGGCCTCATTGACATGCTGACGAACATCCAGAGGACTTGCGCGCGATGATCAGAAATGAGCGCGAGGCTCAGGCCTTGAAGAAACTTCTCAAGGTCGCGCGGGCGAAGACGGACGAAGCCTCCCGCCGGATCGGAGATCTGCAATCGGCGCTTGAGCAGACGCAGCGGTCGCTTCGCCTTCTTGAAGACGCCGTTGCGAGCGAGGAGGCGGCGATGAGCGCCGCCGAGATCGTCGGATTTGTGCATCTTGCGGGCTATCTCGCCGGCGCCGCCCAGAAGCGAGCGGCGATGACGGCGACAAGGGCCGATCTTGAAGCGGAACTCGAAACGGCGCGCACCGGTCTCAGCGAGGCGTTCGCTGAAATGAAGCGCCTTGAGCTCTTAATCGAGCGGGCGCGGCTCCATGCGGAAAAAAGCAGGCGCAAGGCTGAATCCGGTCGCGCCGATGAGGCCGCGATCATGCGATTCACCCGGACGAACGCGCGTTAACGCAAAAATAACGTTCCTTTTCAAAACGTTAACCGCCAATCCCCAAACGCCGTTGCACCCCCGGAATTATCCAAAGATTTCCAGCCTAAAAGTCGATTTGGCGTTTGACGCTTCGGAATACCCCGTGTTATCCCACAAATTGTCGGAGATTGGCGCCTAATGGCGCCAGCTTCCGGTGTCGCTGCGGCGCGACGCCGGAGGAGAGGGCGGAGTTCGGACGTGAAATTGCGGTCGCCGGAGACCTCTTTTCTGGGGTCTCACATCAACAAGATTGATGCGAAGGGACGCGTTGCGGCGCCGGCCGATTTCCGGCGCGCGCTCGATGGCGATCCGATCCGCGGATTTTATTGCCTGCCGTCGCTGCGCGGACCTTACCTTGAATGCGGCGGCGGTGATCTCATCAGCTTCATCAAGGAGATGATCAGCGAACTGGCGTTCTTCGACGAAGACCGCGAAGCGCTTGAAGAGCACCTGATCGGCCAGATCCGCTCGCTTCCTTTCGACACCGAGGGGCGCGTCGTCATTCCCGAGGCGCTGCGCCAGCACGCGGAGCTTTCCGAACGCGCGCTTTTTCGCGGGCGGGGGGAGACGTTCATCATCCTGACCGCCGAGGGCGCGGAAGAACGCCTCGCCGCGACGCGCGATCGCGCACGGGCGGCGCTGCATCGCTTGCGCAACCCGAAAGCGGGAGACGCGCCATGAGTTATGCGCCCCACGCGCCCGTCATGCTCGATGAAGCGGTCGCAGCGCTCGCGCCGGTCAATCACGGAATATATGTCGACGCGACATTCGGCGGCGGCGGCTACGCGCGCGCCATTCTCGCGTCGGCGAATTGCTTCGTCTACGGATTTGATCGCGATCCGACCGCGATCGAACGGGCGCGCGATTGGTCGCGCGCTTATGCGGGGCGTCTCGGCCTCATCAATCGTCCCTTTGCGGAGATGGAGGAGGGGCTCGCCGAATGGAAAGTCAGCGCGATCGACGGCGCCGTCTTCGACCTTGGCGTTTCCTCGATGCAGCTCGATGAGGCGGCGCGCGGCTTTTCCTTCATGCGCGACGGTCCTTTGTCGATGCGCATGGACGGCGGCAAGCCCGATGCGGCGGATGTCGTCAATTCGGCGGAGGCGCGCGATCTCGCATCGATTTTCAAGGTCTATGGCGAGGAAAAGCGCGCCGGACGCATCGCGCGCGCGATCGTCGAGGAAAGAATGACGGCGCCGATCGCAACGACGGGGCGCCTTGCGGAAATCGTGCTGCGCGCATCGCCCCCGCCGCGCGAGGACCGCATCCATCCGGCGACGCGCGTCTTTCAGGCGCTCCGAATCTTCGTCAATGATGAACTCGCGCAGATCGCCAAAGCGCTGGTCGCTGCGGAGCGCCTCCTCCGGCCCGCCGGGCGCCTCGTCGTCGTCACCTTTCATTCGCTTGAAGACCGGATCGTCAAGCGCTTCATGACCGAGCGGAGCGGGGCGGCGGCCCGCCCGTCGCGCCACGCGCCGGATGCGGATCGGGCCGATCCGACCTTCAGGGTGCTGAGCGACAAGCCGCAGACGCCGTCGCCCGAAGAAGTCGCCGCCAATCCGCGCTCGCGCTCGGCGAAGCTGCGGGCGGCGATCCGCACGTCGGCGCCCCCGCTCGGCGGGGATTTCCGCGCGCTCCTGCCGAGCCTTGCCCTTTCACGTTCGCTATCAGCCTGGAGTTAGGACGATGATGCGCCTCACCATGATCCTCTTATGTCTCCTCCTCGCGGCGGCGGCCGCCGGCCGCTACCAGGCGGAAGCGGCGGTGCGCGAAACGCGCAATGAATTGCAGCGCCTTGATCGTGAAAAAACGAAGGAGCTGACGTCGATCCAGCTCTTGCGCGCAGAAGTCGCTTATCTCGAAAGCCCGGACCGCCTCGCTGAGATCGCGGCGAAAGCGACGAACCTCGCGCCGCTTTCCGGCGCGCAACTGATGACGGCGGACGATTTCGAAGTCGCGTTCGGCGACAAGGCGCCGGAGTTGGAGACATCGTCTTCGTCCTCACCGGAGCGCCCGCTTGAAGTGGCGCAGCTTGGACCGGTCGCCGCCCGTTGAGGGATAAAATGTTCAAACGCAAGGCGAAGCCGAAAGCCCAATGCACCGTGATCGAGGAATGCGATCACGCAATCGCTGCGCCTTCCGACCGCATCTCCGCCAAGAGCCGCCGCGCCCGCACGATTGGCGTCGCGCGCCGGCGGATCGGCATGTGCGCAGTCGCGTTTTCCTTCGCCTTCGTCCTTCTGTCGGCGCGGCTCAGCCTCGTTGCGCTCGGCCCTGAAGCGCCAAGCGGTCGCAGCGTCGCCGCGCTCGGCGACGATCCTGATCGGCGCGAGATCGTCGACCGCAACGGCGTCCTCCTCGCCGTCAATCTGCCGATGCGCTCCCTTGAAATCGCCGGCCGCGAAGTGTGGAGCGCGAAGGAAACCGCGAGCGCCATCGCGTCCGTGTTTCCGGACATCGATGCGCAGACGCTTGAAGAGAAGCTGGCGGCGGGCCGCTACGTTGAGATTCAATCGCGGCTGACCCCGGCGCAGGAGGAAGCGGTGTTTGCGCTCGGCCTCACCGGCGTTCGCTTCTCGCCCCGCACGCGCCGGTTTTATCCGCAAGGGGCCGTCGCCGCCCATGTCATCGGCCACACGGAAGCGGGAAAGGGCGGCGTCATGGGCCTTGAGCATGTCCTCAACGGCTGGCGCGGCAAGGGTCCGCTCACCGCGTCGATCGACATCCGCGCGCAGCAGATCCTCGAGCAGGAACTCGCCGCATCGCTCGAAAAGTTTCACGCCAAAGCCGCCTTCGGCGGCGTCATGGATGTCGCCACCGGGGAAATCGTCGCGCTTGCAAGCCTTCCCGATTTCGATCCGAACGCGCCGGGCGCCGCGCCGGCGGATTTCCGCCGCAATCGCGCCGTCTACGACCGCTACGAGCTCGGCTCGGCGTTCAAGCTCTTTACGGCGGCGGCCGCGCTTGAGACCGGCGCGGCGAGCGAGGCGTCGACATATGATGCGCGCGGGTTCTACAAGGTCGCCGACAAAATCATCCGTGACTTCCACGGCGAGAACCGGGTGTTGAGTTTTTCGGAAGTGGTTCAGTATTCGTCAAATATCGGCGCGGCGCGCATGGCGGCCGATCTTGGGCCGAACCGGCAGAAGACGGCGCTCAAGGATTTCGGCCTTCTCGATCCGCTGCGGATCGAACTCGCGGAGCGCCGCGCGCCCGAGCTTCCCTGGCAGTGGGGGCCGGTTGAATCGGCGACGATTTCCTACGGGCACGGAATTTCAGTGACCCCGCTCCATCTCCTCGCCGGCGTCGCGGCGATCGTCAACGGCGGCCTCTATCGCGATCCGACTTTCCTGCGCAGCGAGGCGCAACCGAAGGGAAGGCGCGTGGTCTCGGAGGAGACGAGCCTCATCATGCGTCGCGTCATGCGCAGCGTCATCGAGGGCGGAACCGCGAGCAAGGCCGAGGCGCCCGGCTATTTCGTCATCGGCAAGACGGCGACCGCAGAAAAACCCTCGCGCGGCGGTTACAACAGGAATTCGCGCATCGCGACCTTTGTCGGCGCCTTTCCGGGGCAGGATCCGCGCTATGCGGTCCTGATCACCCTGGATGAGCCGCAGGCGGTTGAAGGAACCTACGGCTACGCGACGGCGGGCTGGAATGCGGCGCCGACATTCGCCGCGATCGCAAAAAGACTGGCGCCGCTTCTCGGCGTGATGCCGGTCGATGAAGGCGAAGCGCTCGCCGCTTTCGTCAGCGGGACGAAAGGCGCCGATCGGCGCGCCGCGCTTAAGACGGCGGACGTCGGGGGCGCGCCGTGAAGCTCTCGGCGCTCGCGGCGGCGCCCTGCGATCCCGATCCCGACATCAAGGGACTGACGCCGGACAGCCGCGCGGTGCGCGAAGGGTTTTTGTTCGCCGCGCTTCCCGGCGTCGCCGCCGACGGCGCCGCCTTTATTCCGCAGGCGGAGAAAGCGGGCGCGGCGGCGGTGCTGGCGCGCCCGGGCGCCAAGACCGCCCTTCCGCTCGTCGAAGACGAAGAACCGCGCCGGCGCCTCGCAGAGATGGCCGCGCGATTTTATCCGCGCCAGCCGGAATTCATCGCCGGCGTCACCGGCACCAACGGCAAGACCTCGACGGCGATATTTTCAGCGGCGCTGTGGTCGATGCTCGGCGAGAATGCGGGGAGCCTCGGCACGCTCGGCGCGCATTCCGCGCATTATGAACGCAAGCTCCAGCATACGACGCCGGAACCCGTGGCGCTTCATGAAACGCTCGATGCGATGGCGAAGGAGGGCGTCACCCATCTCGCGATGGAAGTCTCAAGTCATGCGCTCGCGCAGTTCCGGGCCGACGGCGTCAGGTTTTCCGCGGCGGCGTTCACCAACATCACGCAGGATCATCTCGATTTCCACGCCGACATCGACGATTATTTCCGCGCCAAGAAACGCCTCTTTCTTGAACTGACGCCGAAAAGCGGGACTGCGGTCGTCAATCTCGACGGGGAGGGCGGCGAGGAGCTTTGCGCCGACGTCGCAGCGCGCGGGCTGAAGATCATCACGACCGGCGTGCGCGGCCAAACGCTGCGGCTCGCCGCTCTTTCGCCGCAGCCGGGCGGCCTCGACATCGCGGTCGAGGCGGACGGAAAGAGCCACTCGCTGCGGTTGCCGCTTATCGGAGCTTTCCAGGCGGAGAACGCTCTTCTCGCCGCGGGGATCGTCATTGCAAGCGGCGCCGAACCGGGGCGCGTCATTCCCATTCTGGAACGCCTTCCTGGCGTTCCTGGCAGGATGCAGCGCGCCGCCGATATTGACGGCGCCGGGATTTATGTCGATTACGCGCACACGCCGGATGCGATTGCGACCGCGCTCGCCGCCATTAGGCCGCATGCGAGGGGCCGCGTCGTCGCGATCATCGGCGCGGGCGGGGATCGCGACCGCAAGAAGCGCCCCTTAATGGGCGCGGCGGCGGCGAAGGGCGCGGATCATGTCATCGTCGCCGATGACAATCCGCGCACGGAGGACCCGGCGTCCATCCGCCGCGAGGTTCTCGCCGGCTGCGCGGGCGCCGAAGAAATCGGGGATCGCGCGAAAGCGATTGCGAGAGGGGTCGCAATGCTTCGAGAAGGGGACGTCCTCCTCATCGCCGGCAAGGGCCATGAGACGGGGCAGATCGTGGGGCGCGAGACGCTGCCGTTCGACGACGTTGAAGTCGCGCGATCGGCGGCGAGGGAGCAGGCGAGATGAGCGCAGGGCTTTGGACGGCTTTTGAAGCGGCGGCGGCGACCGGCGGCGCCTTGTGCGCGCGCGGCGGCGATCCCGATCGCTGGATCGCGGAAGAGTGGGCGGCGGGCGGGCTTTCGATCGACACGCGGACGCTTGCGCCCGGCGAAATGTTCGTCGCCCTTAAAGACGCGCGCGACGGCCATGAATTCGTCAACAGCGCGTTCGAGCGGGGGGCGTCGGCGGCGCTCGTCGCGCGCGCGCCCGAGAATGCGCCGGAAGGAGCGCCCCTCCTTGTCGTTCGCGACACGCTCGAAGGATTGAGCGATCTCGCCCGCGCCGCGCGCCTCAGGAATTTCGGCAAGCGCATCGCCGTCACAGGGAGCGCCGGCAAGACGTCGACGAAGGAGATGCTGCGCGCCGCGCTCTCGGGCGTCGGGCGCGTTCACGCCTCGGACAAGAGCTTCAACAATCACTGGGGCGTGCCGCTGACGCTCGCAAGGATGCCGATCGACGCGGATTTCGGCGTCTTTGAAATCGGCATGAACCACGCGGGCGAGATCACGCCGCTGACGAGACTCGTCGCCCCGCATGTCGCGATCGTGACGACCATCGCGCCGGCGCATCTCGAATTTTTCGGAACGACGGAGAAAATCGCCGAGGCGAAAGCGGAAATCTTCCTTGGCGTCGCAAGGGACGGCGCTGCGGTGCTGCCCGCCGACAATGAACATTTCGGTCTCCTCAGCCTTCGCGCCGAAGAGGCGGGCGTCGCGCGCGTCATCTCGTTCGGCGAGGCGAAAGACGCCGACATCCGTCTTGTCGATTATCGCGGCGACGGCGCGCGCGCCGACATTACAGCGTCTGTCTTCGGCGAGCCGCTCGAATTCCCGCTCGATGCGCCGGGCCGCCACCAGGCGATGAACGCGCTCGCCGTCATCGGCGCGGCGCGCGCGCTCGGGCTTCCGGCGGCGAAGGCGGCCACGGGCCTTAAAGGCGTCGGCGCGGCGGCGGGACGCGGCGCGCAATCGCGCGTTCGCCTCGCGAGCGGCGCCGAGATCGCCATTCTTGATGAAAGCTACAACGCCAATCCGACCTCGATGGCGGCCGCGCTTGCGCTGCTTGGGCAGATGAAGCCGAAAGGACGGGGCCGCCGGATCGCCGTCCTCGGGCAGATGCTCGAACTTGGGGATGCGGGACCTGCGCTCCATGCAGGGCTTGCCGAACCGTTAGTTGCGGCGGGCGTTGACGCGCTCTATGTCGCCGGCGCTCTCATGGATCATTTGTGGGACAAGGCGCCGGCCGCGATCCGGGCCGGGCGGGCGGGCGATGCGCGCTCGCTCGCGCCGACGATCGTCGCGGCGCTGAAGGACGGCGACATTGTCATGGTCAAAGGATCGAACGCCTCTAAGGTGAGCGAAATCGTCGCCGCGATAAAGGCCGCGGGGGAAGCGCGCTGACCGAAAGAAAAAGAACAAGACCGAGATGCTCTATTACCTCATAAATTTTTCCGACGAGTTCGCGCTCTTCAACGTCTTCCGCTATCTTTCGTTCAGGGCGGGCGGCGCAGTCATGACGGCGCTGCTCATCGCCTTCATCGTCGGCCCCGGTCTTATCCGCTGGATGCGCAGGAAACAGGGCAAGGGACAGCCGATCCGTCAGGATGGGCCGCAGAGCCACATCATCTCGAAGGCGGGAACGCCGACGATGGGCGGCGTTCTCATCCTGATGTCGATGACGATTGCGATCATCCTCTGGGCGCGGCTCGACAATCCCTATGTCTGGATCGTTCTCGGCGTGACGCTCTCTTATGGCGCGCTCGGCTTCTGGGACGATTATCTTAAAGTGACGAAACAGACCGCGTCGGGCGTCGTCGGATCGATGAAGCTCGTCATCCAGTTCGCCGTCGCCATTCTTGCAGGCCTCGCCTGCGTCCTGACGCTCGGCGCTGCGCCAGACGCTCCCGCCGGCATCGAGACTTCGGTCGCGGTTCCGTTCGTGCCGCTCCAATTCTTTCAGGGCTGGTTCGGCGCGGGCTCGGCGGGCCTCCCGATCGGCTGGCTGATGGTTCCGTTTGCGGCCTTCGTCATTGTCGGCGCCTCGAACACGGTCAACTTGACCGATGGCCTCGACGGGCTCGCGACCGTGCCGGTGATGATCGCGGCGGGAACTTACGGATTCATCGTCTATCTCGTCGGCCGCGTCGATTACGCGGACTATCTCGCCATTCCCTATGTGCCGGGGGTCGGCGAGCTTGCGATCATCTGCGGCGCGATCATCGGCGGCGGGCTCGGCTTTTTATGGTTCAACGCGCCGCCCGCGGCGATCTTCATGGGCGATACGGGTTCGCTCGCGCTCGGCGGCGCGATCGGCGCGATCGCAGTCGCCGCCAAGCATGAAATCGTGCTGGCGATCGTCGGCGGCCTCTTCGTGCTCGAAGGGCTTTCGGTGATGATCCAGATCGCGTCCTTCAAATTGACCGGCAAGCGCGTCTTCAGAATGGCGCCGATTCACCATCATTTCGAACAGCTCGGATGGAAGGAATCAACGATCGTCATCCGTTTCTGGATCATCGCCGTCATTCTTGCGCTCATCGGACTTTCAACGCTCAAACTTCGCTAGGCGTCTCAAGACTTCCATGATCATCGTTCCGGGGATCGAAAAGAAGAAGATCGCAGTCTACGGGCTCGGCGCGACAGGCCTTGCGACCTGCGAAGCGCTCTCGGCTTCGGGCGCGGAGGTCTATTGCTGGGACGACAAGGAGGAAGCGCGCGCGAAAACGGCGAACACGCGCTACGCCGCCGAACACCCGAAAAGCTGGCCGTGGGAGGACTTGCGTTCGCTTGCGCTCAGCCCCGGCGTGCCGCTGACCCACCCGGCGCCTCATCCCGTCGTCAAGCGCGCGCACCAGGCGGGCGTTGAAGTCATCGGCGACATCGAGTTCTTCGCGCGCGCCGTCAACGCGCGCAACAAAAAGGACCGCCCGCGCATCATCGCCGTCACCGGATCCAACGGCAAATCGACAACGACAGCGCTGATCGGCCATGTTCTCAAGGAGTGCGGGCGCGACGCGGTCACCGGCGGCAATATCGGCAAGCCCGTGCTCTCGCTCGCCGGGATCGACGCCCAGCGCGCCTATGTGATCGAGCTTTCGTCGTTCCAGCTCGATCTCGCCAAGACGCTCCGCGTCAACACGGCGGTGCTGATCAATCTCTCGCCCGATCACATCGACCGGCATGGAAGCATGGAAGGCTATGTCGCCGCGAAGAAGCGCATCTTCCTCAACCAGACCAAAGACGATGCGGCGATCATCGGCGTCGACGACGCGTGGTCGCAAGGGCTCTGCGTCAGCCTGATGTCGGAAGGCGCCGCCGCCGTGACGCCGATATCGGCGGACGGATCGCTCGGGCGCGGCGTTTTCGCGCTCAATGCGAAGCTCTTTTACAGCCTGCGCGACAAGTCGGGCGAGGCGGGCGACATTTCGCACATCGCCGCGCTCCGCGGCCAGCATAACTGGCAGAATGCGGCGGCGGCGCTCGCAGCGGCGATGGCGGAAGGCGTCGCGCCGAATGTCGCGGTGAAGGCGATGGACCGTTTCGCCGGGCTTCCGCACCGCATGGAGATCGTCGCAAAAAAGGGCGCTGTGTTGTTCGTCAACGATTCAAAGGCGACGAACGCCGACGCCGCGAGCCGCGCGCTCAAATCCTATGACGACATTTTCTGGATCGCGGGCGGCAAGGCGAAGGAGGGCGGCGTCCAATCGCTCAGGCCGCTGATGAACCGCGTCCGCGGCGTCTACCTCATCGGCGAGGCCTCGCGCGACTTCGAAGGCCAGCTCGCCGGAACCGCCCCTTGCGTTCAGTGCGGCGATCTTCCGACGGCGCTCGCGCGCGCCGCGCGCGACGCGGCGACGAGCGGGCTTTCATCGCCCGTCGTTCTTCTGTCGCCCGCCTGCGCGTCCTACGACCAGTTCCGCAATTTTGAGGAGCGCGGCGAGGTGTTCAGGAAGCTCGCAAACAAGATCGAAGCGATGGACGGAGAGGCTGCATGAGGGCGATCAGCCGGCTCGATGATTCTGCGGCTGCGCGTTGGTGGTGGTCGGTCGACCATGTCTCGCTGTTCATTCTCGCCGCATTGATGACGATCGGGATCGTCCTTGTCTTCGCGGCGGGACCGGGCGCGGCCGCAAGGCTCGCGATCAGCGACAGTTTCCATTTCCCGCTCCGCCAGCTCGCGTTCGTCCCGCCGGCGCTCGGCGTGATGCTCGGCGCATCGATGCTGACGCCGCTCCAGGCGCGGCGCCTCGGTTCGATCCTGTTCGCCGGCGCCTTTCTGTTCATTCTCGCCGCGCTCCTTTTTGCGCCGGAAATCAACGGCGCAAAACGCTGGCTGCCGCTCGGACCGATTTCGTTCCAGCCGTCCGAGCTCTTGAAGCCGGGCTTCGTCATTGTCGCCGCGTGGATGCTCGCGGAAGGAGCGCGAGCCCCGCGTTTTCCGGGCGCGGCGATTGCAACGGGCCTTTATCTCGCCTGCGCGGCGATGTTGGCGCTGCAGCCGGATTACGGTCAGGCGGCGCTTTTGACCGCGGTCTTCATCGCCATGTTTTTCGTTTCCGGCGGCGCGATCTTCTGGCTCGTCGCCGTCGCGGCGATCGCCGTCGCGGGGTTTGCCGGCGGCTATTTCTTCTCGCCGCATCTTGCGCGCCGCATCGACGGCTTTCTCAATCCGCAGGAGGGCGACAATTACCAGGTCGACAAGGCGCTCGAAGCGATCGCGAATGGCGGCCTTATCCCCAGCGCCGACACAGCGCCCGTGAAGCTGTCGCTTCCCGACGCGCACACGGACTTCATTTTCGCGGTCGCCGCCGAGGAATTCGGAATGGTTCTCGGCCTCATCATCCTCGCGCTTTTCGCCGCCTTCGTCATCAGGAGCTATGTGAAGGCGGGCGGGCTTCGCAGCGTCTTTGCGCAGACGGCGGTCTGCGGGCTCGCCGCGCTGATCGGCCTTCAAAGCCTCATCAACATCGGCGTCAATCTGAGGGCGCTTCCCGCCAAGGGAATGACGCTGCCGTTCATCTCCTATGGCGGCTCGTCGCTCATCGCGGCGTCGCTGACCGTCGGTCTCATTCTCGCGTTGACGCGCCGCCAGGCCCATGCCGCGCGGCGGAAGGATGTGATGCCTTGAGCGTTGTCAAAGACAGGATTGTCGCCCTCGCCGCGGGCGGAACCGGCGGCCATCTTTTTCCGGCCGAGGCGCTCGCGCAGGAATTAAAGCGCCGCGGCTGGCGCATTCTTCTCGTCACCGATGCGCGCGGCGCGCGCTATGCGGGAACTTTTCCCGCGGACGAACGATTGATGATTTCCGCGGCGAGCCCATCGATCGGCGGCCCCGTCGCGAAAGCGGCGGCGGCGGTGTCGCTCGCCGGCGGATTGCTGACGGCGATTCGCGAATTCAAGAAGCGCAAGGTCGCCGCGGCGGTCGGCTTCGGCGGCTATCCGTCTTTTCCCGCCATGAAAGCGGCGGAGCTTCTCCGCATTCCTTACGGCGTTCACGAACAGAACGGCGTCCTCGGGCGAGCCAACCGGATGGCGGCGCAGGGCGCGGCCTTCGTCGCGCATGGATTTTCCGTGCTTGAAAAAGCGGAAAAGGTCCGCGCGTCGCTGATCGAGGTCGGCAATCCCGTTCGCGACGCCGTGCGCGCGCTCGCCGACGCGCCCTCGCCGCCGCCCGATGAACGCGGGCGGATCGCTGTTCTTGTCTTCGGCGGCAGCCAGGGCGCCTCGCTCTTTTCAAAAGTCGTTCCGCCGGCGATCGCCGCGCTGCCGGCGCCGCTGCGCGCGCGCCTTGCGGTGACGCAGCAGGTTCGCGAAGGCGAAATCGCCGAAGTGAAGAAAGTCTATGACGGCGCCGGCGTCGCGGCGGAGCTTTCGCCGTTCTTCAACGACCTGCCGGCGCGCATTGCGAAGGCGCATCTTGTCATCGCGCGCGCCGGGGCCTCGACGATCACGGAGCTTTCAACGATCGGCCGCGCATCGGTGCTTGTCCCGCTCGGCATCGCCATGGACGATCACCAGACCGGCAATGCGCGGGCGCTTTCCGATGCGGGCGCCGCGATCCGCATCAGCGAAGCGGATTTCACCGTTCAATCGCTTTCGGCGCGGCTTCACGATCTCCTGAAGGACCCGCCGCTTCTCGCGCACATGGCCGCCGCCGCGAAGGGGCGCGTCAAGGCGAACGCTTCGGCGAAACTCGCCGACCTCGTTGAGAAAATTGCAGACAGAAAGATGAGCGCCGCCGCATGAGCGAAGCGAAAAACATCAAGGTGCGCCTGCCGTTCAATGTCGGCGTCATGCATTTCGTCGGCATCGGCGGCATCGGCATGTCGGGCATCGCCGCGGTGATGAAGAATCTCGGCTACGACGTGCGCGGATCGGACGCCGCCGAAAGCGCGACTGTCATGCAGTTGCGCGAGAAGGGCGTGCCGATCGTCATCGGCCATGCGGCGAAGAACATCGAAGGTGCGGGCGCCGTCGTCGTCTCGACCGCGATCAGGCGCGACAATCCGGAAATTCTCGCGGCGCGCGCGCGGCACATCCCGGTCGTCCGCCGCGCCGACATGCTCGCGGAACTGATGCGATTGAAATGGACGATTTCGGTCGCGGGCACGCACGGCAAGACGACGACGACGACGATGGTCGCCGCGCTCCTTGATGAGGCGGGGCTCGACCCGACCGTCATCAACGGCGGCGTCATCAACGCTTATGGCGCCAATGCGCGCATCGGCGAGGGCGACTGGATGGTCGTCGAGGCGGATGAATCGGACGGCTCGTTCCTGCGCCTGCCGACGACCGTCGCGATCGTGACGAACATCGACCCCGAACATCTCGACCACTGGGGCGGGTTCGAGCCCTTGAAGAAGGGTTTCGACCAGTTCATCGAGAATACGCCGTTCTACGGCTACGGGGTCGTCTGCCTCGATCACCCGGAAGTGCAGGCGCTCGTCGGGCGCGTCACCGATCGCCGGCTCATCACCTACGGAACAAATCCGCAGGCGGACGTTCGCGCGGAGAATATCTCCTTCGAAGGCGGCGGCTCGAAATTCGATATCGTCTTCAGGAAGCGCGGCCAGCCCGACAGCCGCATCGGCGGCGTGAAGCTGCCGATGCCGGGCGTTCATAACGTCTTGAATGCGGTCGCGGCGGCGATCGTCGCGCGGAAAGTCGGCGCCTCCGACGAGGCGATCCGCTCCGGCTTTGCGAAGTTTTCAGGCGTCAAGCGGCGCTTCACCAAGGTCGGCGAGTGGAACGGCGTCGCCATCATCGACGATTACGGCCATCACCCCGTTGAAATCGCGGCGGTCTTGCGCGCGGCGCGCAATGTCGCGCGCGGCAAGATCATCGCCGTCGTGCAGCCGCACCGCTACACGCGCCTCAGGGATCTCATGGATCAGTTCTGTTCGTGTTTGAACGAAGCGGACGTCGCCTTCGTGACCGACGTTTATGCGGCGGGCGAGGCGCCGATCGAGGGCGTTTCCCGCGACGCCTTCGTCGCCGGCGCCGCCGCGCAAGGGCACAGAGACGTGCGAGCGCTCAAATCTTTCGACGACTTGCCGAAAGCGATCGCGGGCGTCGCCGAGAAGGGCGATTATGTCGTGATGCTCGGCGCGGGGGACATCACGAAATATGCGGCGGGGCTGGCGGATGCTTTGGCGAAAACGAAATCGTAGGGCGGATGAAATCCGCCCGCCGAATTCGCAGCGTGAGCACTGGCGGATTTCATCCGCCCTACGAGGTTGCGCGTGATGAAAGCAGTCGTCACCGCCGGTCTTCCGCCTGTACGCGGCCGCTATGTCGAACGCGCGGACATGTCGGCGATCACCTGGTTTCGCGTCGGCGGCCCGGCGGACGTTCTCTATGCGCCGGAGGATGAGGACGATCTCGCGGACTTTCTGAAGAAGACGCCGAAGGAAATTCCCGTCTATCCGGTCGGCGTCGGCTCCAATCTTCTCGTGCGCGACGGCGGCGTCAGGGGGGTCGTCGTCCGGCTCGGCGCGCCGTTCGCAAAAATCTCGGTTGAGGGAACGCGCGTCAGAGCGGGCGCCGCGGCGCTCGACGCGCAAGTCGCGAAGGCTGCGGCGAGGGCGGGCGTTGCAGGGCTCGAATTCTATCGCGGCGTGCCGGGGACGATCGGCGGCGCGCTTGCGATGAACGCCGGCGCCTATGAGCAGGAGACGAAAGACATCCTTGTCGAAGCGGCCGCATTCGATCGCTCCGGCAAGCGCCATATTTTCAAGAACGCCGACATGAAATTCGCGTATCGCCATTGCGGCGCGGGCGAGGGGCTCATCTTCACCGAAGCGACGTTCGAGGGTCGCAAAGACGACCCCGCGGAGATCGAAGCGCGCATGAAGTCAATCATGGAGCGGCGCGAGAAATCGCAGCCGATCCGCGAAAAGACCGGCGGCTCGACCTTCGCCAATCCCGACCCTTCAAAATCCGGCGGGCGCAAGGCCTGGCAGCTGATCGACGAAATCGGCGGACGCGGGCGCGTCGTCGGCGACGCGCAATGCTCAGAGCAGCACTGCAATTTCATGATCAATCGCGGCAAGGCGACGGCCGCCGACATTGAGACGCTCGTCGAAGGGCTTCGTAAAGATGTTCTTAACAGGACCGGCGTTGAGTTGCGGTGGGAGATCAGGCGGCTGGGAGAGAGGTGTTAGGTTTTGGGTTTTAGGGCGTTCTGTGTCAGCCATCACCTCTTATCGCGACCTCGTCGTTTGGCAGCGATCAATGGAGCTTGCGCAAGCAATCTATGCGCTCACCGGGTCATTTCCAAAGCAGGAAGAATATCGGCTGACGTCGCAGATGATTCGTGCGGCTATTTCGATCCCTGCTAACATAGCCGAAGGTTATATGCGCAGCACCCGCAAGGACTATGGAAACTTCATCAGCACGGCGCGCGGGTCCGCCGCTGAGCTGGAAACATTCCTTCTTGCCGGTAGGATGAAATTCGCGTCGCACGACGCCGTTGCTTCCGCTTTGAAACAAGCCGAGGAGGTCAGTCGTATGTTGAATGCGCTTCGCAAGAAACTGTCTTCCCCTAAAACCTAACACCTAAAACCTATGCCCTTATGAAAAACTTCAACCGCATCGCAGTCCTCAAAGGCGGCTGGTCGCCGGAGCGCGAAGTGTCGCTGAATTCGGGCGCAGCGTGCGCCAAGGCGCTGCGCGCGAAAGGCTATGACGCGATCGAGATCGACGCCGGGCGCAATCTCGCCGACCAGTTGAAGGAGGCGAGGCCCGACGCCGTCTTCAACGCCCTCCACGGCCAGTGGGGCGAAGACGGCTGCGTTCAGGGCCTCCTCGAAGTCATGGGCCTTCCCTATACGCATTCAGGGGTCCTTGCGTCCTCGCTCGCGATGGACAAGCAGCGCACGAAACTCGTCCTCAAGGGCGCGGGCGTCCCCTCGCCCGAAGGGCGCGTGATGTCGCGGTTCGACGCTGCGGGCGGCCATGCGATGGAGCCGCCCTATGTCGTCAAGCCGAATGCGCAAGGCTCCTCGGTCGGCGTCTACATCATCCGCAAGGGCGACAATCGTCCGCCTGCGGAGTTGACGAGCGAGAAATGGTCGCTCGGGGACGAAGTTCTTGTCGAGACGTTCATCGCGGGGCGAGAACTCACCGTCGCCGTCATGGGCGATCGCGCGCTCTGCGTCACCGAGATCACGACGAGCCTCGCCTTCTACGACTACGAGGCGAAATACGCGCCGGGCGGATCGCAGCACGTTTTGCCTGCGCAAGCGCCGGACGCCGTCACGCGGCGCTGCATGGAGCTCGCCTTGAAGGCGCACAGATCGCTCGGCTGCCGGGGCGTCACGCGCTCGGATTTCCGCTATGACGAAAGCGCGAAAGGCGAGCAGATCTATTTCCTCGAGATCAACACCCAGCCCGGCATGACGGCGACGTCGCTGACGCCGGAGCAGGCGGCGCATTGCGGCATATCCTTCCCCGATCTATGCCAATGGATCATCGAGGATGCGTCATGCGGGCGGTGAAGAAAAAATCGGGCGCGAAAAAGAAAGCGCCGTCGACGATCGCGCGCATCGCCTCGATCTTCGAGCGCTACACGATTGCGGGCTTTGCGGGCTCGGCCGTCATCCTCGGCCTCATTGCGATCGTTCTGTGGGCGGGCGGCTATTTCGCCATGGCCGGACGGACGGCGGAGCGCGCGGCGAACAGGACGGCGATCGCCGCGGGGTTCGAAGTCAAACGCGTCCTTTTGCGCGGCGCCCATCAGCTTGCGCATGAGGACGTCGTCGATGCGCTCGGCCCCGTCGTCGGCTCTTCGATCCTCGCTCTCTCGCTCGATGAGGCGAAAGCTCGCATCGAGGAGCTCGGCTGGGTGCGGTCGGCGGCGGTCACGCGCCTTTATCCCGACACCATCAGCGTCTCCATTCGCGAGCGCGATCCCGCCGCGGTCTGGCAGATCGACGGCAATCTCCATCTCATCGATGACGTCGGCGCGATCATCCGCGAGGTCGGCGCCTATGAATATTCGAACCTGCCGCTCATCGTCGGCGCCGGCGCGCCGGAAGCCGCCGCGGGGTTGCTGAAGGCCCTCGGCGCGGAGAGCGAGCTCGCCGAGCGGACCTATGCGCTGATCCGCATCGGCGGGCGCCGCTGGAACATGCGTCTTCGCAACAATATCGACATCAAACTCCCCGAGACGGACTACGCGCGCGCGATCAGCGATCTTGCGCTCCTTCACAAGGCGCAAGGGACGCTTGACCAGCCGGTCGAATATATCGATCTTCGCGACGGCGAGCGCATGGTGATCAGAAAGCGCGGCGAATCGGAATCCCCGATCACATCCGATAGGGTCGAGGGCTGAGCGCGCCGCTCTTTGCGCGCTGTTTTTTGCGCGTGGTTTTTTGCACGGCGGGCGGAATGAAGGCGAAGGTCTTTGTCTCGCGCGGCGCATCTGCCGAGATCGGCGTATTGAGGCGGCGAGACTGAACAATGTCGAAACAGCTGAAATCGCTGCGCGAACGCGGCCTCGTCGCCGCCATCGACATTGGCGGCTCGAAAGTCGCCTGCGTTATCGCGCAACTGACGCCGGTGGCGGGCGGCGAGTTCGAGGCTGACGTCATCGGCGTCGGCCAGCATGGCGGCGTCTGCCGCGACAAGCGCCCTGATGTCGAGGCTTCGCTCCGCGCCGCGGTTGAGGCGGCCGAACGCATGGCGGGCGAACGCATCCGCCGCGTTCATGTCGCCGCGGGCGGGCGCTCGCTCGGATGCCGTCGCATCTCCGTCGATCTCGACATTTCGGGCGGCGTCGTCACCGGCGACGATGTTGAGGAATGCCTCTCGCAGGGCGCGCTCGCGGCGGCGCCCGCGGGCTCGCGGCCGCTTCACGCGCTGAAAATCAGATACGCCGTCGACGGCGAAGCCGCGAGCGATCCCGTAGGGCTCGCGGGCGCCGCGCTTAACGCCGAGATGCTTGGGGTCAGCGTCCGCGACAGCTTTTCGGAGAATATCGAATCCCTGCTCGGCCGCTGCGGTCTTGAGCTCGACGAGCTTGTTGCGGGGCCGCTCGCGGCGGGTGAGGCTGTTCTCATCGAGGACGAGAAAGAGCTTGGCGTCATCCTTCTCGATATCGGCGCCAAGTCGACGGATTTCGCGCTTTACGAACGCGGCGCACTGATCGCTTGCGGCGGCGTCGCGCTCGGCGGCGACCACATCACGCGCGACATCGCGCAGATTTTCGGCTCGCCGATCGCCAAGGCCGAACGCATCAAGACGCTTTATGGCTCGGTTCTCTCGAGCGCAGGCGACGAGCACCGGCTGCTCGATTTTCCGCAGCTTGGCGATGAAGCCGAGATTGCGCGCCATTCGCGCGCCGAACTCGCGCAGGTCATCGCGCCGCGGTTTGAAGAAATACTCGAACATGCGCTCGCCGCCCTGCCGCAATCGGGTGCGGCGCGTCGCGCGATCCGCCGCGCCGTCCTGACGGGCGGGGGAAGCCTCCTCGTCGGCGCGCGTGAAACCGCCGAGCGCATCACCGGCGTCAAGACGCGGCTCGGCCGGCCGACGGCGCTTTCGGGCGCGCCGGAAGCGGCGACCGCGCCGCAATTTGCTGTCGCTGTCGGCGTACTTCAGACAGCGGCGCGCGAAAGCGCAGCTGCGCGCAAATCGCTCCTCCGTCCGCGCCTTCTCGCCGGACAATCCTTCGGTAAGGGCGTCCTCGGCGGCGTCGGCGCCTGGCTTCGCGCGAATTTCTGAGGTGCGCCTTTCTTCTCCTTTCACTCCGAGAGAGGGGAGGGCGATCGCATATGGGTATTCGTCACCCCGGGGCGCGACGCAGTCGCGAACCCGGTCCCTCTTTCCGCGCAAGACGGCGCAACGGATTCCGGGTTCCGCGCTGCGCGCGGCTCCGGAATGACAAGGGAAAGATCAAATGCGATTGCCCTGGGAGAGCGGAGGGCGGCGGACTTCATCCGCCCTAAGGGTTGTCAATCCGATCCGCGCATTCACCGCTTGTTCACCGTGTTCGATGAAGTTATCCCCCTCCCGTTTTTCCGTCGTATGATCATTTTGCGTTCGATCGGAAGAGGCTCACGGTGCACCAGGCCCTTGGGTTCGAACGCCCCGGCGAGCGGGCAGGCTTCACGCATCT
>JBMOOR010000013.1:0-4115 GCA_049324555.1 Pseudomonadota bacterium | reverse complement strand
GCGGATGCGGGGAGGGAACCGCCGATTTTCGACAAGGCCTCGACGACCCGCGAGCGCGCCCAATATTGATCGACGCCCTCCTCGAAGATGACGTAGACGAAGCTGACGCCGAACATCGACTGGCCGCGCACATCCTTGACACGCGGCAGGCCGAGAAGGCTGCGCGACAGGGGATAGGTGACGAGGTCTTCGACGATCTTCGGCGCCTGTCCCTCGAAATCGGTCCTGATGATGACCTGCGTGTCGGTCAAATCCGGAATGGCGTCGAGCGGCGTCCGTTGCATCGAGATCGCGCCTGCGACGCCAAGCGCCGCCGCCAGCATGACGACGATCAACTGGTTGCGAACCGACCAGGCGATGAGGCGCGCCACCCAGCTTTTCGCCGGATCGTGACCCGCAAGACTTTGAACGTCATGATCCGACATCAAAGTCTCCCGTCGTCATCGTGCTGGCGCTCGCGAGACTCGGCCTCGGATCTCATGCCCGGCGGTTCGCCGTCTTGAGACGCAGCGTCGGCGCCGTGGCCGACATGACCCGCCGTCAGCTTGCTCAGCGACTCTTTGAGATTGCTCTCGGAATCGATCAGGAACTGGCCGCTGACGACGATCGCATCGCCAGTATTGAGGCCCTCGACGATTTCGGTCATTCCGCCGGCGACGAAGCCTGTCTTGACGGACATGGCCATGAACCGCCCTTCGCCCATCGCCATGATAACGTGCGCGCCGTTGAGATCGCGAAGGATCGCCTCGGACGGAACAGCGAGCCGCGGTTGCGATCCGAACTCGAAAGAGACGTCGGCGTAGGCGCCGGGTCGCAGAGCCAGGTTCGGATTGTCGAGCACCAGCCGCGCCTTGCCGGTGCGGGTTTTCGGATCGACCGTCGGATAGACGTAGTCGACGGTTGCGGTCCGGCTCGCCGCCGGCGCATTCGGAAACTTCACCGCCGCCGGCGCGCCCGGCGCGATCAGCGGAAGGTCCTGCTCGGCGATCGAGGCGATCACCCAGACCTCGCCGTAATCGGCAAGCGTCGCAATCTGGTCTCCGGATTTGATGAAGGAGCCTTTGCGAACATTCAGCGCAGAGACGATGCCGTCGCGCTCGGCGTAAAACGGCGTCAGCTCATCGACCGTCCGGCCGGCTTTGATCTCCACAATTGTCTCGTCCTGAACGCCGAGTGACTTGAGGCGCGTCGCCGATGACGCCGCCCAGTCTGGCGATCCGGATTTGAGGGCCGTCACATAATCGCGCTTGGCGGCGATGAGATCGGGGCTTCGCAGGCGAAAAATGAGATCGCCTTTGCGGACTTCGTCACCGACAGCCGTGATCACGAGTTCGTCGATCCAGCCGTCGACGCGCGAGGTGACTTCCGTCAGCAGCCGCGCATTGTCGGCGACCGCGCCGAAGGTGCGGATCGTTCGGCCGAAAGCGACTTCTTCGGCATTCGCGATCTTGACGCCGAGCGTCTGTACGGTTTCGGACGGCACCACGACCGCCGAACTCCCGCCCGCATCTTCGTTTTCATAGACAGGGATGTAATCCATCCCCATCGAGTCTTTTTTCGGAACGGGCGAGGTGTCCGGAAGACCCATCGGGTTGCGATAATAGAGGATCTTTCCTTTGCCGGAGGAGCGCGCCTTTCCCGCGGTCGTCTCTTGCGGCTTGTCTTCGCCAGCCGGTCCGCCCTCCGCGTTCTGCGGCGTCGCCTCGTCCTGATAAACCGGGATGTAATCCATCCCCATCGAGTCTTTCTTCGGAACAGGCGAGGTGTCCGGGCCGCCCATCGGATCGCGGTAATAGAGGATTTTCCGCTCAGACGACCGGGTTGCATCACCCGACTTCGTCGATTCTTCTGCTGCGCTATCGGCCTGACGTCCGCACGCGGAAAGAATCGCAGCCGCGAAAGCCGCCAACATGAGACGTTTCATGACAACAATTCCCTTTGGCGCTCCGACCGTCCGGACGCCCATGCTCGGCCTATGAAAAGTCATCTTCGGGATCCTCGTCGGGCTTTGCTGGAACAGGCACGAGGTCCATGCCGCAGATCGGGCATTGTCCTGGTTCGTCCCTGATGATCTCCTTGTGCATGGGGCAGGCGTATTTGTGACCGTCCGCGAGCGCGGAAGAGGTCATCATTGCAAGCGTCGCGGCCAGGCTGAGGAGGTATTTCATGGGGTCACTAGTTCGCTGTTGAAGTGTGCGGCGTGCGCAATTGCATTGGCTCTCTCCGCCGCGATTTGAGAGAGCAAGGTCAGGCGACCGATCTCCGCATCAAGCACCTGCACGTAATCGCCGTTTCCGGCTTCGTAACTGCGTCTCAGCGCGGCGATTGTTTCGTCGAGCGCCTTCGCCTTTTGATCGAGCACGACGATGTTGCGCTCGGCGGCCCCATGTTCGGCCGTGAGCGACGTCAATCGTTCTCGTATTTCACGGTAGACGGCCTGATAGGAAAGTTCGGCGCCCGCCTGCCGCGCCCGCGCCGCGCGCAACCGCGGTGATTGGCTCTTCGGCGCCCAGAGCGGCACGGAGACCGACACGCCCGCCGCGAACCAGTCGTCGCCCTGGAAGGGATCTCCTGACGGGCCGATCCCGTCCTGGCGCTGCATGTATGTGAAGTTCACACCGAAGTTCGGCCCGAACGCGGCTTTGCCTTCGCGCACCCCCGCCTTGGCGACCTCGACCCCGGCGTCGGCGATGCGCGTCGCCTGCAAAGCGAGCGCGCCCCCGTCCCACGGCGCCGGCGCTATTTCGGGCGGCGGGAGGTCCGGCGCCTCGCCGACGAGATCAATGAGCGCCGCGTCGGACCGCGCAAGCGCCGTTCGCAGGGCGACAATCGTTGTCTCGACATCGGCGCGCTCGACATCGATTTCGCTCAGGCGATAGTAAACCGGCCTGCCGGCTTCGATGTCGCCGCGCAGGATATCCTGAATCTGCCCGTATTTGTTGAGTTGCATCTCCGCAAAGGACATCTGCTCCCTGATGCGTCGCTTTTCGGCGAGGGCCGAAATGAGTTCCGCCCTCAAAAGCGCCAGCCGATAGGAAAGCTGCGCGCTGGCGGCGGCCGCCTCGCCGCGTTCGCGCGCCGATCGCGCGCGCCTCACCCCCGGATTCGGAATCTCCTGCGAAGCGCCGATCATCTTCGCCGAGTCCGGATCGTTCCTGAAACCCGGATTGCGAACCGGAATGTCGCTGACGCCGAACGAGACAACGGGGTCTGGAAGCGCACGTTCGGCGACCGACAGGTCTTCCCTCGCAGCCGCCTCCGCACGAAGTGCGGCCAGCGAGGGATGATCGGCGAGTTTTGCTTCAAGCGCTTCGAACCATGACGGCGCAGGCTGCGCCCGTGATGGAGCGCCGGCGAGCGCGATCGCGGCGCAAATCGCGGCGAGAATCCCGCTGTGACACCGATGGAGCGGCCTGGAGGCCGGCGGATGTGGATAGTTCATGAGAATTGATCCTGTTACGAACAAAAAATCGCGCTTCAATCGCGCGGTTCGCAATCTCGGATCAGAGGCGGAGAATGTCTTTCAATATCACGGGCGTCGCGACGACAGGCGGCCCGTTGGCCGGCGGCGTCAATCGATAGCCCGCGGGCCGGATGTAATCAGCGACAGGCGAGACGATAACGTCGATTGTGACGACAGTCGGCGCTTCAACGTTTAAGGCGCCGGCGGAAGCGAGCGCCGGGCTCTTGACGCTGGCGATGGCCGGACAGTCGCTGCAACCCTGGCAGTCCGGATCGTGCGATTGAGACCCAGTCCCGCTCGATACATTCATCGCATCGGCGCAATCCTCAGGCGTCGCGCCGCCATTCATGGGCTCCGGACTGGACGGTGGCAAAGCGCCCGGCGAACTATTCGCCGCAGATTGAGGACAAAAATCGGCGCACGCAAGCGCAGGACTGACAGCCATTACGGCCGCCAAAGCCATCGCCATTATGCGCCGCCAATATGTCATTGTTTCAACTTAGGCTTCTTCTCGTTCGCCGGCAATGCGCCGGAATCCGGATCAACCACTCTTGATGATACGCTATGGCCGTTAACCAGTCTTGAACGACCGCGTTTTCATTCATCATCCTGCGCAACAGGAGAGCTTGGCTACGTCTTTTTCGAAGCCCTG
>JBMOOR010000012.1:0-4184 GCA_049324555.1 Pseudomonadota bacterium | reverse complement strand
ATCGTTCTTGTGTTGATGAACGGCCGGCCGCTGTCAGTCGGCTGGGCGGCGGAGAATGTCGACGCGATTCTTGAAGCCTGGTATCCGGGAACCGCGGGAGGCCATGCCCTCGCCGATGTCCTGTTCGGCGATTATAATCCGTCGGGCAAGCTGCCTGTCACTTTTCCGCGGGCGGTCGGCCAGGTTCCGATCTACTACAATGCGAAGAATACGGGCCGTCCGTATTCGACCGGCAGCGCCGAGCAGAAATACCTTTCGCGTTATCTTGAAACGCCAAATACGCCGCTCTTTCCCTTCGGTTTCGGCCTCAGCTACACGACGTTTGATTATTCGCCGGTGAAATTGAGCCGCTCGAAGATCGAGCCGGGCCAATCGCTGACGGCGAGCGTGACAGTCAGAAATGCCGGCAAGCGCGCAGGCGTTGAGACCGTGCAGTTCTACCTCCGTGATCTCGTCGGCTCTGTCACGCGTCCGGTCAAGGAGCTTAAAGGCTATCAGCGAATCACACTGAAGCCGGGCGAGCGCAAGACGGTTTCATTCAAGATCGATGAAAGCGACCTCGCTTTTTATCGCGCCGATATGTCCTATGGCGCCGAACCGGGGGAATTCGCGGTTTTCATCGGCGGTTCTTCCGAGAGCACGAAGGAAGCGAAGTTCGCCCTTGTGGAGTGAACGCCCCCTTCAGCGGCGCCGCCAGCGGAAGGTTGCGGCCGCGTTCGGTGCGAGCGTGTAGCGGAAATGGCGACCCGACTCCTCGACGACGAGATCGACGGGCTCGGCGGCGGTATTGAATGCGACAAGCACGCGCGAGCCGTCATCCGTGACGAAGGCTGCGGATTCGACGCCGGCGACGGGGCTCGTTGAGGCGACGCGCCGCGCCCCGGGCCGCACGAAGCGGCTGACATGCCCGAGCGCGTAATATTCAGGGCTGCGCGTTACCGCGCCGGTCCTGCTGTCTATCGTGACGATTCCGCGGCAATTGCCGCATCCGCCAAGATGCGGCTCATGGTTTTCATCTAGCGCAAGATTCCAAAGCAATACGCCGCGGGCCCAGTTGCGCGTCGCGCCGATGACAAGATTTCGCATCGTCCACGCCCAGGCGTCGGGCCACGCGCGAGACCATTCGCCGCCCGAGCACTCGGTGAAAAAGACGTCCTTGTCCGGATGATGTTCTCGCACGGATGTCTGGGCGGTGACGTCGCCCTCATAACAATGCCATGCGACGCCGCTGATGAAGCGAGCGGCGTCAGCGTCGGCGAGGACGCCGAGAGGCTGTTCCGGCTTGTTCCAATTATGGTCCCATTCAAGAATGTTCGTCTTCAAACCGGCGCGTTCGAACTCCGGGCCCACATGCTCGCCAATGATGCGCGCGCGCTGCTCGGCGCTCAGGCGCATTCCGGGGTAATTGCCGGGCTCAAAATCCGGTTCGTTCTGTATACTGATATAGTCGACCGGCGCGCCCTCCGCCGCGAAGGCCTCTACGGTCCGCCGCAAATACGCCGCGAACGGCGCGTAGGCTTCCTCGCGGAGCGTTCCCTGAATGAGAGAATCGGTCGTCTTCATCCAACCGGGTGCGCTCCATGGTGAGGCCATGACCGCCAGATCGGGATTTATCGCGCGTGCAGCGCGCAGGGTCGGCAACACTTCGCGTTTCGCCGCCTCGATCGAAAAGTATTTCAGTTCAGGGTCAGCGTCTCCCGGCGGACGGTCGTTGAAACTGTAGTGACTCGTCGAAAAATCGGAAGCGCCGATCACAATACGCGTGAACGAGAAGCCGACGCCGGGGGCGGGGCCAAAGAGGTCTTTGAGCAGCGCTTCGCGCGCCGCCGCGTCGAGCTTGTTCTGTATAAGGAAGGCGGATGCATCCGTGATCGCCGCGCCGAAGCCGACAAACTGCTGGTAACGAAGGTCGGAGTTGACAATGATGACGTCGCCGGCAGGTGCGCCGCCGGCAAATTGCAGCGAAGGCTGCTCGGCAAGCAGCGCGGACTGGTCGGGCAGAGTCAGCCACACCTCGATTACTGACGCGCGGGCGCGCGGCGTTTCGGGCGGCCCGACAAGGGCGCATCCCGCCAGCAGAAACGTGCAGAAGAAAGCCAGAATTTTCATTCGCATGCGGGCTCCTAAATCTAACTTTCACCGGATCGAACGACTCGATTAGCAAACCATGCCGACTGGATCGGCGCGTCCGGCGCACATGCGCCTTGATCACGCCGGGCAATTCTTGACGACGAAGTCGGCGTGGGTCGGCATGACCGCTACGCATTTGCCAATCACGCTTTCTATGTTGCCGAGAAACTGTGCGATCTGCGCGTCGCTCTTGATGTCGACGAGCGGATCGTAGCCGCGCGGATTGACGCCCTGGCCGAGGAATACCTGGATCCAGCTTTCCTCTGAAAAGAGCTCTTCGTCTTCGCGGAAAATGCGCCCGTTCGCCCTGAAGAGATCAATTTTACGCTGCAAGGTCGCCGGGATCTCCATGTCGCGGCAATACCGCCAGAAAGGCGTGTCGTCGCGCTCGGTCGCCTTGTAATGGAGGATGATGAAGTCGCGGATACGCTCATATTCAAAATCGGTCTGCCGATTGAACTCGTTGATCGTCGCCTGGTCGAAACTCGCGTCGGGCAAGAGTCGCACCATGCGAATGGCCGCTGACTGAATGAGATGGAGGCTCGTCGACTCAAGCGGCTCGAGGAAACCGCTAGCGAGCCCGATGGCGACGCAATTGCGGTTCCAGATTTTCTTGCGCTTGCCGGTTGCAAAGCGGATATGGAGAGGATCCGCCATTTGCGCGCCGTCGAGATTATCAAGCAGAATGCGCTCGGCTTCGTCGCCCTCCATGTATTTGCTTGAATAGACGTGCCCGTTGCCGGTCCGGTGCTGAAGCGGAATGCGCCACTGCCAGCCTGCAGGGCGCGCGCTCGACTTCGTATAGGGCGTGAAATGCTCCGAGCGTTCGCACGGAACGGCGATGGCGCGATCGCAGGGCAGCCAATGCGTCCAGTCTTCATATCCGGTCTTCAGCGCCTGTTCGATGACGAGCCCGCGAAAGCCGGAGCAGTCCACAAAGAAATCGGCGTCAATCGTCTCGCCGTCCTCCATCGTCACCGATTCAACGAAACCGTCTTCGCTCCGAAGATTGACGCGCCCGATCCTTCCCTCGCGTCGCCTGACGCCCCTGTCTTCAGCGTAGCCGCGGAGAAATTTTGCATAAAGGCTCGCGTCAAAATGGAACGCATGCGCAATGTGCGCTATTGGCGAGTCCTTCATTTCCGGCTTTGCGCGCATGAACTTGTTCTGGAGCGCGGCCGCCGTATTGATCGAATAGTTCGAAAAGTCGGACGCTTGCCCTTTGGCGCGCATTTTGAGCCAGTATTGATGGCAGCGCAGCCATTCGAGATCCTGACCGATGACGCCAAAGCCGTGAATATAGCTTGATCCCTTGCGCAGCCAGTCGTTGAACTGGATTCCAAGCTTGAAGCTTCCGTTCGTGCGCTGGAGGAATTCGTTTTCATCGAGACCGAGAAGCTCGTTGTATTTCTTGATCGCGGGAATCGTCGCCTCGCCGACGCCGATCGCGCCGATCTCTTCGGATTCAACGAGCGTGATCTTGTAGAGACCCTGAAACAGCCGCGCGAGCAGGGCGGCGGTCATCCATCCGGCCGATCCTCCGCCGACGATAAGAATTTTGTTGAGCTGTCGCATTTCGTTCTGGGTCTGCAATTTGTGCGGCGCGCCTATGGGGCGGCTGCCTCGCATGTTTCCGGCGCCTCCGGCGCGGGCAATTGGCCGACCTCCTTCCTTTCAGCATAGCTGAGACCGTATCCCCGCGGGAACAGCCATTCATCATCCGCGTTTTCATCGGCGGCGCATGCCGATCCCGGCCAGGAGAAAGGAAGGACGCCCGTGAAATCATAGGCGATGGCGCCGTCTTGTTTGCGCAGCAAGAGATCGGCAAGACCATCGGCCTCGGTCCCGGGAAGGAAAGCCGAGACAAAAGCGTCCGACAGGTTCATCAGATCGTTCGCGAAAGTCGTTCGCCCAGAATAGAGCACCGTAACGACCGGCGCGCCTTTGCCGGACACGGCTTTCAGCGCCGCAAAGTCCGCGGGGAAAAGTGCGCTGTGCTGCAGCGGCCCCGGGAAGGCGATATCGCCCTTCATTTCAGCGTGCGGCGTCTCGCC
>JBMOOR010000011.1:0-4189 GCA_049324555.1 Pseudomonadota bacterium | reverse complement strand
AATTTCAAGGGCGCCGTTGAAAGCGGTCTGCGCGGCACGGGCCTCAATTACTACGCCATGGGTTCGATCGGCGGCCCGATCATCGAGGACGTTCTGAGGGCGAAAGTCGCCGTCTATTACAACAACGACAATGGCTGGTTCAAAAACTACCTTGGCGGCCCGGTTCCAAACGCCGTGGCGGTCGCGGCCCTTGGAGGCGTGGTCGGCGGGCTTGTCGCGGGACCTGGAACGGACGCTTTTGAAGATTTCGGCGACGCCGAGACCTTCCTTGTTCGTCCGTCGATTTATTGGACGCCGTCCGATAGTTTTGAAGTGATCGTTCGGTACGAGCACGGCGATTCCGAGAGCGATGGTCCGGCGGCGCAAAACCATCTCAGCGGGCTCGGGACGCCAAACATCTTCTTCGCCGCTCCGCGCGACAGCTTTACGTTTTCCGTCAATGAGCGCGGTTTCGCCGATCTTGCGTGGGATCATGTCAGCGCCGAAGCCCGTCTCGATCTTGGCGCGGGCGGCGTCTTCACCAACATCTTCGGCTGGCGGGACTTCGAGGCGGTGACGCGCAGCGACATCGACGCCACGCCGTTGTCGCTCTTCCATGCCGATTCGACGACGGACCAGGATCAGATCTCGAACGAGATCCGGTACAACAACCGTCTGTTTGATCACGCGGACCTGACGCTTGGGTTCTACTATTTCACCCAGGACATCGCCTACAACGAAATCCGCAACATTCTGGGACCCGTGCGCTTTTTCAACGGCGGCGGCGTGCAGGATCAAAAAACGCTCGCCGGATTCGGCCAGATCGACTTCGATCTTTCCGACCGCTTTACGATCAATTTTGGCGCGCGCTACACGCACGAGGAGAAGGACGTCGTCATTTCGAACCTTCTTCTCAACTCGAATCTTGCGGCGGTGATGAATCCATCGCCCGCATGCGACGTGCGGATTTCCGGCGATTGCACGGAGGATTTCGTCGATAGCGACAGCTGGAACAACTTCACCCCGAAGGCCGGGTTCGAGTGGCGTCCAGTCGACTTCATGAACGTCTATGCGCACTGGACGAAGGGGGTCCGGTCGGGCGGCTATAACTTCCGCAATACGTCGTTCGTGTTCGCTCCGGGTCCCTTTGATGAGGAAAAGGTGACCGCCTACGAAGTTGGCTTTAAGGCGCAGCCGGCGGATGGCAAGGCGACGATCAACGCCGCCTTCTTTGTGAACGACATCAGCGACATGCAGCGCGAAATCAATCTCGCTGATCCGCTCGCCGGGGTCGTTCAGGTCATCCGCAATACGGCCGACGCGACGATCTGGGGCATCGAGCTTGAAACGCAGATTTCGCTTACCGACAATTTCGTCTTCCTCGGCAATATCGGCCACACGGAGGGGAACTACGACACAGTATTGTTCGATCTCTCGGGCGACGGCGTGATCAACGACGCCGACCTCGCACTTGAGATTCCGCGCCTTGCCCCGTGGACGTATGGCGCCGGCTTCGTCCACACGCTGCCGCTTTCCGACAGCGTCAATGTCGACACGCGGTTCAACTACTCCCACCGCGACGCGTCGTTCTACACTGACAACAACCTCGGCACGCTGAACGAGGTCGAAATTATTGACGCCGCGATCGCGCTCAATTTCGGCGGCGCGACGCTCTCGATCTACGGTAAGAACCTCCTCAATGAGGTCAATTTCGGCGGCGACACGCAGCTGCCGGGAACGCTCGGCGGCGGCACCTTCTCGCCGCTCGCCAAGGGCCGCCGCGTCGGCGTCGAACTTCAGGTCGGTTTCTAGTTCCGAAGCTGGAACGAGATCGGAGCCCCCGCTTCGGCGGGGGCTTTTCTTTTGCAGCCCGCAATGAAAAACCGGCTCCATGACCGCAGATGCAACGCTTGATGCGCGAGGGCTTCGATGCCCGCTTCCCGTTATCCGGATGGAGGCGGCGCTGCGCCGCCTTGCGGCTGGCGCCCGGCTCGAAATCCTCGCCGACGACCCGATCGCGGCGGTCGACATCCCCCATTTCGCGAGGGCGGCGGGCCATGTCTGCGAAACTGGGCCTTCTCGCGACGGCGCTTGCGTCTTTCTGGTCACGCGCGGCGAAAAACCGTGATCGGGCGCGAGGGCCGACCCTTCCGGCGCCCGCCCGCCGGTCGCCAAATTGTTTTCCGGCGTGGTAAAGGTTAATGTGGCGTGAAGGGCCGCTCCATGGTCTAGTCTGGTCGGCTCCAGGGCCGGTCCGCCGGGTTTGAGCAAGCGTTCAGGGGAAGGACGCCGGGGAGTCGAGGGGTTATGAGGATAAATCATCTTATGGATCATTCCGGGTTGCGCCGGACGCTCATCAGCGTCGCGGCGGCTTCGGCCCTTGCGCTCGCCGCAACGGGCGCGGCGCACGCCAATTACGACATCGGCCTTAAAGCCTATGAGCAGGGCCAGTATGACGTCGCCGTCGATATCTGGACGCGTTTCGCTGTCGCCGGCGATGTTCGTTCGATGAAGGCGCTTGGCGACGTTTTCTCCGGCGCCGTCCTTGAAGGATCGAGCGGCGCGGAAATCCCGCTCGAGACGGGTCGCAAAATCGACAACGTCGAATCGCTGCGCTGGTACACGCTCGCCGCCTATCATCGCTTCAATGAAGGCTTCCAGATGCCTTCGGCGGAAGAGCGCAATGCGCAGATCCTCGCCGAGGAACGCCTTCCGGAGATTCGCTTCCGCATGAGCACGGGCGACGTCAACAAGGCGCAGAAGCTCGTCTCCGACACGTTCGAGCGCGGAAGCCCCTATGATCTTTACACGCTCGGCGACATGTATCGGCGCGGCACCGGCGTCGACAAGAACAACACCAAGGCGCTGACGATGTATGCGCTGGCGAAGGCGCGCGGCGTCGGCGCGGCGTCGGTCGCTTATGAAGAACTCGAAGCGCTGATGTCGAAGGATGAAATCAAGGTTGCGGGCGAAGCCGTTGTCGGCTGGCAGCCCCCGCTTCCGGAAGAGCACACGGGCCAGACGCCGCAGCAGAAAGAGCTCGAGCGCACGAAGAAAGAGCTCGAAGAGCTTCGCCTGCAGCAGGCGCTGACGGCGATCGCCGATATCGACGTCGAGCTTATCCAGCGGGCGCTGAAATCGCTCGGCATGTATTACGGGACCGTCGACAATCAGATGGGGGCGGAAACCCGCGACGCGATCCGGCGCTTCCAGTATTCGCGCGTCAGCTCCGATACGGAACTGACCGACGAGGAAAAGGACGCGGTCCGGACCGGCGTCCTCACGGCGCGCCAGACCGTGCAGCTCTTTGAAGCGGCGGCCAAGGAAGGCCACCCGATGTCGCAATACGTGCTCGGCGTCATGCACGTTCGCGGCATCGGCGTCGTTCAGGACGGCGACAAAGCGCTCGAATGGCTCGGCAAGGCTTCGAAGGCCGATCTCGCGATCGCGCACTATGCGCTCGGCGTCGTCTATCGCGACTCGACGCCCGGACTTAATCCGGTGCGCCCCGACAAGGCGAAGGCGGCTATCCATTTCGCGCGCGCCCAGTCGCTCGGCTATCGTCAGGCGGCCGAAGCGCTCCGCCAGCTTGAATTCGAAAAGCCGCGCAGCATCGAATAGTAGGAGAGCAAGTCCCATGAAACGCGTACTGACATTTCTGGCGGCGGCAAGCGGCCTCTCGATTGCGCTCTCTGACATCGCCTCGGCGCAAAGCCTTGGCGGCTTTCCGATCCGCGAGCCCGGCGCGACGAGGCCCGGCGGCGATGGTTCGTCCGGTTCGGCGCCCGCGTCTTCGCGCAATGAAGTCGTCGTCAGCCAGGACGCCGGCAGCAAGGTTACGACGATCGCGCAGGCGATGCGCATGGTGCGCCCGGGCGGCACCATTCTCGTCAAGGGCGGCGTCTACAATGAAAACGTCGTCGTCACGAAGCCGGTCGAAATCCGCGGCGTTCCCGGCGATTATGGCCGCAGCGCCGTTCTGCGCCCGGCGGCGAACGCGCCCTGCGTATCGATTGCGCCGGATTCGGCGATGGCGAGCGTCAGCCTTTCCTCGCTGATCATCGAATTTGACGCATCCGCCGTTTCGGGAAGCTGCATCGACGTCAGGGGCGGCACGGTCTCCGTCTCCGACAGTTATATCATCCCGTCGGACGCGGACATTCCGCTGCGCGCCGCCTATGGGCCGCTCGGCGGACAGATCCGCCCCGAA
>JBMOOR010000010.1:0-4212 GCA_049324555.1 Pseudomonadota bacterium | reverse complement strand
ACCCCCATTCGCCTCGCGCCCGAATTCAGGATCGACAGCTGGATGAATGCGAAGGCGCCCCTGACGCTTGCGGATCTTAAAGGACGCGTCGTCTTGGCGGTCGCGTTCCAGATGCTGTGCCCGGGGTGCGTTTCCCATAGCCTGCCGCAAGCCGCACGCGTCCGCGCGGCGTTTTCCGAAAAGGATCTCGCCGTCATCGGCCTTCACACCGTATTCGAGCACCATGAGGCCCAAGGGTCGAAAGAGGCGCTCGCCGCCTTCCTTCACGAATACCGCATCGCCTTTCCGGTCGGGATCGACGCGCAGAGCGGAGACGGCGGCGTCCCCCTGACCATGCGCGCCTACGCCATGCAGGGAACGCCGACGACGATCCTCATCGACCGCGAGGGGCGCCTTCGCCTTCAGAAATTCGGCCATGTCGAGGATCTGATCCTCGGCGCTTCAATCGCGACGCTATTGGGCGAGGCGCCCGTTGTTCATCCGGGTGCGGACGGACCTGGGTGCGGCGAGGAAGGCTGCCGCATCCCCGATTGAGGGAGCTCACGACCGATCGACGCCCGTGATCTCTCGCGCCCACTCCGTCATTGCGCGGCTCGCGGCCGGCGAGATCGCCTCTTTTATGGTCTCATACTCCTCCGGCGCCCCGGTCTCGGCAGTTTGGAGAAGGTGGTTATGCCCGTCGAGCACGATCACTTTCGAGCCGAGAGGCGGCGCCTCCGCCATCGCCGCGATCAACGCGCCGGCATTTTGCGCGGGAGAAACCTGCCGGTCTTTCGCCCCATATATGGCGAGAATCGGCGCTCCGATCTCACGAAAGACGGCGGGCATGTCGAGTGCGGCGAGCGCGCGCCAGGGGGGCGAGGACAGCGTGTCGGCGCCAAGTTTCGGATCAAGGCCGAGAAGTTTGAATGTTTCATGCATCGCCGCGCGCGTCTCCTCGTCGGACGCCGATTGCATGCGCCTTAGCGTTTCGAATGCGGCGGCGAGGAAGCGTTGGTTAAACTCGATATCTTCCGCGGAATCTCCGGCGAGCGTTTGCAACATCCGATATTGCTCGCGGTAAAAATCCTCCCAGCGAACCGCCGGTCCGGAAGCAAGGACTGCGAAGGCCGGCCTGACGTCGGGCGCAGCGAGCGCTGCGACGACGGCGCCCTCGCTGTGTCCGACAAATCCGACGCGCAAAGGATCGACATCCGGCTGCGTGCGAAGAAATGAGACCGCGGCGGCGGCGTCGCCGGCGAGATCCTTGACGGTCGCGCGCTCATACTCGCCCGTCGAGCCGCCGACCCCGCGATCGTCAAGGCGCAGCACGGCGAACCCCGCAGCGCGAAAACGGCCCGACCATTCGGCGTAAAGGCGGCGATTGTCGCTCTGCGCGTCTGCGCCGTCGCGATCTTGTGCGCCCGAACCGCCGAGAATGACAATCGCAGGATGAGGCCCCGGCGCGGGCGGCAGTTCGAGCATCCCCGCAAGCCGGACGCCGGGCGATTTCGGATTTTCAATGACAACTTCGCGCGTCGTGAGGAAAGACGCCGCGCCGCCCCCTTCTCCCGCCAAGCAGGAGGGGCACGCGGCAAGACCCGCCGCCGCTGCGGCTCGACAAAGTTGCGCGAATCTCATATCCGTCCTCTTCTGCTGCATAGCAACCTATATTGTTATACAATATAGTAGGCCGCGAGGGTTGTAAAGGAGCCTGATTGGCAGACGACGAAGCATTCGAGAGCTGGTGCTCGCAGGTCCGCAAAGGGCTTCTGGAGCTTGCGCTCCTCACGCGCCTCGCGCGCGGGCGAGCCTACGGGTATGAGCTCGTCGCAGGATTGAAACGCCACCCTGCCTTCGCCGATCTTGTCGAAGGGACGATCTATCCGGTTCTCGCCCGCCTTAAGGGCGACGGTTATCTCGACGCCGAATGGGTGGCGGCCGACGGAGGTCCTGCGCGAAAATATTACTCGATCACGAAGAGCGGTCGCGCGATGCTCCGCCGGATGACCGACCGCTGGGCGGAGATACAATCGGCGTTGTCGGGGAGCGGATCATGAAAAATGTCGCCGGCTTTCACTCGGACGCGGCGCGAAGGCTCGCTGGCAAATTCGAGCGCGACCTCGCACGGTCCCTTGCAAATATCCCGGCGCGCGAGCGCGATGAGAGAATCGCCGAGGCGACGGCGCATCTGCAAGATGCGGTTCGCGATCACGGCGGCGATGAGGTAAGCGCTCTTCGCGCCGCCATCGCGGCTTTCGGCCCGCTTCCAGACGCTGGGGACGCGCGAAGAACAGCGCTTGTCGCCTGTCTCAGATTTTCGTCAGTGATCGCCGTCGGCGTATTAAGCGCAATCGTTCTCTTCGCTCTGCCCTTCGCGATCGCAGAGATTGCAAATCCCGATGCGACGGGCTTCTGGATTTATCCGAGCGGCGACTGGTCGCTTTCCTTCGAAATCCAGGAAGGCGCGCGCGAGGCGGCGGGCGGCTATTTCGCGCCCGCCCTCTTCGCGATCATCGCCGCCGCCGCGCTCTCAATCGCCGCGATCTACCGCGCGGCGCTGAGCCCTCGCGGGGCGCTTTCGCACTGGGAAGACGCAAAGCCTGCTTGAGATCGACGCTGAGCGCTTCAGTCCGTTTCGCGCGAACTCGTTGTCATTATACATTGCAATGCTATATAGATAGCTATAGCGTATTATGTCTGCGAGAAAGACCTAAAGGACCGGACATGAACCCTCCCTCTTACGCCCAGCGCTTTCATCATGCGCGCCTCGATCGCGACGACGACGGCGCGCTTGTCGTCTCGCTTCACGACGGCAGGGGCGGCCCGCTGATCTTCTCGGCCGCCGATCACGAAGCCTTCGTCGATCTTTTCTATGAGATTGCGCGCGACCGCGCGAACAAGATCGTCATTCTGACGGGCGCCTTAGGGGACTTCATTCCAGGGATCGACTTCGCGTCTTTCGGTGATGTTTCAGATCCCGATGTGTGGTCCAAAGTTCACGATGAGGGGATGCAGATTCTCGAAAATATCTGCAACATCCACGTTCCGATGATCTTCGCGCTCGAAGGCAGGGCGCATGTCCACGCGGAATACGGCCTTCTCGCCGATATCATCGTCGCTGGACGAAGCGCAACCTTTGACGATCTGCCGCATTACGCCGGCGGAATTGTTCCCGGCGACGGCGTTTACACGATCTGGAGCCATCTGATCGGCTCCGCGCGAGCGCGTGCGATGCTGCTCGACCCGAAGCCCATGACGGCCGAAGCCGCCGCAGCGCTCGGCGTCGTTTCCGACATCACGCACGACGGCGGGGCGCTCGCGCGAGCGCTCGAACTCGCGCGCGCCCATCTCAAGAAGCCGGAAGTCACGCGGCGCAACACGCGCATTCATTTTATCCAGCCGATCAAGGAAAAAATCGTCCGCGAAGCGGGCTATGGGCTCGCGCTTGAGGGCGCCTCGGCCGCCGCCCTCGTCAAATCCTTGCGAGCGCAGTGACCCCGCACCGCTCCCCTTCGATCACGCTTCGTTGAGGCGCCGTCTCACGTCTTGCAATTGTACCGATCGTTCGGTACATGACGCTCGTCAAAACGACGCTCGCCCGCAAGGGGCTCCACGCAACAACAAGGAACACCGATGTCCCGCATCCCGACCCCCGCCTCGATCGAAGCCGCGCCCGCCGCCGCCCAGCCGCTCCTTAACGCGGTGAAAGCAAAGCTCGGCAAGGCGCCCAACATCTATCTTCTCGCCGCGAACAGCCCGGCCGCGCTTGAGGGCCTCCTCTCGCTTTCGGGCGCCTTGTCGAACGGCGCGCTCGACGCGGGAACGCGAGAGCGGATCGCGATCGCAATAGCCAACGTCAACGGCTGCGACTACTGCAACTCGGCGCATGTCTACATCGCAAAGAACGTCGCCGGGCTTTCGGACGATGAAATCGCGAAGGCGAAGGAAGGCCGCTCGGCCGACGCCAAAGCCGACGCCGCCGTCCGCCTGGCGCGTCAGATCGCGACCTCGCGCGCTGAAATCTCGGACGCCGACGTGGCGGCGGCGAAGAAAGCCGGCCTCTCCGACGCGGAGCTTGTCGAAATCGTCGCCCATGTCGGCCTTAATACGTTCACGAACTATCTCAATCACGCGTTCAAGACTGTCGTCGACTTCCCGGTCGCGACGGCGCGCCGCGCGGCGTAGGCCGCGCGGATTCGGCCGGCGCGCCGCCCTCTCCCAAATGCGCGC
>JBMOOR010000009.1:0-4221 GCA_049324555.1 Pseudomonadota bacterium | reverse complement strand
GCGCTCGACGGGAGGACCGTCGCGAAGAAGGAGAAGTTCGATTATGCGAGCGCCGACGGCCTGAAGATCGACGGCTACCTGACCGTTCCGAACGGCGCATCGCGGAGCAACATGCCGCTGATCGTCCTGCCCCATGGCGGCCCGCAGGGCCGCGACGACATGGCGTTCGATTGGTGGCCGTTCTTCTACGCCGCCAATGGCTATCTCGTATACCAGCCGAACTTCCGCGGATCAGACGGCTACGGCGCCGATTTTCTTGCAGCCGGTTTCGGCGAGTGGGGTCGCAAGATGCAGGACGATATTACCGGCGGCGTCCGAAAGCTCATCTCCGACGGCCTTGTCGATCCAAGGCGCATTTGCATCGTCGGCGGGAGCTATGGCGGCTATGCTGCGCTCGCGGGCGCGACGCTGACGCCTGACCTTTATGCATGCGCCGTCAGCGTCAACGGCGTTTCCGATCTGCCCGCGCTCATCGGACGCTCGGCGAGAAATAGCGATCTCTCCGAAGACTATTGGGACATTCGGCTTGGCAGTCGCTTTCGCGACGCCAAAGCGCTCAATGAAGTCAGCCCGTCGAAGATCGCCGACCGCGCGGGCGCGCCGATCCTGCTCATTCACGGCAGGGACGACACGGTCGTGCCCTTCAGCCACAGCATCAAGATGCGCGATGCGCTGAAGGCCGCCGGCAAGCCGGTCGAATTGGTCGAACTGAAAGGGGAGGACCATTGGCTGTCGCGGTCTTCAACCCGCTCGACGATGCTCGTGAGGTCGCTCGAATTCATCAACCGGCATATCGGCGGCTGATCACTCGATATTCTATTGATTCTAATAGGATTTTAACTTTCCTGGTAGGCGCCGCGGCGGTCGCCGGGCGCATGGGGAGCA
This sequence comes from Pseudomonadota bacterium, assembly GCA_049324555.1. Lineage (GTDB taxonomy): Bacteria > Pseudomonadota > Alphaproteobacteria > Caulobacterales > Parvularculaceae > Amphiplicatus. Next base: position 3,336 of record JBMOOR010000009.1, on the reverse strand, counting down.
GCGTTGCGGCCGAATGGCCGGCGCTTGTCCGCCGTCGGGATTGCCGCCTCGATCAAGTTTGCAAGAAATCTACACAGAAAATCCGTAACTCTGTAACGTGTCGCGTGTTACGATTAAGCGTTTTGATCCTGTTGCGTAAAAGGGTATGGCTTCGTGAAGGCTTTGGGGCTGACGGGGACGCTGCGAGCGCATCGCGCGTCGTTTCTGTTTTTGATGCGGTTTGCTCGCAACGCTTCGGCGCGCGGGGGAACGGCGTTTTTTCCCCAAGACTCGCTTTGCGCATCGAATCCGACCCGACGCGAAAGCCGCCAGCGCAAGACAGGACGATTGCTCCGAAGGGCGTTTATCGCCGCAATGGCGATGCTCGCCCTCACAACGCCCGTGCGCGCTTCGGCGCTTGTCGCTTGCGCCGGCCAAAGGCCGCCGGTGACGCCGCTTGGCTCCAACCATCTTGCAGGCCTTTCAAAGCTCGACGCGATTGCGCCGCCGTCAGCCGGCGTCAGAGCCGTACAGTCGGGCGCGTGGTCTGATCCCGCCACATGGGGCGGGCTGACGCCAGCCGGACGCGTGATCATTCCATCGGGCGTCAGCGTCGTCTTCGATCTTCCGGCGAGTCCGGTTCTTTCATCGGTGCGCGTTGAGGGCTGCCTTGAATTGTCGGACAGCGTCAGCACGCGTCTCAAGACCGAATTCCTGTATGTCGCGCCGGGCGGCGAACTTCTCGCCGGCACGCGCAAATCGCCCATCCCGCCGTCGGTGATCGCGGAGATCGTATTCCCTGATTTGGGGCCGCTTGACGTCGCGATTGATCCTGCGCTCATCGGCAAAGGTCTTGTCGCTGCATCGCGCGTCCGCCTTTACGGTTCGCTGAAGACCCCCCGCGCCAAAGTCGCAACAACGCCACTGAAGGGCGATGCGGTGATCCAGCTTGCGGCGGCGCCGACCGGGTGGCGGCCCGGCGATCGCGTCGTCCTGACCGGCACGAGGTTCATCCCTCAGGATACGAAAAGCGGCGTCGTGCTTTCGAGCCCGACCCAGGATGAGATTCGCTTCGTCAAATCGATCAACGGCGCCGCGATCACCCTCGACTCGGCGCTGTCCTACAGTCACCCCTCGCCTGACGCCTCCGTCGCCGCCTATCTCGTCAATTACACGCGCAATGTCAGGCTCGCGACAATCAACGGCGCAAAATTGCCGAAAAGCCAGCGCGCGCACTCGATGTACATGTCAACGGAAACGACGCTGCAAGGCGTTGAATTCTTCGAAATGGGGCGTACGGACAAATCGCTCCGCGCGGTTGATGCGGCCGAGCTGACGGCGCCGACGCCGACTTCCAACGTCAAGGGCCGCTATCCGCTCCACCTTCATCAGTCAGGCTTCCCCGCGGACGACGTCGCGCCGCTCGTGCGCGGCGTCGCGGTCTGGGGATCGCCCGGCTGGGGCGTTGCGCAGCACGCCGGCAACGCCTTCCTGTATCAGAACAACACGTGGAACACGTTCGGCGCCGGTTTTGTCTCTGAAAGCGGCAATGAGACCGGCGCCTGGGTCGAAAACACCGCGATCAAGGCAATCGGCGTCGACCATATCGTGAAGGATGCAGGCGATGTCAGCGCCTTCGACCTCGGGCGAACGGGCGACGGCTTCTGGATGCAGAGCCGTTCAGTCCGCCTCAGCCGCAATCTCGCCGTCGGCATGACCGGCGGAATGGGATTTGTGTATTTCCACCGCAATAGCGATCTTGGTTCGACGCAACCGCTTACGCCGGCTTTTGTCTCAAAAGCGCTTTGCATGCCGGGCGCCATGCGGTTCAAGCCGCAAGGGATAGACAAGCCCCACATCAGCCAGTTCGCCGACAATGAGGTGTTCGCGTCCGAAGTCGGCTTCCATGTCGTCAAGCCGTCCCCGATCGAGCCGCACGACATCAGGTCAGTCATCGACAATTTCACCGCATGGGAAGTCAGAAAAGGCGTCGATATCACCTACACTTCCCGTTACACGGTGAAGAACGGCCTTCTCATTGGAGCGCGCAAGGAAACCGATACGATCGGCGTCGACTTCGGCACGAACACCTATGACCTTGCAGTCTTCAATTCGAAGATTTCCGGCTTTGACTACGGCGTCAATCTCTCAAAAGTTTCGACGCGGACATTTGGCCCGAACAGTCGTTATTCCGTGGTGGGATCAACCTTCACCGGCATCCGAAAGAATGCGCTCGTCAATCGCGATGCGAACGACCAGATTTTGACGGGCGCGCTGACTTCGAAGCCGGCGACCCTCGCTTTCGTCTGGGGAGCCGGTCCCGTCACCCCGGAGCTGAATGCGCTTTATCTTTATGTTGAGGGTGCGAAATACGACAGTTCCGGGCGGACGCTCTATCCCGTCGCCACCGATGAGTTTCTGGTCAACTGGACCAATTTTCAGACGCTCGCAGCCGAGCGCGGTTGGATGACGCTCAGCACAGGCGAACGGGTGATGGTGGTGCCGGAATTCTATTCCGACCGTCTCACGGGCGAAGTCTTTCAGACCTCATTCGTTGTCAAACCCGCGACCTATTTTCCCTGGCCGGCGACGAAACTCGACGGATCGTCGGCGGACATGGGGAGATACAAGCCGCTCATCGGCGCGCCGACAGCATCGAACGAATATGTGAGCGCGCACGCAAACACGCCCGTCACCATCGACGCATTCGCGAACGACGCTTCGCTTGACGGCCAACTCATTCCATCAGGCTATACTCCCGCGCGAAACGGCAATGTCGAGCAACTCGCAAACGGAAGTTTCGTTTATACGCCATATCCCGACTTCATCGGGGCGGACCGCTTCAGCTATTGGGTTCGCAACGGCCAGGGTTTTGTCGCCCGCGGGATTGTGACCGTAAGAGTCCGCTAGGGCGTTTTCCGATCAAGCGAAATCCGGTTGATCGAAGAATACGCCCTAAACCTTGAGCCTTGAGCAACCGCAAATCGCCGTTAAACCCGCAGCGAGAGCCGATCAAATTGCGACGCGCCGGATTCGTTAACTCGCGACTGACTCGCATTGGCGGCGCTTGCTCGCGCCCCGGCTGCGCCGGCGCGTCGCCTTCAATCATCACATCCGCGCGGGCCGCCGGCGAGAGAGAGCGCCATAGCGCTCATCGCCGCCGCCAAACCCTTGTAATCCGCGCCAAACTTCATGGCCGACGAGATATTTTGTCAGCCTACTGACTATCAGTAATTTACTCCGCCGCCCGGCCGTTCATTACAATCTCGCGAGTTTACGACTTGTAAGGTGCAGCCCCCGTGCGCGCTCCATAAACCTCCGCGCCGTGCAGTAAACCGGAGGGTCTAAGGTGCGTCA
>JBMOOR010000008.1:569-4348 GCA_049324555.1 Pseudomonadota bacterium | reverse complement strand
CTACTCAACGGCGATGACGCCGAAATTCCCGATCCGAAAGCGGCGCTCATGAAAGCGGCGGCCGATCTTGATGCGGGTTATGGCCGGCTCGATCCGGTCTGGGGCGAGGTCAACCGGTTGAAACGCGGCGCGCTCGATCTTCCCGTCGACGGCGGGCCGGACACGCTGCGCGCGATCTATCTTGAGGCGGACCTCGCGAAAGGCGAGGCGACGGCGGTTGCGGGCGACACTTATATCATGGTCGCCGAATGGACGCCGGACGGCGCGAGAAAGTTGCGCACCGTCCATCAGTTCGGCGCCGCAACGCTCGATCAATCCTCGCCCCATTACGCCGATCAGGCGCCGCTCTTCGCTGAGGAACAGTGGAAGACGCCGGCGATGACGCTCGAAGAGGCGCTCGCCGAAGCGACGCGCGACTATCGTCCGGGGCGATAGTTCGGTGAGCGCGCGCTCGCGTTTGGCTCCGCACGCGAATTCGCCTGCGAAAATACACGCAAATCGCCGCTTGAAAGAGCGACGGAAATTCCGATCTCTGACGTTAAACTACCGATGTGCGGCGTCTTTCGGCGTCGCGGCTCTTTGACAAGTGAACGGGGTGAGGCGGCGATCCCTGATTGCGTCTCACACGGAAATTCCAACGCGCGGCCCGTTTTGCGCGCGCCTTCGCTCGCCGCATGGTCATGGTTAACGCGAATACGGAATATCCGTACAAAGACGCTGCGGCCCGCATGAATGCTGGATTCGTGGGGGTGCGCGGGCGACGAATGAACGGCGATGTGCGGACAATTGCGCGACGCCCTTCCGCCTTCACCGTGAGGAGGCCGACAGGCCGTCACGAAGGGCGAAGACGGGAGGAGCAAAAAATCCTTCATGTCCTTCGTGACGCCGCCGGGGGCGCGAATGCGTGCGCCCGACGCTCTACTCGAACGCCTCGGCGAAGAAAGACCGCATCGCGGCCCATGACCGGCGGTCCGCGCTTTCATTGTATGCAAAGCCCGGAAAGCCGAATGCGTCGATATCGCGGTTCGTGAAGCTGTGGCCGGCGCCGCCATAGACGATCATCCGCCAGTCGACGCCGCCCTTCGTCATCTCCCCGGCGAAGGCTGCGCGCTGATCCGCCGTGATGATCGGGTCATCAGCGCCCATGCAGACGAGGACCGGCCCGCGAACGTTTTTCGCGTCTCCGGGGCGAAGCGTATCGAGCCCGGCGTGAAAGCCGACCGTGGCGGCGACATCGGCGCCCGAACGCGCAAGCTCGAGAACGGCGGTTCCGCCGAAACAAAAACCGACGGCGGCGATCCTCGCCGGATCGAGGCCCGGCTGCGCTTTTAGAACATCAAGCGCCGCACTTGTCCGGCCTCGCAGCTCATCGGGATCGGCGCGAAGCGTCCGTACGAACTCCCTCGCCTCATCGAGCGTCGGATCGATGACGCCGTAAAGGTCAAGCGCGAGGGCGATGAAACCGAGCGCGGCGAGCTTCGCCGTTCGCTCCTTGATGTGCGCAGTGACGCCCGGTCCCTCATGCGCGACAAGAACGCCCGGAGCGGCGCGCCCGTCGGAGCCGTCAGCGAGAAAGCCGGTGAAGGTCCGCCCGCCGAAAGCGTAGGAGATCGGCCGCAGCGGAATTGCGGACGACGTCAGCGCCACTTCAGATTGAATTCGCGCATCAGGTGAAAGCCCGCGCGATACTGGTTCCGGTCGCCGTAGAGCGCGATGATCGGCGTATTGGCGAAATCATCGAAAATGTAGCTGTAGGAGACGTACGGGTTCAGCGACCAGCGCTTGCCGACGTTGATATAGGCGTTGAAGCTGCCGCCGATGTCGCGCATGCCGCGCGGCGCGTCGTAAACCGGGAGCCCGGACGCGAGCGACTGTGCTGGCGTTACGGAGAAATAGGTGTCTGCGTAGCGCTCGCCGATCCAGCTTGCGTTCGCGGATACCGATGTCGACAACCGGCCGTAGCGGAAGAGAAGCGCCGTCCCCGCCGCATCGACGATCAGCCCGTCATGACCTCCGACGACGCCCTTGCGGATCTTGAAGCGGAACAGGAAGCGGTCGACGAATTTGGTTGCGGCGAAGCCGCCGACCTCGAATGTGTGGTCGATGTCGCCAAGGCCGGTCAACGCAACATTGTCAGATTCGTCGCGATCGCCGACGAGGCGGATCGAAGGGCCGAAGCTGAAACCGGAAAAGCCGAAGAGGGCGATGTCGGCGCCGTCATTGTCGAGGAAGACGAAGTTGCGAAACTTCACGTAAACTTCAGGGTCGGCAACCCATTTGAAATCGTCCGAGCCGAAATAGTCCGGGCGGTATTCGGGGCCGACGCCGAGCGAAAGATCGGTGTTCGACGGCGCTAGGAACGTCAGCACGCCGACGAAATCGCGCAAGGGATGCCAGCCCTTGTCCTGATCGAATTCCTCGTCGTTGGTGATGCGCTCGCGATCGTCGGGGCGCTCGGGCGGCGCCTCGCCGAAGATCGGGTCGAGCCGCGGCTCGTCGATGTTCTGCTGCGCGCCGGCGGGCGCTGCGATCATCAGGGCGGAAGCGCCAAGGATCGCCGCCCACAAACCCTGAATTGCACGAAACGAACTGATCACGCTCAAGACCCCCTGACCGGACAATTGCGTCAAACTCTCCCAACGCCGCATGCTAAACTGCGTGCGGTCAGAATGCCTAACCCCTCAGCCGGTAATTATCGCGGTCTTGTGAATTTTTCATCAGGGTGCGGCATGGCGGGCGCAGATGCGTCCCGCGCTCAGTCATCGACCGCGTCGTCGATCGCCTCGCCGGCGTTTTCAATGTCGCGGCCGACGCCCTTCACGGTCTCGCAGGATGCGAGGAAGAGGCAGGCGACTACGAGGATGGATGCGAATTTCATGGCTTTCTCCGGAACTCCTGAACATCCCTGAAAAGAACAGGATACGGCGGATTCCTCAAGCCGATTCTGCTGCGGAAATCTAAGGAATTGGAAAGCGGGAAAGGCCGGCGGCGGGGCCGGCCTATACGGCGCCTTCGCGCTGCAGCTTCTTGCGAATCAGCTTGCGGGCGCGGCGAACGGCTTCCGCCTTCTGGCGAGCCTTCTTTTCGGAGGGTTTTTCGTAGAATTTGCGGCGCTTCATTTCGCGGAAAGTGCCTTCGCGCTGCATCTTCTTTTTGAGAGCGCGGAGCGCCTGCTCGACGTTATTGTCGCGGACAACGATCTGAACCAGGGGAATACCCTCCTTTTGAAACAAAAACGCCACGGGCCCGGGAACTCCCGGCTGGCCGCGACGCACCGAAAACGCCAACGCCCCGGGGCGAGGCATTCGACCCGCGGCGAGCGGGCCTATACCAAAAGGGGCTGATCCTGTCCATATTGGCCGCATAATGCAGAAATCGGTGTTTCCCAATGAACGACGCCCCTGATCCGTTCGATTCCGTTCGTGCGCGGCTCCTTCCGACAGCCCTCAAGGCGGCGGTTTTTGAGGGGTTCACTCCTCTGATGCTGCGCAAGGCGGCCGTGGAGGCGGGCGTCAGCCCCGCCGAGCTTGCGGCGGCCTTCCCTGGAGGGGCGGCGGGCCTCGTCGAATACTGGTCAAACGAGGCGGACAAGGCTGCGGCGAGCGCCCTGAAGGGCGAGGCGGCGAAGGCGCTCAAGATCCGCGAAAAGGTCGCGTTGGGCGTCGAGGCGCGGATTGCGTATCTGAGGCCCCACAAGGAAGCCGCGAGGCGCGCCGCGGCGTTTTTGGCGCTTCCCTTGAATGCGCCGGCGGGCGTCCGGCTTGTCTGGAACGCGGCGG
>JBMOOR010000008.1:0-559 GCA_049324555.1 Pseudomonadota bacterium | reverse complement strand
TGGCGCGCGATCGGGGATCCCTCGACCGATTTCAATTTCTATTCAAAGCGAGCGATTCTCTCCGGCGTTCTTTCTTCGACCATGGCCCGCTGGTTCGCCGATGAGACCGAAGGAGAAACGGCGACGAAGGAATTCCTCCGCGCCCGGATTGAAAACGTCATGCAGTTTGAAAAACTGAAAGCCAAGGCGCGCGAGTCCGGTTTCGATCCCGAAGGCGTGTTCGGCTGGCTGGCGAAGATGCGCTATCCGGGCGCCGCGGTCGACCGCGCTCGACAGGAAGCCAAGGTCGACGAAGCGCTGCGCGAAACATTCCCGGCGAGCGATCCGCCCTATTGGATGGGACGGGGCGTTTGAGCGGGGCGCGCATGACGGCCCCTCACCCCTGACCCCTCTCCCGCAAGCGGGAGAGGGGAACTATCCGCGTCACATGGCCCATCTTGCGTCCAGGCAAAGCGTCGCGCTTGCCGTAGAGGTGGATGCAGGCGTTCGGCTCGCGGGATAGGTCGCGCCAGCGCTCCGCTTCGTCGCCAATCAAATTATCCATCACGCAGTCGGAATG
>JBMOOR010000007.1:0-4366 GCA_049324555.1 Pseudomonadota bacterium | reverse complement strand
CTATGCCGAAGGCGCGCTGACGACGACAAATGCTCGTTATTAGCGGGAGCGGCGCCCTCGCGTTTGCCGGATGGCGAGGACCGGTCTAAAATCTCGACCCTGTTGCGTTGATCAGTAGACTTGCATCTTCAACGGGAGAAAACAATGAAATTCATGCTCTGCGCGGCGCTCACGCTCGCCGCCGTTCCGGCTTTCGCACAAAAATCGCCGGAAGCCCTTGCGGACGCCTTTGTCGCCGCCGTCGTCGCCGAAGACGCGGACGCTCTCGCCAATCTCTATACGGAGGACGCCGACAGCTACGATCCGTCCGGCTCTGTGCAAAAAGGGCGCGCGGAGATTGCAGCGACATGGCGGCAGTTCTTCGACGGCTATGACGGCTTTACCGCCTCGCTTGACCGCAAGGGGCATCATGCGCCCGACAAGAAGAGCCATGCGGCATGGGGCCTGTGGACGATGGCGGCGACGCCCGTCAGCGGCGGCGAGCCTGTCGCCTGGCACGGCCGTTATCTCGACGTTTCGGTGAAGACCAAGGATGGGTGGAAATACATCGTCGATCACGCGTCGATGCTTGCCCCGGCCCCTCCCGCTGAGGACGCTGCGGCGACCGAAAAATCCAAGAGCGAGTAAAGCGCTCTCGCGACAAAATTGAGCCGCCGCCAGCGGGCGGGCGGCGGCCTGTCAAACGATTCAACGCCCAAGTCCCGATCATTCGAAATCGCGGACGGTGAGCCGGATCGGGTCGAAAACAAGGCCTGTTCTGGCGCATGCGCGTGCATGCTCGACAACGTCGGCGGTGCCGCCGAGCCCGCGCGAGGCGCCGCCGTCCCAGACAAAGATCATGCGATCGCTCGCTTCGACCACTTTCTTACCAGCCTCGTAGAACGCTTCATCGGGCGTTGCGCCTTCAACGCGGATGACTTCCGCAGCCTCGGCGCAGAGGCGATCGAATTCGGCCCGCGCGCCGATCTCAAGCTCCGCCCGGCCGTTGCAGACGGGGACGACAGCGACGAGGCGCATGCCCTCCTCAAGGATTGTTTCGGCGAATATCTGATCGGCGCCCGGCGCGAGCGAGGTGTAGCCGCAGACGTTCCCGATGCTGACGATCGTTTCCTTCATCCGCGCGCGAACCCAATCCCAGTCCGCGCCTTCACGCCGACGATGGCCGGATACCCCAATCCTGATCACGCAATTCGACCCCGCTCAGAACGCAATACGAATGCCTGCGGCGCGACGGCGGTTCATCGGGAACGCGCCTCGCGCAAATTGCTGCGCCGCAAACGCCTATAGCCGCATTTGACCCGCTGTGAAGCGGCGGATCAAGCGTTTCCGGACGTCGATCCTTCGCATACGCAGCAAGCCTGCGCCCTCGACGCGCAGCCCGCACACTGAGTAATATTCGCAGAGGAAAGTCGGCAGAGAGGGTCAGAACTCCATGGACATGACAGCACTCTTGTTGAATGGCGTCGGCGGCGCAGTTCTTGGGCCGCTTGTCTCGCAATATCTCGGCGGCAAGCATCAAAGCATGCTGATGCGGGTCATCGCCGGCGTTGTCGGCGGCGTCGGCGCGGGCGCAGGGGCTGATGCGGCGGGGCTTGGCGCCCTCCTCGGCAGCGATCAAACGATGCAAATGATCCAGTCCGTACTGGAAGGCGGGGTCGGCGGCGGCGTGCTTGCGTCGCTGGCAGGCTTCCTGAAGAAGAAAGCCTAATAAGGCCGCCGCTTAAAAGCATCAGGCCGGAACACCGAGCCCGCCTCGCTATTCATCCGACTCGCGGTCGAGCCGTTCAAGAAAGCGCGCAGCCGCACCGCGCCCGCCGATGCCGAAAGCGAGCGCGGAAGCGAGCGCGACGGCGCCGAGGATGATGACAAAGCCTGCGAAGATGATGTCCTCTCCGAGGCCCATTTCGCGGATCCCGATCGCAGTCACCAGGACCAAGATGCCCCAAACAACCGCCGTCGCGGTGAATTCGGATCGCGCATCGCCGGCGCGGCGGATCAGGTTTCCGACAAACCGCGCGACAGGAATGCCGGCGATGATCACTACGGAACCGAGCAATATCTTGCCGCCGACAGCGAGAATCTCCGTCAGCGCTGTCGAAACAGGCTCAATATTGAGTTGCTGCGCGGCGGTGATCGCGCCGACAATAAGCATTGCGGCCATTGTAATATTGGCGACGACGACAGTCGGCGTGAGCGCCGTTCGCCGCATCGGTTTTGCTGTGGCGTCGTGATTCTGATCGATCGCGAGGCCAAGCTCGTCCCAGAATTTGTCAAATCCGACGCCCGTGAGGACCGATATGACCAGCGACCGCACCGCCCGGGAGAACAGGGTGAAAACGAACAGAACGAGGACAGCCGCGATGATGCTCGGAATGGCGCCGAGTATCGTCTCAAGCATCGACGTCAAGGGTTGCGAAATCGACGCAATCGCAAGCGCTTCAAGGCCGATTATGAACGTCGGAATGAGGATCCCCACATAGGTGATCAGTCCGAACGCGCGGGCGATTTCGGTGCCCTTGATCAGGTCGCCGATCTCGACCCGTTTTGCCGCGTGATCGATCGGCGCCGCTGAGAGAAGGCTCGTAACGGCGCGCCGCGCCGCGGTCGCGATGACGAAGCCAATCGCCAAAATCACCCCCGCGCCGATGACACGCGGCATGTAATTGAAAACGGTCGTCACCATGTTGTTGAGAGGGGCCAGCGTCTCGGACAGGCCGAGGTACATTAGAATCCACGGAATGAAGAGCAGGAAAATGATCCAGAACGTGGCCGATCCAAGCGACTTGCCGAGCGAAGGCGAATCCGGACCAATCGCTTCCCTATTGGCCGCAATGCCGATGCTGGATCGATCGACTCGCTTTCTCACAAACTCCGACACGACGCGTGCGACCACCAGCGCCGCAATGAGGAGCCCGAACGCGATCAGGGCGTTCAACGCGTACTCCGGAAATTGCTGGAAAACTCGTTCCACCTCCGCGCGGAATTGATCCATTATCGCATCTCCACCGGCCGCAGCGAACGATTCGCTCAGTCCGCTTCCATTCTCGGGCCAGATAGCAGGAGCCGCCCGCAAGGGGCCAGCGGAAAATGCCGATTCGCCCTATACGGGCGCCCGATGGTGAACCCCGCCCCGCATCGGGCGTGGAACCCTCGTTGTCTTCGGGAAACTGAACGGCGATTTCCTGAGCGACCGCACGGCGAGATAAGCGAAACACTCCGCTTCGAGATCATCGCCGCGCCAGCCGACCGCCTCGGCGGAATGCACGTCGGCGCCGAGCGCTTTCTGAAGCGCCTCCATCATCGCGAAGTTGCGCCGCCCGCCGCCCGCGACGATCCACTCGCCCGGAACTTCGGGAAGAAACGCCACAGACGCGCGCGCATGCCGCGGTGAATGCGGTCAGCGTCGCTGCGCCATCGGCGACGGAAAGCCCGATGACCGGATCGATCTTGAAATCGTAGCGATCGAGTGATTTTGGCGGCGTCCGGCGGACGAACGGATTGAGAAGCATCATTCGTAAAATGTCGGTGTGAACCTGACCGGACCGCGCCAGCGCGCCGTCCTTGTCCATCGCCTCGCCGGTTTTCAGCTCCACCCACTGATCGATAAGCCCATTGCCTGGTCCGCAGTCAAACGCGATGAGGTCGCGATCGCCGCCCTCGCGCGGAACGAACGTGATATTGGCGACGCCGCCGAGATTGATGACGCCGACTGCGTGATCGCGGGCGAGCTCGCGCACGAGCGCAGCGTGATAGACGGGCGTGAACGGCGCGCCCTCGCCGCCCTCCGCGATGTCTGCGGCGCGAAAATCCGAGACGACGTCGATCCTCGTTTCTTCGGCGAGCGTCTTGCCGTCGCCGATCTGCCAGCTGCGGCCGGCGTTTTCGGGGGTTCTCTTCGGGCGGTGCAGGATCGTCTGTCCGTGAAAACCGATGATATCGATCTGTGTCCTCTTCAGCCCCGCCTTTTCGAGGAGTTCGGCGACGGCGATCACATGCGCGGCGGTTACTTCGCCGGACGCCTTGCCGATATCGGCGGCGCCGTCGCGTCCTTCGACCGCCGCCTTGATCGCGCGGCGGATGAAGATCTTGAGGTCGCGGCTGTAGGGCGCAAAATGCGTCGGCCCATGTTCGATGACAGCCTCGCCGTCCGTCCGCAGGATCGCAAGATCGATCCCGTCAAGCGACGTTCCGCTCATGAGGCCGATGGCGGTGAGGACTGTCATTGCGCGATTCCGATTGCGGCTGCCTCATTGGAGGCTGCCGCGATTTGCCGTCGACCGAAATTGATCGGTCGAATTTATCTCAATTCGCTGAGACCCGGCCTCAGTCTGTTGAAGTCCTGAGGCGGAAGAAATCCGGGTTGATC
>JBMOOR010000006.1:0-4372 GCA_049324555.1 Pseudomonadota bacterium | reverse complement strand
GCGATCCTGCACGCCCCGCGATAGCGGTCGCCGGCGGCATTTCCGCAGGCCGCGCGGTGGCGCGCTCCCGAATGGAACAAGGCTGGTGGCGCGACATTGTCCGCGATGGCGGCGCGATCGACCTCACAAAATTCTGCGTCATCGGCTTTGATTTCCTGCCCAATCCCGGAGAGTCGGCGCGCACGATTTCGAGCCGCGATCAGGCGCGCGCGCTGGCCCTGGCGCTGTCGACGATCAAAATCGAAAAGATCCGCGCCTTCGTCGGCGCCTCCTATGGAGGCATGGTCGCGCTCGCCTTCGCCGAAGAGTTTCCGCGCTGTCTCGAACGGCTTTGCGTGATCTCCGCGGCGGATCGCCCGCACCCGGCGGCGACGGCGCTGCGCGGCATCCAGCGCCGGATCGTCGAATTCGCTCGCCGGGTCGGCTCGGCGGAAGAGGGCGTCTCGCTCGCCCGCCAGCTCGCAATGGTGACTTACAGGACGCCGGAGGAATTCGCGGCGCGTTTTGCGCATGCGCCGGGCGAGACGGCAGGCGATCCTTACGAAGTCTGCAACTACCTCATAGCGCGCGGCGACGCTTACGCGATGGCGCCGGAGCGCTATGTAACGCTCTCCGATTCAATCGATCGCCACGCGATCGGTGCGTCGAAAATAGAATCTCGCGCGCTCTTCATCGCCTCATTGAGCGACCGGCTGGTGCCGGCGGACGATATCGCGCGGTTGGCGCGCAGTGTCGCCGACGGACGCTACTTCGAATTTGATTCCCTCTACGGCCATGACGCCTTCCTGAAGGAAGCGGCGACGATCGGCCCCGTCATCAAATCATTCATCGAGGAAGTTCAATCATGACGATCACTTATCGCCCCGAGACGATCGCCGCCGCCGCGGGCGTCGCCGCCGACCCTGCGCATCGAGCTGTGTCGCCGCCGCTTTATCTCTCGGCGACTTATGGCTGGCGCGACCCGCAAGAAAAGCCCGCGTTTGATTATTCGCGGTCAGGCAATCCGACACGGAACGAACTCGAACGCGCGCTCGCTGAGCTTGAAGGCGCCGAACGCGGCGTCATCACCGCGACGGGGATGGCCGCGGTCGATCTGCCGCTCAATCTCGTCAATCCGGGCGAACTTGTCCTTGCCCCGCACGATTGTTACGGCGGCACGTTCCGCCTCCTGTCGGCGCGGGCTCGGCGAGGACAGTTCAACGTCGAATTCGTCAATCAGACAGATCCCGCAGCCTTCTCCGCCGCGCTCGCAAGAAAGCCGAAACTCGTTCTCATCGAAACGCCGAGCAATCCGCTCCTGCGAATTACCGATATCGCAGTCGCAGCAGCGGCGGCGAAGTCCGCCGGCGCAATTGTCGTCGCCGATAACACGTTTCTGTCGCCGGCGTTGCAGCAGCCCCTCTCGCTCGGCTGCGATCTCGTCGTTCACTCGACGACGAAATACATCAACGGCCACAGCGACGTTGTCGGCGGCGCGGTGCTCGCGCGCGATGCGGCGCTCGGGGCGGAACTTGCCTGGTGGGCGAATTGCACCGGCGTCACCGGCGCGGCGTTCGATTCATTCCTCACCCTTCGCGGGCTTCGCACGCTGTTCCCGCGCATCGAGCGCCAGCAGGAAACAGCGGGCGCCGTTGTCGCCGCGCTCGCCGCCGATGAGCGCGTTTCGAAGGTCTATTATCCAGGCCTCTCGTCACATCCCGGCCATGACATCGCGCGCCGCCAGCAGAGAGGTTTCGGCGCGATGCTGAGCGTCGAATTCGCTGAAAACGTTGACGTGCTCGGTGTTCTTCGCGGGCTTAATGTGTTCACGATCGCAGAATCGCTCGGCGGGTTTGAGAGCCTCGTGTGCACGCCGGCGACGATGACGCACGCAGCAATGACGCCGGAGGCGCGGGCGATGGCCGGAATTTCCGACCGGCTCGTCCGCTTCTCGATCGGCCTTGAACACCCGCAAGACCTTGTCCGCGACATTTTCACGGCGCTCGATTCCGTCGCTGCGCCGTCCTCCGCCAACATCGCTTATCTCCGAAAACAAAGTGAAGCCCATGCGTGTTGATTTTGACGATGCTCCCGCCGCCGCGGCGAATGACGAGGCTGACGACGTCAATGTCGTTGTCCTGAAATTTGGCTCCTCCGTCCTGCGCACGCGTGAGGACCTTCCCGATGTCGTCAGTGAAATCTACCGTTATGCGCGCGAGGGGCGGAAAGTCGTCGCCGTTGTCTCAGCTCTTGCGGGCGAGACGGATGCGCTGATCGCCGAAGCGCGAGATGCGGGCGCGAGTTCCCTGTCGCGCCACGCGCCGCGTCTGATCTCTCTCGGCGAAGAAAGAAGCGCGGCCCTCCTTGCGATCACCTGCGAAGCGGTCGGGCTCGACGCGCGCATCCTCGGCGCACGCGCGCTCAATTTGCGAGCAGGCGGGCCGGTTGACAACGCCCATCCCGAAGCGGTCGACGCAGGCGGTCTCCGTCAGGAGCTGCGCCGCCGCGATGTCGTCATCGTCCCCGGATTTGTCGCTCTCGGCGAGGCGGGCGAACCCGTCCTGCTCGGCCGCGGCGGATCGGATCTGACCGCTGTCTTTCTTGCGTCCGCGCTTGGCCTTTCGGAGACGACGCTGATGAAGGACGTTGACGGCGTCTACGATCGCGACCCCGCGAAGGCGGGCGATGCGGCGCTTCGCTATCGCCGCCTTGACTGGGACGGCGCGCGAGAGGTGGCGGGCAAGCTCCTGCAGCCGAAGGCGATCGAATTCGCCGCGTCGCACGGCGTTGCAATTCGCGTGCTGCGGCTCAACGGCGATGACGGAACGCTCGTCTCCGCGCGTGGAGAAACGCCTTCGCGTTCGAGAAAAGCGGAGAAACTGCGGGTTGCGGTCGCCGGGCTCGGACTGATCGGTGAGGGCGTCGCTTTGCGCCTTTCGCGCGAGAACGCCGATTACGATTTATGCGCCGCGCTGGTGCGTGAGCCGTTCAAGGATCGTTCCACGCTGCAGATTGAGCAAACGACAAACGATCTCGAAGCGTTTCTCGCGACAAAGCCGGATGTTGTCATCGATGCGCTTCCCGATGGGAATGCGGGCCGCGCGCTCATTGAGGCGGCGCTTCAGCGCGGCGTCAGCGTCGTCACTGCGAACAAGCAGGCGATCGCGGGAGGAATAGAGGCGTTGGCGCGGCTTGCCGCGAACTCGGGCGCGGCTTTCCATTATTCGCCAGCGGTCGGCGGCGGCGCGCCGCTGCTTGAGACAGTCGCTCGCGCTCGCGCAGGCGGAGAAGTCCGTTCGATCGAGGCGGCGCTTAACGGAACCGTCAATTTCATATTGACATCGCTCACGCATGGCGTCGCCTTCCCCGACGCGGTGTGCGCGGCGCAGAAAGCGGGCTTTGCGGAACCTGATCCTTCGGCGGACCTTTCTGGCGCTGATGCGAGGGCCAAGCTCGCGATCCTTGGTTATACAGCCTTCGGTCGCGAGATCGATCCAGATGCGATCGAGATCGAAGCGCTCGACGCTGAAAAAGCGGCCGCCCTTGTGCGAGAAGGCGGGCGCTGGACACAGCTTGCGCGGCTTGAAAAAGGCATAGGCGGCGCGATCAGGGCCTCACTCCGCTTTGTGCGCAAGGATGACGACCCGCTCTTTTCCAATGCTAAATGGGAAGCGAACGCATTGCGGCTGCTTCTCTCCGACGGGCGCCTCGTCGAATGCCGCGGCAAGGGCGCCGGGCGGCGACCGACGGTTGAAAGCATTCTCGGCGATCTCGGGGAAATCAGGCGCGCGCGGAGCGCGGGCGACCTTGCAACCGGCGGCTTAACGCTGGCGGCGGTTTCAGCATAAGCTTCTTTCATGACCGCCGCGAACGCCAGTCACGCCGAGGGCGCGCTCCGCGCCGCGCGCCGCCTTGTCGTCAAGGTCGGCTCGGCGATTTTGTGCGACGATAAGGGCCCCGTGCGCGAGGAATGGCTCGCCACGCTCGCTGATGACATTGCGGATCTTCGCCGCGAGGGGCGGGAAGTCGTCATCGTCACCTCGGGCGCGATCGCGCTCGGGCGGATGCGGCTCGGCCTCAAGGGCGCACTGAGACTCGACGAGAAACAGGCGGCCTCTGCGGCGGGACAGGCGGCGCTCGTCGGCGCTTGGCAGCGCGCGTTTGATCGGCACGGCGTCAATGTTGCGCAAATTCTTCTGACGCTCGAGGACACGGAGAATCGCCGGCGCTATCTCAATGCGCGAGCGACTTTTTCGACCTTGCTCGAACTTGGCGCGTTGCCGCTCGTCAATGAAAACGACACGATCGCGACTGCGGAAATCCGCTATGGCGACAACGACCGGCTCGCCGCGCACGCGGCACAAATCGTCGGCGCCGATCTTCTCGTAATCCT
>JBMOOR010000005.1:0-4383 GCA_049324555.1 Pseudomonadota bacterium | reverse complement strand
CGAGGCCGCAATCCCCGATTCCCGATTCCCGATTCCCGATTCCCGCCTGAGCCATGCGCATCCTCTGCACCAACGACGACGGCGTCCACGCGCAAGGGCTTGAAAGCCTCGTCAAGATCGCGCGCGCGCTTTCGGACGACGTCTGGGTTGTCGCGCCGCATGAAGAACAATCGGGCGCCGCGCGCGCGCTGACGCTCGCCAATCCCATCCGCATTCGCGAATACGATCCGCGCCGTTTCTCCGTATCCGGAACGCCGTCCGACGCGGTGATGATGGCCGCGCACAAGCTCCTCGGCGACAAGGCGCCCGATCTTGTTCTCTCGGGCGTCAACAACGGGCAAAATCTCGCCGAGGATGTCACCGTCTCCGGCACGATCGCCGGCGCCTTTCAGGGCATGTCGCTCGGCATCCCGTCGATCGCGCTCTCGCTTGCTAGGCTTCAGCGCGACAAGGCGCGTTGGGCGACGCCTGAACGCCATGCGCCGCCGATCATCAGGAAACTCCTCGTCGCCGGCTGGCCGTCCGACGTCGTCATCAACATCAATTTCCCGGACCGCGATCCCGATGACATTGCGGGCGTTGAAGTGACGCGGCAGGGCCATCGCGACGACTTCATGCTCTTTATCGAGGAGCGGCAGGACCTTCGCGGCGGGAAATATTATTGGTACGGCTATGAGGGCTCGCTCTCCAATCCGCCCGAAGGCGTCGACCTCCGCGCCGTTTATGACGGGCGGATTTCGATCACGCCTTTGCACCTCGCGCTGACGCACGAGGACTCGCGCGTGCGCCTCGCCGCGCTGCTTAACGGGCCGGCGGGGACGCTGTGATTCGGATTCTTAACCTGTTATTAACCGAACAAAGTCAATGGTTACCGCAAGGTAAACGGGGCAAGGAGACGGTGATGCTGAGGCTTTCGCAGATGCTGGCGCTCATGTCGACAAGCGCGCTCGCAGCCTGCGGCTCGCACAATCACGCGCCCGTCGTCTATGGAACGGCGCCTTACGCCTCGACCGCGCGCATCTACAATTCGCCGCGAGAGATCGACGCCGAACGCCGCGTCGCCGCAAATTACGCATCGGCGCCTGTTTATGATTCCGGATTTTCGCCGGCGGTCGCGTCATCGCGGCTCGCGCCCTTGACGCCGGTGACGGAGACCGCGCGCGAAGGCCGGTTCAGATATGACGCAGAGCCGGTCTATCTCGCGCAGGCCGATGCGCCCCTCGTCGATCAGCCTGCGGAGCAATTGCCGGGGCAGGTGACCGTGCTTCCGGGCGACACCGTTTACGCGATCTCGCGCCGCACCGGCGCCTCGCCGCAATCGATCATCGCGCTGAACAGTCTCGCGCCGCCTTACGCCTTGTCGGTCGGGCAAATCATCCGCGTTCCAGCGAGCGCTGTGCCGCCGTCTCACGCTTCGCTTGAGGCGCGGCCGATGAACGCCTCCGCCGCTCCTTCGCCCGCCTTGCGCGAAGCGGCGCATGTCGTTCGTCCGGGCGACACGCTCTATTCGATCTCGCGCGCGACGGGAATAAGCGTCGCCATCCTTGCGGATGCGAACAGGTTGCGTCCGCCTTACGAGTTGAAAATCGGCCAGTCCTTGCGCATTCCGGGCGCGTCGGGCGCGGCGCCCCTCCCTGCGCCGCAACGCGAAGCGACGATCGCGGGCGATGTCGCTGATCTTGCGCGCACCGTTTCCTACGGCGATACGCCGGCAAAACCGGCGAGCCTTTTCGACTGGCCGGTCAAGGGTGCGATCATCGGCTCTTACGGGCTTTCGACCGCGGGCAAGCGCAATGACGGAGTGAATATCGCCGCGCCCGTCGGAACGCCGGTGCGCGCCGCCGCCGACGGCGAGGTTGTCTATCGCGGCTCCGAACTTGAAGGCTATGGCAATCTTCTGCTGATCAAGCACGAGGACGGCTTCGTCACCGCCTACGCGCACAATGATGCGATGCTGGTGAAGAAGGGCGACCGCGTGCGCAAAGGCCAGGCGATCGCCAAGGTCGGACAAACGGGTTCTGCGAAAGAACCGCAGCTCCATTTCGAAATCCGGCAGAATCTGAAAGCGGTCGATCCTGTTGCGCTGCTTGGATCCTTGTGACGCCTGAGGGGGCGTCTGGTCAGAGTCTATGTATAAAGTTGCGTACTCTTGCACCCTGAATGGGCTCCCTCGCGGGAGCCCTCTTTTTTCAGGCCTTGGCGATCAGGACGCCGACATAGGCGAGGTAGGCGGCGACCATGAACGCGCCTTCCGCGCGGCTGAGGCGGCTTTTCGTGACGACGAAGAGGATCATGAGCAACGTCGCGCCAAGCATCACCCAATTGTCGAAGGCGACGATTTCCGCCGGCGCCTTGACCGGGTGAATGGCGGCGGTGACGCCGAGAATGCCGAAGAGATTGTAAATGTTCGACCCGACGACATTGCCGAGCGCGAGCGCCGACTTGCCGCGGATCGCCGCGACGATCGACGTGACGAGTTCGGGAAGCGAGGTGCCGATCGCGACAATCGTCAGGCCGATGATCGTTTCCGAGACCCCAAATCTCCCCGCGATGTTGATCGCGCCGGTCACGAGAAATTTGGCGCCGACGATCAGCAACACAAGCCCAACGCAAACGAATATGAAGTCAAGCGGCAGCGACTTTGGTCCGACCGCCGCTTTTGCGCCCGCAGTCGCATGCAGCTCGGCTTTCGGCGTATCGGGCCTCCGGCGCTCGGTGAAGTAAGCGTAGCCGATATAGCCTGCGATGGCGGCGAGAAACGCCCATCCGGCCGGCCTGTTGAATTCGCCTGTCATCGAGACGCCGATCATGGCGATCGTTGCAATGAGGACGACGACGCCGTCGCGGGCAAATGATTTCCTGTCGACCGCAAACGGCGCAATCAGCGCCGACATGCCGAGAATGAAAAGGATGTTGACGATGTTCGATCCGACGACGTTGCCGACGGCGACGCCGGGAGAACCGACGAGGGCGGCCTCGACGCATGCGACAAGTTCCGGCGTCGAAGTGCCGAAGCCAATGAGAGTGAGGCCGATCAGCAATTCCGACACGCCGGCGCGGCGGGCGATTTCGGTCGAACCGCGAATGAGGAGCTCGGCTCCGAGCGTCAGAACGCCTAGGCCGCCGGCGATCGATATCCAGTCCATGGAAAAACGCTCCGGAATTCGGGCGACGCCGGTGTCGGGAGCGTCGATGGGTTTGTTAGGGCGACTTGCCTGAAATTTCTAGCCGAGTTTGAGGCAGCAGCGCGCGACTGCGACAAGGCGGGTTTCATCCGATTGCCATCCGCTCGCTTCGAGGAAGGCGACGCGCCTTCCTTCCCGCAGCAGCTTGACGCGCGCCGTCATATCTTCCGCACGCGAGGAAGACAGATAGTCGATTGCTTGGCTGATCGTCGAAACCGTCTTTTGAGTGCGCGCCGCAAGTTCGGCCTGCATTGCAAATTCGAGGAACGTCGCAATGACGCCCCCATGCAGCGCGCGGATCGCCGGATTGCCGATATGGGCTTCGTTGAAGCCGAGGCGAAAGCGCAGATCGTCGCCGATCTCATCGAGGCTGAGGCCGAGCCAGCCGGAAATCGGCGCAGCCGCTGCAAAGGCGCGAAGGCGCTCTTGATGCCCGCTCACAGGCGCATCCCCTTCATGGGCCCTTTGGTTCCGATCATGAACGCGCCGGCGCCGCTTGCGAGCAGCGCGCCGCCCGATTCGAGCGTCAGCCGTCCGGATACGAAGGCGACATCGTCGCGGATCGCCTCGCACTGCGCAGCGCAGACCGCCCGCGCGCCGATTTCGGCGGCCGCGACCTGGTCGGTTCGCAGATTAATCGTGGCGATCGGCTTGATGTCTTCGAGCGCGGTGAAAACTGTCAGGCCGAAGATTGAATCGAGGATGATCGTGTGGAGCCCGCCGTGGATCATCCCGTCCGCCCTGGCGAATTCGCCGGGAAGCGCCATCGAAAAGGCCGCCTTGCCTTTGCCGATGAGGATCGGTCTGAGGTCGAGCGTCCTGAACAGCGAATGCTCGTGCGCCAGGAAATCGCGCGCTGATCGCAGCATGGCGCCGATAGTCGGATTGATGTCGTCGGCGATTGTTGGGTCGGTCATAGGAGGAGCCTACCGGCGCCAACGGCTCTCGGAAATGATCTTCGACAGTTTCAGCCATCGCGCAGGCGTTCGTCCTGATACTGGATCCCCCATCCGATCAGCTGGCGCCAAAGCGCCTCGGCCATTTCTGGCGGCAGTCCCTTTTCCGCCGCCCGGGCCCGCACTTTCTCAATCACCGCGCGGTTGCGCCAGGGAACATTCGCCTGAGCGGCCTCCGCCCGCTTCAATTCCCACATCCGGTCGACATAGCCCCATCGCTCGGCGAGGAGATCGACGAGCCC
>JBMOOR010000004.1:0-4461 GCA_049324555.1 Pseudomonadota bacterium | reverse complement strand
GATGCGCGAAACGCTCGGCGCCGATGTCGTCTTCGACCGTCGCGAGGCCGTGAGCCCGACCGTATCGGGCGAGCTTGTCCAGCGAGGCGTCACGGCGGTCGGCCTCGCGACCGCGATGATGCTCGCCTACATCGCCTTTCGCTTCCAGTTTCAGTGGGGCGCCGGCGCCGTCCTCGGCGTCATTCACGACACGGTCATCACGATCGGCCTCGTTGCGCTCTTCCAGTTCAGCTTTGATCTCAACGTCGTCGCCGCGATCCTCACCGTCATCGGGTATTCGGTGAACGACACCGTCGTCGTCTACGACCGAATCCGGGAGAACCTCCGCAAATACAAGAAAATGCCGCTCGCGGAGCTTATCGACCTTTCGCTCAATGAAACGCTGACGCGGACGGTCGTCACCGGCGGCACCTCGATCCTTGCGCTCGCCGCGCTCGTCGCCTTCGGCGGCGAGGTGCTCCGGGGTTTCTGCTTCGCCATCATGTTCGGCATTATCGTCGGCACCTACTCCTCGCTCTTTGTTGCAGCGCCGTTCCTGCTCCTCACCGGGGTGAAGCGCGACTGGGCGAAGGTGAAGGGGGCGGCGCCGGTCGGGGCCTGAGGCGGAAAGGACGCGGTCGGCGCTCCCCGTTGGGGCAAATCGCGCCGTTTGATTGACATTCCGATGACAACCCATAAAGTCGCTGCAACCGGCCAACATAAGGCCGGATGAGTTTGAAGGGCTGGGGACTATCAATCGGCCGCCTGCGGATGTCGCTCGTCAACGAGGCAGACAGCAGGGGCTACAATGTCAAAGAAAATCAACGGGCCGCGAAATCTCGCGGTATTAAGGCTCGCGCTTGCAATGGGGGCGTCGCTAGCGACAATTGCGGCGGCCGGCGGCGCAGCGGCGCAGGATGATCAAGTCGACCAGGTCCCGACAGCGGCGACCGAGGACGGCTCCACAGAGCCGACCGACACGATCGTCGTCACGGGCTCGCGCATTGCGAAGAAGGAATTCACCAGCGCCGCGCCGGTCCAGGTCGTGCAGGGCGACATCGCGCGGGAATCCGGACTTCTCGATATCGACGAGATCTTGCAGACCTCGCCGCAATCGACCGGCTTCCAGATCGACCAGTCCTTCATCCCGTTCGTTCTCGATAACGGCCCCGGCGCGACGCAGGTCTCGTTCCGCGGCCTTGACCCGGAGAGGACGCTCGTCCTCATCAACGGCCGCCGCATGGCGCCGGCCGGCGTTGGCGGCGCCCCGACGACGCCTGACATCAGCCTCATTCCGACGATCCTCATCGACAGGATCGAAAGTCTCTTCGACGGCGCTTCATCCGTCTACGGATCAGACGCGATCGCGGGCGTCGCCAACGTCATCCTGCGCCGGGATTTCGACGGCTTCCAGATCGACGCCGACGCGGCGCTTCCCTTGCAGGGCGGCGGCGAGCAATACACGGTCGCGGCTTCCTGGGGGATGTCCGGCGACAACGGCTTCGTCGGCTTCGGCGCGGAATATCAGACCAACAACCGCGTCGCCCGCAGCCAGCGCGATTTTCTCGGCCGCTGCGAGCAGGAGCTTTACTACACGCCGGACGGGCGCATCCTCAATCAGGACATTAACTACAATCCCGGCGTTACGATCAATGAATGCGTTCAGTTCCCGCTGACGAACCGCATCTTCATTCCGATCGGATTCGGCTCCGTCTATTACACGCCGGGGACGTCGAACATCTTCATTCCGAATTTTTCGGAAACGCAGTTGGGATCGACCTTCGACTTCGACGGCGACGGGCTTCAAGATGTCGACTTCAAGGATCCGTTCTACGCCTATGACGCGAGCGAGACGGCGCAGAACGGCGATTTCCTTCCTGACAATCAAACCTTCTCGATCTACGCCTATGGCGAATACGACACCGGCAAGGGCGGCAATATCACGCCATTCTTCGAAGCGATGTATTCCAATCGACAGACGCATCAATACTCGCCCGGCGCGCAGTTCTTCAACAACGTGCCGGCGACGAACCCGTTCAATCCGTGCAACATCGATCTTGCCGACAATGGGACGCCGGGCGATGCGTCGGACGATTATCCGATCAACCCGAACGGCGTGAACTGCCTCGCCATTTTCGGAGTGAACTTCGGATCGATCGGCGACATTCAGCCGATCCTCAATATCAATGGCGATCGCGACTCGCGCGAAACGGAGGTCTCGCAGTTTCGCTTTGTCGGCGGCCTCAAGGGCGAACTTCCCTGGCTTGACGGCGTTCTGGGGTTTGGCGGCTTCACCTGGGAGGCTTCGGGCAGCTATTCGCGTTCGACAGGCACGGATTCGTTCCAGGGCATCGACCAGGATCGCCTCGAACTTTCTCTCAACACGTCGGTCCGCAATCCGGACGGCACGGTGACCTGCGGCGGCACGGTTCCGCAGGTGACCCCTTGCGTTCCGGTGAACCTCTTCGCGCCGAATCTTTATGTCGAAGGCGGCGGCTTTTTCACGCCGGAGGAGGCGGCCTATCTCTTTGTTCCGGCCGATTTCCGCACGACCGTCGAGCAAACTCTCGCGCAGGTCTTCGTCACAGGCCAAGTTGCAACGCTGCCCTGGAACGACAATCCGCTTTCGATCGTTGTCGGGGGCGAATGGCGCGAGGATGCGATTGACTCCGATCCGTCCGCATTCGTCAGGGACGGCCGCATTCACAATCGCGCATCCGACCGCGGCGCGACAGGCAAGCGCGATCTCTACGAGTTCTTCACTGAACTCGATACGGATCTCCTGTCCGATCAGCCGGGCGTTGAACTCCTCAACATCAACGCCGCGGCGCGCTGGACGGAAGAAAGCAATTACGGCTCGGCGTGGACCTACAGCGTCAAGGGCATCTACAAGCCGGTCAACTGGATGACGTTCCGCGGCACCTACGGCACGTCCTACCGCGCGCCGAACTCACGCGAGCAGTTCCTGCTCGGCGGAACCGGCTTCAACAATGTGACCGACCCCTGTATCGTGCCGCTTGCGGCGCGTATCCCGAGCGGCAATCCATCCTTGCCGCCGACCTATGACCCGACACAGGACAATCGCTCGCCGTTCACGATTTCTCAGTGTCAGGCGCAAGGCGTCAACCCACTAACCCTCGGCATCACGACCGCACCGGAAGTCAACCCGATTCAGAGCGTCGAGATTTTGACCGGCGGTTCGGATCAGCTCGA
This sequence comes from Pseudomonadota bacterium, assembly GCA_049324555.1. Classification (GTDB taxonomy): domain Bacteria; phylum Pseudomonadota; class Alphaproteobacteria; order Caulobacterales; family Parvularculaceae; genus Amphiplicatus. The sequence goes on along the minus strand of JBMOOR010000004.1, from coordinate 1,269 downwards.
GGACGAAGAATCCCGTGCTTACACGGCGGGCGTTGTTCTTGAGCAACCATGGACCAATGCTTTCGGCCTGACAGTGTCCGCAACATACTACAATGTTGTTGTGAGGGATTCCGTCGAAGAGCCGGGCATCGCCGACGTTCTTCGCGAATGCTACACGATTGACTCCGGGGCCTCGTCTGCGTTCTGCACGCGCGTGACGCGCGACGCCGACGGCTTTATCAGCCTGCTCGATACGAGCTTCATCAATATCGGGAGCCTGACTTCAAAGGGCGTCGACTACAACATCCTGCTTACAAAGGAGTTTGAAGCGTTCGACCGGCCGTTCGACGCCTCGCTGGACGTGCGTCTGTCTCAACTCCTTGAACAGGAAGTTGAGGTCCTTGGGTCTGTTGACGACAATAAGGGCGAAACGGAGTCGCCGACATGGCGCGGCAACGCAAATCTGCTCGTCAGCACTGGCGACTACCGGTTCAATTGGTTCACCCGCTGGATCGGCAAGGGCCAGGAAGACATTGATCTCTCGGACCCGGTCAACAATCCGCCCTTCGTCTTCGACCTCGCATGCCCCGATCCGACCGTCCGACCGGCGGGAACCGGGGATGTCTGCCGTCCGGTCGATTTCACCGGCAATTACTTCGTGCACAACATGTCATTCACCTGGGCGCCAGGCGACTGGGTGATCACGGCGGGCCTCCGCAATGTCTTTGACCGCGGGCCCGAGCTTGTCGACGCGGACGGCGTGTTCTCCGTCTTCAACGTGCCGATCGGGGTCGGCTACGACCTGCAAGGGCGCACCGCCTTCGCCTCCATCCGCAAGTCGTTCTAGCTTCACTCAATCAGTGTCGATCGGGGCCCTTCGCGGGGCCCCGATTTTTTCGCCTCCGTCCACGCTTTCGCCTTTCGACGCGTTCGCGTAAACGGGCGGCGGTATGCCGACAACGCCAGCAGCCGAACAAATCGCTCCGCACCAAATCTGCGTCGATCTCATCCGGCGTCATGATGAGGACCTCTTTCTCGCACTTCGCTATGCGTTGCCGGAGGATCGCCCGCGCCTCGCGGCGCTCTTCGCCCTTCAGATTGAGTTGCGGCGGATTCCGCATCTCGTCAGCGAGGCGCCGCTCGGCGAAATCCGTCTTCAATGGTGGCGCGAGGCGTTAGACGAAATCGCCGCCGGCGCTCGGCCGCGCGCGCATCCCGTCGTCGAAGCGCTGAGCGCGAGCGGCGCCATGACGCAAGAGGCGAGAGAGCTCGCCGACCGGATGATCGACG
>JBMOOR010000003.1:0-4542 GCA_049324555.1 Pseudomonadota bacterium | reverse complement strand
GCGAATGCGGGCTCGATTTCTATTACGGCTTCTCGCCGAAGGATCATCAGGAGCGGGTGTTCGACGCGCATATCGAGGCTGCGCAGGAAACCGGTCTGCCGCTCATTATTCATTCCCGCGATGCGGACGCGATAACGGGCGCCATGCTTGAAAAGGCGATGGGGCGGCGTTCCTTCACGCCGCTGCTGCATTGCTATACGGGCGGCCTTGCGCTCGCAGAGTCGGTGATGGAAATGGGCGGGTATATTTCCTTTTCCGGCGTCATCACGTTCAGGAATGCGGACGATGTTCGCGCCGTCGCAGTGAAAATGCCGCATAAACGGATCATCGTCGAAACCGATTGCCCTTATCTTGCGCCCGTTCCGCATCGAGGCCGCCGCTGCGAGCCGGCGCATGTCGTTCATGTCGCAGAGAAGCTCGCTGAAATCCTCGGTCTGCCGCGCTCCGAGATCGACCGCATGACGACGGATAATTTTTTCCGGCTGTTCGCGAGAGCGCATTACAAGGGTTGCGCTCCGTGAGCGGATCAACAGGCGAGGGGCGGATGAGGGCGGTTATTCTCGGCTGCGGATCGTCGGGCGGTTCGCCGCGCGTCGGCGGCGCGGATGGGCGCGGCGACTGGGGAACCTGCGACCCGAACGAACCGAAGAACCGTCGCGCGCGCTGTTCGCTGCTCGTTGAACGCGCGCATGTGACGGATGGTTTTGCGCGGAGCGCCGTAACGTCGCTTGTTATCGACACATCGCCCGATTTCCGCGCGCAGATGCTCGCCGCCGGGGTCGCGCGGCTCGATGCGGTCGCATTAACGCATGATCACGCCGATCAGACGCACGGGCTTGACGATCTTCGCGCCTTCGCTATTCGCGCACGCAAGCGCGTTCCCGTCTTTCTCGACCGCTCGACGGCGGGAGGCGTCGTTGAGCGTTTCCGCTATTGCTTCGAGCAGGCGGAGGGAAGCTGGTATCCGGCGATCCTTGAGGAACGCGCCATGCCGTCATGCGGTCAGGAATTCGCCGTATCCGGGCCCGCCGGCGCCATCCACGTCATTCCATTTTTCCAGCATCATGGCCCGGTCAATTCTTTAGGGTTCAGGATCGGCGAGCTCGCATATTCAAGCGACGTCAGCGGATTGCCGGAGGACAGTTTCGACATTCTTGCGGGCGTTAAAATCTGGATCGTCGATGCGCTCCAGGTCGCGTCGCACGGCACGCACGCCAATCTCGAAACGACGCTGCGCTGGATCGAGCGCGTGAAGCCGGAGCGAGCCATCCTCACGGATCTGCACATAACGATGGACTATCGAACGCTTGTCGCGTCGCTGCCAAAGGGCGTCGAGCCGGCCTTTGACGGCCTGACGATTGAGTTCGCCGCCAGCTCATAATTTGCGACAATACCAATTGTGCGACAAGTGTGCGTGCGCCCGCCGGATGGGCTATGACCGCCATTTCCACCCTCTTACCGGACCCGAGTTTGCTCCGACCGAAGGCTATTCCGGCTTCCTGAATTTCAACGTCATGCGATCGGACTCGCCGATCGCTTCCATCTGCGCCCGAAGCTCCGGATTGTCGCGGCTCGTCCCCAGCGTCGGCGGCAAGCGCCAGACGATGTCATCTTCCGTCGGCGTGTCGGCGGCATTGGCGTTGATTTCGCTTGAGCCGAGGAATTCGAATCCTGCGGCTACAAATGCCGCGATCAGCTGCGATTGTTTCAGATAACCGTTATCGCCTTCGGCCCATTTGTCGGAGTTCTCTTCCGGCGAGCGGTGCTGTACGACCCCGACGACCCCGCCGGGCTTTAGAATTTCCATTGTCTCCTTGAGAGCCGACGTGCGGAACCCGCCTTCTTCCTCGAAGCGATTGAAATGGTGCATGGCGCGCACCATGAGGACGACATCCGCTGTTCCCTTCATGTCTTCGGGAAGGGCGCCATACGCAAACGCGGCGACCGCAGCTGAATCTGCGCCGGCGCGCCATCCTTCCGCAATCGCCGTCCAGTCCGCGGCCCAGGTCGTCTTCTTTGCCAGAAACTCCGCATCGGCGAAGCCGCCGAAGAGCTTCCACATTTCCGGCGAATAGTCGGCGCCGATGACGCGGCCTTCCTTGCCAAGATAGGAAATCAGGATTTTCGAATAATAGCCGTCGCCGCCCGGCAGAACGTCGACCACAGTCATCCCGGGGGCGACGCCGAAGAATTCGAGCGTCTCCTTCGGGTGACGCCATTTGTAGCGGGCCTGAACCTCGGCCGTCTGCGCGCCGAGCGCTGCATCGAGCCGCGCCCCGTCGAAATCCGGCGCCGCTGTACTCGTTCCGCTGTCGCTCGCACAAGCCGCAAGCATCACCGCCGCAGCCGACAAAATCGCCTGTTTCAACATGTTCCGCTCTCCCAGGAAAATGCGCTAATGCAACGCTTTCACAATAGACTCGCACACTTTCTTGGCGTCGCCGAATAACATCATCGTGTTGTCGCGGAAGAAAAGTTCATTTTGGACCCCCGCATAACCCGACGCCATCGATCGCTTCACGAAAAGCACGGTTCGGGCGTTCTCAACGTCAAGAACAGGCATGCCATAGATCGGCGAGGATTTGTCGGTCTTCGCCGCCGGGTTGGTGACGTCGTTCGCGCCGATGACGAAGGCGACGTCGGCGGTGCGGAATTCGGCGTTGATGTCTTCAAGCTCGAAGACCTCGTCATACGGAACCTGCGCTTCGGCGAGAAGGACGTTCATGTGGCCCGGCATCCGCCCCGCGACCGGATGGATTGCATATTTGACCTCGACGCCCGCCTCTTTCAACGCATCCGCCATTTCCTTCAGCGCGTGCTGCGCCTGAGCGACCGCCATGCCGTAGCCCGGCACGATGATGACCTTGCCGGCGTTTTTCATGATAAAGGCCGCGTCGTCGGCCGAGCCATGCTTCACCGGGCGCGTTTCTTCTCCCGCCTCTCCCGCCGCCGCCTCGCCGCCGAAACCGCCGAGGATGACCGAGAAGAACGATCGGCCCATCCCCTTGCACATGATGTAGGAGAGAATGGCGCCCGATGCGCCGACGAGCGCGCCGGTGACGATGAGCGCCATGTTCTGCAAGGTGAAGCCGATGCCCGCCGCCGCCCAGCCGGAATAGGAATTCAGCATCGAGACGACGACCGGCATATCGGCTCCGCCGATCGGAATGATCAAGAGGAAGCCGAGCGCGAAGGCTGCCATCGTCAGCGCGGCGAAGACGACGACATTCTGCACGCCGGTCATCAGTGTCCCGATCATCAGGACGATGAACAGCGCAAGCGCAAGATTGATGAGGTGCCGCGCCGGCAGAAGGATCGGCTTGCCGGACATCTTTCCGGCGAGTTTGGCGTAGGCGATCACCGATCCTGAAAAGGTGATGGCTCCGATCGCGACGCCCAAGGACATTTCAAGCGCAAACTGAAGGTGGATGTCGCCGGGCGATCCGACGCCGAACGCCTGCGGCGCGAGAAACGCCGCCCATGCGATAAACACCGCCGCCATGCCGACGAGGCTGTGAAAGAACGCGACGAGTTCCGGCATCTGGGTCATCTTGACCCGCTGCGCGAGGACTGCGCCGAAGCCGCCGCCGATCATCATGGCGACAAGGATGAGGCCCCACGTCGCAAGGCCCTTGTCTTGCAGCACGAAGAAAGTCGTCGCAATGGCGATCGCCATCCCGAGCATGCCGAAACGGTTGCCTTGCCGCGCCGTCTCGGGCGACGAAAGGCCCCTCAGCGCAAGGATGAAAAGGACACCCGAGGCGACGTAGAGAAGCGGCGGGAGATTATGCGCCATCGGATTTCGCCCTTTCGTTCAGCAGTCGCTCCAATTCGGCGATGAGCGCGGGAAAGTTTTCCCTCACCGTTTTGTGGATAATTCCCGGCAGGACAGTGCGGTAGCCATGCAAAAGCTTGCGGCGCATCGCAATCGCGTCGCGCCTAGGCACGGATGGCAGGCCTCGTTGGACTTCGGCGGCCACCTCATTCGCGGCCTCTCCAACGACCTGCACCGCGCGCGTTGTCGCCAACACTCTGGTGCGATCCGCCGAGAATTCTTCAAGACTGCTCATGCCCACGATTTCGACGGCCGCTCTGGCGTGGTCGAGCATGTCCTCAAGCAGTAATTCCGTTCGCGGATCAATCACGCGACCACCAAGTCCCGTTCGATGTATGCCCGCGCCTTTGGTCGAAGGGCTTCCCGATTGACCAGATCGACCGCCCGTCCCAGCAGTTCCTCCAACTGGAATTGAGCGTGCGCGAGATCAAACAACGTTGGCATGCTCGCCACGTCGAAAACCACATCCACATCACTGTCCGTACGTTCTTCGCCCCGCGCAACGGAACCGACGATGCCGACCAGACGGATGCCGTATTTCTTTTCGAAATCGCCTCTACGCGAACGGATGATTTCGAGGGCCTTGTCGAGAAGGGCTGTCATCACGCCCCCTTCTTCTTGTACATCGCCAGCATTCGCTGGGTGACGAGGAAACCGCCGAATATGTTGACGCTTGCGAGCGCCACTGCGGCGAATCCGAAGAATTT
>JBMOOR010000002.1:0-4552 GCA_049324555.1 Pseudomonadota bacterium | reverse complement strand
CGGCTCGCCGTCGCCGTCGAGGGCGCAATATAGCGAGGATGAACGCCGCGCGCCGAAAGCCGCGCGTCGACCGCGACGAGGCCGTCGGCGATCGCCTCGCCCGTCCAGCGGTCGGTGTTGTCGGGCTCGAGAATGACCTCGAAATAATCGGGCGTCAGGCCGTATTTCGATTGGAGATGCGCGAAGGCTGCGTCAACGAGTTCGGCGTATTCCTCCGGCGCGTCGGCGTGTGAGAGCGAGCCTTTGAGTTTCGACCATTTGAAGTCGACATAGCAGAGATTGACGATCAGCCGCTCGCCGCGCGCTTCGAGCAGGGCCTTCATCGGCAGCGCAAGGTTCTCGACGTAATAGTCGAGCGCGGCGAACTGGAAGCCGGCGGCGTCGGCGCGCTTCGGATCGCGATTGTCGTTGATCTTCTCGTAGAGATGATCCTTGAACCGCGCATAGCCGATTTCGCCGGAGACGAAGCGCGACCAGTAATCCTCAGGGTTCTCCGCGCCGCTGCCGATCTCAAGGCGGATGCGGTTGACGCCGATCTCGTTGACAAGAGCGTCGGCGATTTCCTCGCGACGGGAAAGCCAGGAGCCGTCATAGCGGTCGCCCGCCTTGTCCATCTCCCAAAGGCGCGGCGCAACTTCCCAGCCGGTCATCGTCTGGAACGTCTTTGCGCGGTCGATGACAATCCGGTTGTCGCCCGCCTCAGCCGAACAGGCCGGGAGCGCGAGGGCGACACAGGCGATGGCGGCGAGACGGCGGATCATCGGCTCGTATTCCCGTTTTGACGCAGGGCGCGACCATAGACCCTGCCGCTGCGGCTTGCGACCGCTGCGCCCCGCGTCGTTTGGGCCCTGAAATCGCCGTTGCGGGCGAGGGCGTCCCGACCCGCGCGTTAATCATTGCGCGTCATGATTGCCGCCGGTTTCTGGCTTGGACCTTGCTTGCGAGGGGGCGTTCGCCGGGCGTCATTGACCTTTGAGAGCAAAACATATGAACAAGCCGCTTGAACGGGAATTAACGGGAATTCCGGGGTCTCTCCTGATGCAAAAAGAGCTTGCGATCATCGTGCCGGCCTTCAACGAGGCGAAGGCGATCGGCCAGACCATCAAGGCGCTGAACGCCATGCTCTCCAAATCCGGCATCGACGGCGAAATCGTCGTCGTCGATGACGGTTCGAAGGACGGGACCGCCGACGCCGCTGAAGCTGCGGGCGTTCGCGTCATCCGGCTTGAGGAGAACAGGGGCTACGGTTTCGCGCTGAAGACCGGCATCGCCGAGACGCGATCGAAATTCGTCGCCATCATCGACGCCGACGGCACTTATCCGGCGGACAAGATCGCCGACATGCTTGACCTTTGCCGCAACGCCGACATGGTCGTCGGCGATCGCGGCGCGGCGATGAAAAACGTGCCGCTGATCCGCCGCCCACCGAAATGGGTGTTGAACACCCTCGCCAATCTCCTCGCGCGGCGGAAAATCCCGGATCTGAATTCGGGCCTGCGCGTTTTCAAGCGCGCCTCGCTCGAACGCTTCGTGCAGCTCCTCCCCGACGGGTTCTCGTTCACGACGACGATCACGCTCTCGATGATCTGCTCCAACCTGCGCGTCGTTTACACGCCGATCGCCTACTCAAAGCGCGTCGGCCAGTCGTCGATGCGCCCGACGGCGTTCTTCACGTTTATCCTCCTTGTACTGAGGATTATCGTTTTCTTCCAGCCGCTGCGCGTTTTCATGCCCCTCGGCGGCGTTCTCTTTCTTCTCGGCATGGCGAAGGTCGCTTACGACTTCACCAAGATGAATCTCTCCGAAAGCGCGATTTTTGCGCTTCTCGCCGCGCTTGTCGTATGGTCGCTCGGCCTCATTGCGGATATGATTTCGCGGCTTCACCTCAGGCCGAGACTGCACGACGAGTGACATGACGCTGAAACCGACATCGCCGGGCGGCGCGAGGGGGCGGGCGACCGGCTTTCTTCGCATCCTGCTGTCGGCGATCATTCTGTTCATCCTTCTGCAGTTCGTTCCGGCGGGCGAGCTTTTCGCCCGTATGCGGACGGTCTCGCCGGCGCTCTGGCTCGGCGTCTTTCTCGCGTTCCTTGCGGGCCATGCGCTCGCAGCGGCGAAGTGGCGTTGGATGATCGGCGGCGCGGTCAGCTATCCGCGCGCGCTTAAAGCGCATTTTGCAGGCCTTGCGGCGAATATCGCGCTGCCGGGCGTTGCGGGCGGCGACCTCGTGCGCGCCGGCCTCGTGATGAAAGGGTCGGGGCGCAAGACCGCTCTCGCGATCGGATCGCTCGCCGACCGGCTGATCGATACGGCGGCGCTTCTCATCATCGCCGCGATCGGCGCGATCTGGCTCGGCGCGCGCGCTGGGGCAGGCTCGGCCGGCATAGTCATCGCTTCGCTCGCCATGATCGCGATCGGCGTCGCCGGCGTCCTTCTCATGAAGCCGGTCGCCGGATCGCTGCGCGCTTTCAAAATCGGCGGCAAGGGCGGCGCAATTATCGGCGATGTCACCGATGCGATCGAGGACATGGCGGCGCGCCGCGGCGCGCTCGTCGGCTGCGCATTTCTTTCGGTCAGCGTTCAGTTTGTCTTCGCCGTGCTGAACGGGCTCATCGCGCAAAATCTCGGCGCCGGGACGTCGCTCGCCTCATGGGCGTTCGCCTGGCCGCTCGCAAAACTCGTCGCGACATTGCCGATCAGCTTCGGCGGGCTCGGCGTTCGCGAGGCGAGCCTTGCGGGACTGATGTCGCCGCTCGGTTATCCCGCGGCGGGCGTCGTCGCCGCCTCGCTTGTCTGGCAGACGATCCAGTTTGCGGCGGGCGGCGTCGGCGCAATCGCGCAGGCGATTGACGCCCGCGGCGGGCGCATGCCGGCGGAGGCGGGTCATGGATGACGCACGCGCAAAACCGCCAAGCGTGGAGGGCGCAGCTTCGATCCGTCCACGGATCGCCGTGCTTGGCGGCGGGCCGGCCGGCCTCGGCGCCGCATGGCGCCTCGCCAAGGAAAGCAAGGCGAGCGTTGAACTTTTTGAAGCGGGCGCGCGCCTCGGCGGCAATGCGGGTAGCTTCCTTGAGGAAGGCGTTTCCTGCGATTTCGGGAGCCATCGCCTGCATCCCGCGTCTGATCCCGCCATTCTTGCGGATATCAAGACGCTCCTCGGCGATGATTTGCTGCTCCGTCCGCGTCATGGCCGCATCCGCCTCAAGAATTCGTGGATCCACTTTCCCTTGAAGCCCGTCGATCTCGCAACGCGCCTGCCGACCGCGTTCGCCGCATCGCTTTTTATCGACGCTGCGACGGCGAAGCTGCGCGCCCCGAAGGGCGATGTCGAAACGTTCGGCTCCGTCCTCCTCGGCGGGCTCGGCCGCACGATGTGCGAAAGCTTTTACTTTCCCTACATGAAGAAGCTCTGGGGCCTTGGGCCGGACGAGCTTGCGCCGACGCTCGCGAAACGGCGCGTCTCCGGGAGCTCTCTTCCGAAACTCATGCGGAAAATCTTCGCCTCGCTTCCGGGCCTCAAATCGCCGACGACGGGGAAATTCCATTATCCGCGCCGCGGCTTCGGCCAGATTTCAGAATCGATTGCGCGCGCCGCTGAAGAAGCCGGCGCCGTCATTCATCTTAACGCGCGCGTCGAGCGTGTTGAGATCTCCGGCAATCGGGTGCGCTCCGTGACTGTGAAGTCCGGCGAGAAATCGACGACCCATTCGGTCGATGCGGTCTGGTCGACGCTGCCGCTGACGACGCTCGCAAAGGCCGCCGGCGATGCGACGCCGCCAGCGGTCGCGCGCGCGGCGGAGTCAATTCGGTTCCGCGGCATGATCCTCGTCTATCTCGTGCTCGAAACCGGCCAATACACCGAGTTCGACGCGCATTATTTCCCCGAGCTTGCGATCCCGATTTCGCGCCTGTCGGAGCCGAAGAATTATTCCGCCTCCATCGAGCCGGAAGGTCTGACGATCCTTTGCGCCGAATTGCCGAGCGATCCCGGCGATCGGTACTGGACGATGGATGATGCCTCGCTCGGCCGCGCGCTTTACGCATGGCTCGGCGCCGCGGGGCTTCCGCAATCGGCAAAGATCCGCCGCGCGTTCACGCGGCGCCTTTCGCACGCCTATCCGGTTTACGATCGCGACTACGAAGCTCACTTTGCAACGCTCGATCAATGGATCGGCAACGTTGAAGGTCTCCTGACCTTCGGGCGGCAGGGCCTTTTTGCGCACGACAATACGCATCACGCGCTCGCCATGGCCTACGGCGCCGTCGACAGTCTGGCGAATGGCGTCTTTGACAAGGCGAAGTGGGCCCGCCATCGCGAAGAATTTCTGACGCATGTCGTCGAGGACTGAGGCGATGGCGCGCGCGGCGGGGGATTAGGAGCGATCGTGGCGAAGGCGAGTTCTGAGAGCCTGTTCCTGAAAGCGGCGCGGAGGCTTCTGCCGCAGGGCGCGCGCACGCGCATCGTCGAGGCGCAGAGGAAATACGGGCTCCAATGGCCGCCGACCGGCCGCGTCCGGTTCGGCGATCTGCGCCGGCTGACGCCAATCAGTCC
>JBMOOR010000001.1:25329-42655 GCA_049324555.1 Pseudomonadota bacterium | reverse complement strand
ATCGGCTGGGTCGCCGGCGTCGAGTAGACCATCCGTATACGAATAAAAAAGGCCGCTCCTCGAGAGCGGCCTTTTTCATGTCGGGCGATTTCAGTCGAAAGCCTGATCCATCGTCTTTGCGGGCGGCTTGGCGCAATCGCCGACGGGTTTGGCCGGGACACCCGCAACCGTGCAGCCGGCCTTGACGGGATGAAGGACGACGCTGCCGGCCGCAACCTTGGCGTTCTCGCCGATTTCGATATTGCCGAGCACTTTCGCGCCGACGCTGATGAGGGCGCCCTTGCGGATTTTCGGGTGGCGGTCGCCCATCTCTTTGCCGGTTCCGCCGAGCGTCACGTTTTGCAGGATCGAAACGTCATCCTCGATCACGGCGGTCTCGCCGATAACAACGCCGGTCGCGTGATCGATGAAAACGCCCTTGCCGATCGTCGTCGCCGGATGAATGTCGACCTGGAACATCTCCGAAATCCGGCTTTGGAGATAAAGCGCGAGCGGGCGGCGATCATGACGCCACAGCCAGTTGGCGACGCGCTGCGCTTGCAGCGAGAGATAGCCTTTGAAATAGAGGAAGGGCTGCACATACTCGTTGCAGGCGGGATCGCGCTCGAAAACTGCGAGAATGTCTGCAAGCCCCGCTTCGACGATTGACGGTTGGTCGGCATAGGCTTCGAGGCAGACGTCGCGCCACAAAAGCGCATTCATGTCCGCGTCGCACACTTTTTGCGCGATCCGGTAGGAGAGCGCGTCTTCGAACGACGCGTGGTTGAGGACGTTGGCGTGAAGAAAACTCGTCAGCGCCGGCTCGCGCGAGGCGGCGGCGGCGGCCTCGACCCGCATGCGCGGCCACGTCTGATCGCGCGTCAGTTTCAAAACCTTGGTTACGCTCACCCTGCTCTCCCTAGGATCAGGCGGGCCGGCACGGCCGGCAAGCGGCCGGCTTGCGCCAGCGCCTTCGCGGTCAACACCATAATAATAGTCAGTGAATCGCGAATGTCTCCCGCCAGCACCATTTCGTGAAGCTGAGAAAAATTAACCCGTCGATGAGAGAGGATCTCGTCGCCGTCAGGCTCCGCCTCCCCCGCCGTGAGCCCCCAGGCGAGAAAACAGACGCTTTTCTCGTCCGTCACCGAATTCGAGATATCAAAGGACGAGATTTCAAGCCAGTTGCGGGCGCGAAATCCGGTTTCCTCGGCCAGCTCGCGCTTTGCCGCACCGAGAGGGTCTTCGCCAAGCCTCGCCCCGCCCTCGGGCAGCTCCCAGCTGTAAGCATCGTGCGGAAAACGGTGCTGGCCGACGAGCGGGATCGTCCCGTCGTCGAGAAGCGGCAGGACGCCGACCGCGAGATTCTTGAAATGGACGACGCCATATTGGCCGGGCTTGCCGTCCGGCCTCGTGACCGCGCAATCCGTCACCCTGATCCAGGGATTGTCATAGACCGCGCGCTCGGCTTCGACCGTCCACGGACCGATTTTGCGGCTGGAGCGGTTGGTCACTCGGCCGCCTTCCGTCTGACCGGCGCCGGAAATTGGCAAACATCAAGATGATCGGGGCGATAGTGAAAGAAACTCTCCGGCCGGTTGCGCCGCGCCTCCGCATAGTCGGCGAAGGCGGGTCGCGCGCTGTCGAGAATTTCAAAGGTTTCGCGTTCGGCTTCCGGAACATCGGCGGCGACGCGGAATGAAACGATCTTCTCGCCGATATCGTCGTCTTTCGATTGGGGCGGATCAACGCGGCGCAGCGCCTGCAGGTGCTGCATCCCGTCGATGACGCGGCCGAAGACCGACATGTTGCGATCGAGGTAGCGCTGCGGCTGCAGCGCGATGTAGAATTCCGTCGACGCCGTGTCGCGCCCATCTTCGCGTCCGAAGGCGAAGGCGCCCGCGCAGTGGAGGCGCCAGTAAGTCCCAGTCTTCGGATCGTGGCCCGCGGGCAGGCTGTCGATAAATCCGACCGTCGGCGCAAAGCCGTCGATATCGCGCAGCGGAGCGAATTCGGCGCCGCCGGCGAGCGCGCCTTCAAATTCAGCCTTCATCTTCTTCTTCGCCTTGCGGATCTTCTTCTCGCCGAAGGGATCGCCGCCTTGCGCAACAAAGCCGTCGATGACGCGATAGAAGGAAAGCCCGTCGTAAAAACCCTCGCGCGCAAGCGTCTTCACCTGTTTGACGTGGTTTTGCGCGAGCGCTGGCGAAAGCGCGACAAAGACCTTGCCGCGCTCAAGCTCGATCACGAGAAGCTCTTCGGCGGGGATCTCGCGCCAGTCCTCCGCCGTCGTCTCGCCGAGAATTTCCGCGCCGGATTTCTTGCCTGCAAGCGCGTCGGCGAAGGCGGGCGTCGCGGGAAGGCCAAGCGCCGCCCCAACCATCAGCATTCTGATCATCTTCATCCCCTCCCGCGATAAGGCGCAACGCCGGTCTCCGGCACATAGAGCCCCTTCGGCGGCTCGCCGGTCTGGTAAAAAACGTCGATCGGAATGCCGCCGCGCGGATACCAATAGCCCGAGATCCGGAGCCAGCGCGGCTTTGCGGCCGCGATCATGCGTTTTGCGATTACGAGCGTGCAGTCTTCATGGAAAGCGCCGTGATTGCGGAACGAAGCCAGGAACAGCTTCAACGACTTCGATTCTATGAGGCTTTTCGCCGGCGCATAATCGATGACGAGATGAGCGAAATCGGGCTGGCCCGTCACCGGACAGAGCGAGGTGAATTCGGGCGCTGTAAAACGCGCCAGGAAAAGCGCGCCCTCCTGGGGATTGGGCACGGTTTCGAGCATCGCCCTATCCGGAGATGACGCAACCTCAACGGCGCGGCCGAGCTGGCGAAGGGAGGGCCTCGCCCCGCCTTTCGATGCGACGAGACGCTTGGCGGCGGGCTTCGCCGTTTTCTTTCTTGCTTCATCCGCCGTCATCAAGCGCGCCTTTCTCAATCTGGAATCGCTTCGTGGTATCGGCGCCGGCGCCCGCCGTAAAGCGCGGCCCAACCGCGCGCGGCGATCAGGCGAACGGCGTGATGGACAACGCCTCCGCCCTTGGCCTATAAGCCGCGGCTCCGGATTGCGGGGGCCCGCCCTCGCGCCCCGTGGGCCCAGGTAGCTCAGTTGGTAGAGCAGCGGACTGAAAATCCGCGTGTCGGTGGTTCAATTCCGCCCCTGGGCACCATCAGCCGGCTCATGAACCGCTCCCCAATTCGCCCTCACCGAAAGGTGGATTTTTCCGGCTTCCGAGCGATGACGGGCTGGTTGCGTCATCGGGGCTCCGCCGCCGGGTCATAGCGCATAATCGCCGGAAAGCTCGCGACGATGAGGAGCGCCGGCGCGGCGGCGAGCGCCATGCGAATTCCAAGCATGGCGGTTTCGGGCTGGTCCGGCGCTCCGGAAACGAAATCGCCAAGGCTCAGGAACAAGCTGACTATGAGCGGCCCGACGGCGAGCGCGCCCTTTTCGACCGCGGTCCAGACGCCGGTGAAAGAGCCCGCCGCATCCTCGCCCTGTTCGCGTGCGTCGTGAATGACGTCGGTCAGCATGGCGAAAGGGAGAAGCTGCAGGCCGCCGAAGCCAAAGCCGGCGACGAGCGTTGAAAAGATCAAAAGAGGCCAGGCGCCAGGCGCCGCCAATGGCAGGATTGCGCCGACGCCTGCGACAGTGAGGAGCGCTGCGATGAGATAGGCGCGCACCTTGCCGATGCGGCGCGCGACGCGCTCCCACAGAAACAGCGAGACGAGCGTGCCCCCAAGGAGAGCGAGAAACACCGTCGAGATGTCGCCTTCGCTCCGTCTCATCACATGCGCAACCATATAGGGCGCAGCGCCCGTGAACGCGCCGAGCCCCGCGAGCTGCAGAAAGTAGGCGCCCGCGAGCCAGCGAAAGCGAGGGTATGAGAAAGCGCTGAAGATCCCGCCCTTTGGGCGCATGGTCAGCTGCGGCGTCGCGATGACGGGCGCGCGCGCCGTGCCCCAAAACGCGATGAGCATCGTCGCGGCGCAGACGCCGCCCAACGCCCAGGACATCGCGGCAAAGCCCCCGCGTCCGCCGCCGAAGAACGCCGACAAGGCTGGCGCCGCGGCGGCGCCCGCGAGGACGCCGATCATGGCGAAAGTCATGCGGTGCGCCATGATCGCCGCGCGTTCGTCCGTATCCGGACTCATTTCTGCGGGCATCGATAGATACGGAACCGCGAAGATCGTGTAGGCGGTCGCGCTCAGAATGTAGACGATGAGCACATAGGCGAAGTTCGCCGCCTCTCCTTCGAGCGGCGGAGCGCTGAAGAGAAAGCCGAAGCTCAGCGCGGTGAAGACGCCGCCGCCGAGGAGATAGGGTCGACGGCGCCCAAGCGGCGAGCGCGTGCGGTCTGATATCCACCCCATCACGGGGTCGGTCGCGAGGTCCCAGAGCCGCGGAATGAAGACTGCGAGGCCGGCGAGCCCCGGCGACACGCCGAGAACTTCGGTGAGATAGTAAAGCAAGAGGACGCTCGGCGCGGTGAGATAGATGCCTGTCCCGATCGAACCGACGCTGTAGGCGAGGACGACCGACCGCGGCGTGTGTCGCAAAACGTAGCCTCCTATGCGTATGCGGTCGCGACCGCACTCCGACCGCAGATCGATTGACCCGCCGCATTGACTCGAAATGAAAATGAGACCAATCTCATATTTAGTCAACGCCCTCGACGAAATGAAGGAAGTTCAATGCGGAAGCCGGCGACGGATCTCAAGAATTTCGACATGTTCACGCCCGGCGAAGAGGTCGGCGTTTCGCCCTGGCTCAGGGTCGACCAGGAGATGATCTCTCAATTCGGAGAAGCGACGCGAGACCCCGACCCGATGCATGTCGATCCCGACTGGGCGAAAGAGAACACGCCTTACGGGGGGACGATCGCCTTCGGATTCCTGACCGTTTCGCTTTTAACCTGTCTCCTTCACGGCGCGCTCGGCACGAGCCCCAGCCGCGAGCCGACGACCATCGGTTACTTCATGAACTACGGCTTTGATCATTTGCGCCTTGTCTCGCCGATTCCGGTCGGCTCGCGGGTGAGAGGCCGCTTCAAGACGCTGGAGATGCGCGAGAATCAAAACGGCAAGCGCATCGTAAAGTTTGGCTGCGCCGTCGAAATCGAGGGGCAGGAAAAGCCCGCCCTTATCGGCGAATGGCTCGCTGTCTGGGTCTCGGCGAGCGCGGAGGCTTGAGGCGATGGACCCCGCATCAATTCGCGGGAACGCGAAAGAAAAGCCCTCCTTGCCGCCGTCGCTGGCGCGCATCAGCGATTATGTCGCCTGGCACGCCCGGCGAACGCCGCAGACGGAGGCGATGGTTCTCGGCCAGACGCGGGTCGACTACGCCGCATTTCACACTGCGACGGAACGGCTGGCGAAGGCGCTCATCGCCGCCGGCGTTTCGAGAGGAGACCGCGTTGCGACGCTATGCCCGCCATCTCCGGATTATTTCATCGCGTTCCTTGCGGCCGCATCGATCGGCGCAATCTGGGTGGGCCTTAACCCGCGTTATCGGCTTAACGAACTCTCTTATGTCGTCAGCGACAGCGGACCTGCAATCCTCCTCGCGCGAACGAAGATTGACGACCGGGACTATTCGCCCGACCTGTCCGCGCTCATGGCGCAATCGGGGTCCATACGCGAACTGATTCTCCTCGACGCAGACAACGGTTCCGGACTTCCCTGCGCATCATCGTATTCGGCGTTTCTCGCCGGAGGCGCGAGCGTCAGCGATGAACGTCTCGCGGAAGTCCGCGCCGGCTGCGGGGGGACAGATCCATGCATGATCGTCTATACGTCCGGCTCGACCGGCCGGCCGAAAGGCGCTCTCCTTCATCATCGGGGCATCGTTGAATTCAGCCTCCGCCAGAATCGCATCTGGCCGGTTTTTCCGCTCCGTACACTGAATTATTTTCCGATCAACCATGTCGGCTGCGTCGTCGACATTTCAACGCCGACGCTCCTCGCCGGCGGGACGATCGTCTTCATGGAACGCTTCGGTCCCGAAGCCTCGCTCGACTTGATGGAAAAGGAGCGCATTACGCTCTGGGGCTCGGTGCCGAGCGTATTTCAGCTGCAGCTCGCCGAAAGACGCATCGAGACCGTCGATCTGTCGGCCGTCCAACTTATCATCTGGGAAGGAGCAGCGATGCCCCGCGAAATGATCGATCGCCTCCTCGCCTATGGCCGCCCTCTCGCTTCGAACTACGGCATGACGGAATCCTGCGGCGCAATCACAGTCGTCGCGCCGACCCGCGATGTCGCCGTTCTCGAAGCAACCGTCGGCTGGCCGTTTGAGGATGTCGAGGTGCGCATCGTCGATGCGGAGGGGCGCCCGGCGCCGGCGGATGAGACAGGCGAGATCGAGGCGCGATCGCCTTTCAACATGCTCGGCTATTGGCGCCGTCCGGAGGAGACGGCCAGGATTTTGTCCGTTGACGGATGGCTGCGCACGGGAGATCTCGGGCGGCGCAACCCGGACGGCGGCTATTCGATCGTCGGGCGCGCGAAGGAGATGTATAAATCCGGCGGCTACAATGTTTATCCGCGCGAAGTCGAGGGCGTCATCGAGCGTCATCCAAGCGTCGATCTCGCCGCGGTCGTCAGCGTCGATGACCCGGTGTGGCAGGAAGTCGGCGTCGCCTATCTCCTCCTGCGCGCGCCGGCGAGCGAAGTTGAAGTCGAGCGCCATTGCCGTGAAAATCTCGCCAATTACAAGATTCCGAAAAAGTTCGTCATTCTTGACGCCATGCCTCTCTTGCCGATCGGCAAGGTCGATAAGGTTGCGCTGAAAAAAAGAGCCGCGACGGACTATGCGGCGAGCGGGACGAATTCATGAGCGACGTACTCTATGAAATCTCGGACGGACGCGCCGCCATCACCCTCAACCGCCCGGCGCGGCTCAATGCGATAAACCGCGACATGCTGTTTGGTCTAGAGGAGGCGTTGAAGCGCGCCAACCATACTCCCTCGGTGCAAGTCGTTCTCCTTGCAGGCGCCGGCGCGGCGTTCTGCGCCGGCGACGACCTCGCCGAACTCGCGAAGAGCCCGCCTGGCGAGGCGGACGCCGCCGATTTCATCGAGCGCCTCCAAAACATCACGCGCCTCATCATGCTCGGCGACAAGGTCGTCGTCTGCGCGGTGCGCGGATGGGCGATCGGCGGCGGGGCGAGCTGGCCGTTCAACGCCGACATCGCCTTATGGAGCGATACGGCGCGCATCCGATTTCCGGAAGCGCGGCACGGCTTGTTCTCGAGCGGCGGCGCGACGATGCTGCTTGAACGGTTCGCCGGTCCGCACCGGGCGAGCGAGATATTGATGCTTGGCGGCACATACGATGCGGCCGCCCTGGCCGGCTCGGGCCTCGCCCTCAAGATTACTCCTGACGCCGAGCTTGATGCTGAAGCCGACGCGCTCGTCGAGAAACTCCTCTCTCTCCGTTCGACCTCGCTCGTTCGCTGCAAGCGGGCGCGGGCGGGGCTTGTCAAGAGCTCGCTCGAACAGGCCCTTTCAATTGAGTCGCGCATGATGCTCGACGCCGTTCGCGCATTGATCGAGTCAGGCGTGATGCCGGCGATCGATCGCGCCTGAAGTCTTGCTTCACTCTTCAGCGGGTCGCATCGGCAGGCGGATTGCGCTCGCCCTTTCGCCGCCGCGATAAAAGGTGAAGGTCTCCGCTTCATCGTTCGAGAGCCGGCGGAAGCAGCACGCGTCGGCCCCGCCGATCGCTACGCGGATCCGGTGGCCTTTCTTGATCAACGCCGCAACGGGATTGAGCGCAAATTCAACCCGCATCGCTTCACCCGGCGTTACGGGCAGCGCGTCCTTGCGCAGCAGGCTGTGCGCCGCGGGGCCTTTGTCGTAGGCGAGATCCGCCGGCGCCGCAGGTTTGCGATGAATGGCGCGAAGCGCGCCTTCGGTGATATAAGTGACACGCCCGTCCGGGGCGATGTCCTCAAGGTAGACGAAGAACGCCGGATCGTCCGTGCGCGCAGCAACATAGAGATCAATGACGGGCGTTCCCGCTATCTCCATCGCCTCATTGAGCGGCGCGGAGTCGAATGCGATAAGCTTCGCATCCTCCGATTCTCGGTCGCGATAGGCGGGCGGCGTGTCAAACTGCGTCGACCAGCGCGTCTCTGCGCCGGTCTGATGGGAGAAATCGACCTCGTAAACGTCGCTCCCGGTTGCCGGCGCAGCGCTGCTGAGCGCGCCGGCCGCATCAAGGTAAAAGACCTCTTCGGCGACGTCACGGGGCGGCCATACGTCCGTCGTACGGAACCGGTCGGCACCAAGAATATAGTAATTGATTCTGCGCTCGATCGGTGCGCCGGCGCGCACGGCGTCATAAAACGCCGTCATGATTCCGTGCTGCTCGCCGAGGTTCGGCCGCGGGGTCGTGTCGTCTTGAAAGAAAGGGTCGGCGAAAACCGTGTTCGGGTGATCATTGCCCGTGATCCAGATCTCCATTGGCGTTCCGGGGGCCGATCGATAGCGCGAAAGCGCCGCTTCTGCGGTCGACGCGTCCATCCAGCTTCCCCAGATCTGAGCCGGTCTCGCCTCGCGCCTTATGCCGTCAAGGTGATTTGCAGGCGCCGACGAAAACAGCGAATAGCCGTTTGCGCCCGCGTCATCGACGAACCGGGCGCCTGCGTAATCGTCCGGGGTCCAACGGTCCCGGCCCGCAAGAGCTTGCCGCAGGAGGATGAAGTCATCGTCGCCGTCGACCGGATCGAGAACCGGCCAGAGCGCGGAACAGTCCTCGGCCCGCGCGCGACAGTCGAGATCTGCGCCGGGATCGGGCGAGCGCCCCTCATCCATCGCCCTCGTCGCCTCGCCCCAGGCATGAAGAAACCAGTCGTTGGGAACGCCGCCCGGGAAGAAGAGATTGGCGAAGACGTCGAAATCGACCTCGCGGATGATCGCTCCCTTCAGCGCAGGCGCCGGTCTGCTTGTCGCGATATCGGCGGTGTCGGCGAGATAGGAAGTTCCGTGTGCGAAGACTTCTCCGTTCGACCAAGGCGCGGCGGCGAGATGGGCGATCACCTCATCCATGTCCTCGACTTCGTCAGGTCCGATATCGACGCGGCGCGGCCCGAAGGAGGAGGTCGAACCGCGCGTGTCGAGGGTTGCGACGACATAACCGTCTGCGAGAAACCGCTCCATGCCGCTGATTGAGCCCGCCCGCCCATAGCGCGTTTGCATGAGGATGACCGGCGCAGGGGCGAGAGGCTCGGCGCCGTTCGGAAAGTAGAGGTTGAGCGCAACGCGCACGCCGTCGCGCATTTCGAGATAATACGCCTTGCTTCGTCCGATCGGCGGCGCCTCTGTCCTATCGGCGCAGGCGGTGGCCGCAATCGCAGCGACGACCCCGAAAAGCGCCGCGGCCAACAAGTTGAAGAAGCGGCGCGGAGGAAGGCCGTCAGAAGCTGACGTCAAGGCTGACCCCGTAAGTGCGCGGCTCATTGAGCGCGATGAATTTTTGCCCGATTACATCCTGATTGAAGAGATCGAAAAGGCGCTGCTTCACCGTCTCGTCGGTGAGATTGCGCGCCCACCCCGTCAGGCGCCAACGCCCATCACCGCCTTCGACGCCGCCGCGCAGATTGAAGAGACCATAAGGAGCGACGCGTCCGTCTGATTGATTGTCGTTGGTGAGGTAACTCTCGCCCCGTCTCAGATATTCGCCGGCGAGGAACAATTCGAGCGAGCCGCCAACCGGCTGGCGGTATTCGCCGTTCAGGTTGAGCGTGTACTTCGGTGCGAATGGAATGCGGTCGAGCGGCGTTCCATCGGGCAGAGCGCCTTCGTCATATTCGGCCTGCAGCACCGAGGCGTTGGCGCCGAGCGTCAATTTCTCGATCGGACGTGCAACGACATCGAATTCGGCGCCCAAACTGTGCGCCGCGCCGGCGTTGAGAATGATGGGGTCAAAGACCGGCGTCACCGGATTATCCTGATTGAGCTGAATGTCGGTCCAGTCCATGTAGAAGACAGCGAAATTGGCCTGCACGAGGCCGCCGAACAGCGTTGTCTTGAGGCCGCCTTCATAGTTCCACAAGGTTTCCGGATCGAAGGCGATGCCGTCGGCGTCGCCGAGCGCATCGTTGAAGCCGCCGCTCTTGAAGCCGCGGCTCACCGTGACATAGCCGAGAACATCAGGCGAGAAGCGAAAACGGATATTGGCGTTCGGCGTGAACTCGCCCCAGCTGTCCGATCCGATGGCGGCGAAATCGCCGCCGAGGAGCGCCAGGGGATCGACCTGCACGTAATCGATCGACTTCTTCTCCTTGGTGTAGCGGCCGCCCAACGTGACATCCAGCCGATCGGACAAAGTCCATGTAAGACTGCCGAAGCCGGCGATGCTGCTCGTGGTCATGCTGGCGTCGGATCCGGCCTGGAAGCCTTCGAGTTCGGGCGCGCCGAGCAGGGTCGCTAGATCCGAACCCACTTCGACGAAGCTCAGATTCGAGGCGTCCTGCTTGAAATAATAGGCGCCGGCGAGCCATCCGAGCGGGCCGACATCGCCCGAGAGCCTGAACTCCGTCGAGACGCGCCAAACGTCCTCAGGGTCGCCGTCATAGAGCCAGCTCACCGCGGAGCGATCCGTGTCGTTTATGTTGTAATAGCTGTGCGCGCGATAGGACGTGACGCTGACGACGTCCACGCCACCGAGCTTGGCGGAGAATGTCGACGCCACGCCCCACGCCTCGGCGCGCTCCTCCGTGACGATATCCGCATAGACATTACGATCGAAGGGAGCGGCGTTGCGTTCCATGCCGAAGAGATCGAGAACGGTCACGAAAGTTGTCGGGTCGTTGTAGTTGAGCGTCTCAAAGACGAGCGCATCCTGATCGACCTTTCGATAGTCAGCCGACACGCGCCACTCAGTTTCGTCCGACAGCGTGAAGAGCAGCTGACCGCGCGCCGACCAGGAATCTTGCGAGTTTACGCCTCCGCCCAGTACGAGATTCTCGTCAACGCCGTCGCGCTTGTCCGTGACAATCGAGAACCGGCCGGCGACCGCGCCCGGAACGATCGGCCCACTGATCGCGCCGGCGGCTCTCAGATGATCGAAGCTGCCGTATTCGACCTGCGCCAGCGCCTCGAATTCCTCCGTAGGCCGAGCGGTCGTATAGCTTATGACGCCGCCGATCGTGTTGCGGCCGAAAAGTGCGCCTTGCGGCCCGCGCAGCACCTCGACGCGTTCGAGATCGAAGAGGTCGATTGTCGCGCCGACCCCCTGTCCTAAATATACTTCGTCGAGATAGAAGCCGACCGCGGGGTCGGCGCCCGCCGATCCAGCATCGCCGACAATTCCGCGTAAGGAGGTCGGCGACAGCTTTTCGTCGCCGAAATTGCCGTAGGCGAGGCCGGGCGTTCTAATCGCAATGTCGTCGAAATCAGTGACGCCGGCGCGCTGGAGCGTGTCGCCCGCATACGCCGTAACCGAAATCGGCGTTTCCTGGAGAGACTCCTCTTTCTTTCGCGCCGTAACGATGATGGTGTCGACGCCGCGGCCGGCGCTCGCAGCCGCCTCTTCAACCTGCGCCTCAGCCGCGCCGCCTGCGATCGTCAGCGCCAGCACGCTCGCGCTTAGCCAGACCCGCCTCTGCATCGTTCCCTCCCGCGCCATTTATTGAAACTGATCTCATATTTGTCTTTTTTGCGACGGATTGGCGGCCCTGTCAATCGCCTTTCTGATCTTGCGGGCGCAGCAAAGGACGATGACGCCGCCATGCGGCGGCGTAAAAAGGATCAAACGAGTTTCATGAAAGTCGGGAGCGGCGCCGGGTCGCGTCGGGAATGTGAACGAACTCCGCCAAAGCTCGCGCCAGCCCATCAAGTTCCGACGGCAGTTCGCTCGCCGGGTAGAGCACACGGAACCAGATGACCGTCAGGGCGTCTGCGAGCGCATCGTCGTCCGGCGCGACCGCGCCAAGAAAAGCGACGAAGGATTCGTCCGGATAAATCACCATCCGCCGCATCAGTTCGTCCATCATCGCTCCGAGGGCCCAGGCGGTGAACAGAGCAGTCGTGAATTCAATCTTTTGCGGCGCGTGATGACGCACGACGCTTCGCGCGATCCGCTCGTACCACGCGCGATTGTAGGAATGGACGAGCTGGCTGAACGCAGGATCGTCGTCGCTCATCTGAAAGACGCAGCGCATGAGGCCGGCGTTGGCGCGCACAATCCCGATCCAGCGCATATTCGCATCGCGAACTGTCGAGAAGAGCGTCTTTCTTTCAGTCGAGTGCGCCGGACCCGTATCCTGCACGCCCGACAGGAATTCATGCAGCACCGCCAAAGCGATGTCGGTCTTGTCCTCGAAATAGATGTAGAACGTGCCTTCCGAAGCCGAAGCCGCCTCCGTGATGTCCGTAACCCGCATGGCGTAAAAGCCGACCTGCTCCAGCACTTGGGCGGCCGCGAGCTTCAGCCTTTCGCGGGTGCGATCGCCCTTGCGTTTGGGCGGGTCTTCATCGAGCCGGCGCGCAAGCTGAGACGTGAAACTTTCGAATGCCTGATCCATTGCCGCCGTTCGGTGAAATCGAGAATGACAAGCGCTACAAAACTGAGGTGGCATTCATAAACGATCCCGCATGTGAGTGGCAACCTACATTATAAATTTCCTGGCTGCGCATCAGCTAACGTCACGCAAAGGGTGTTTGGTTGGACCCTTGCGTCAGATGCTCCGGCGGCGAAAGCCGCAGTGCGCGCTCTTGGGACCGGACGGCTGAACCAGGCGACCAATTTCAATCGATAGCTGATAACAAAACTTCGCCTCGCTGTCGGTCGGGCATTTGAGATCGGTACGCGCCCAGCATAATCCAAAGGAGCGCTCCCAGACCAGCCCACAATAGGAGGATCAGCCATTCGATCGACAGCGGCGATTGCGCTGCCGGCCTTGCTCCCCAAAGGGCGATTGCCGCGATCGCGGCGGAGGCTAAAGCAGCAAAAACGATCATCAGAAAACTGAGGGCCCCGCCTCGCCCCCGTGCGCGCATGCGGAGCTTGAGCGCCGAGATTGACGCGCAAAGGAACAGAAGCGTGAAACCAATCCCGCTCACGTTGGCGAGATTGGCGATATTATCGCGGCCGAGCAGGACGAGGCCGGCGCTCGCCGCAGTTATGAAGGCCA
Organism: Pseudomonadota bacterium; assembly: GCA_049324555.1. GTDB lineage: Bacteria > Pseudomonadota > Alphaproteobacteria > Caulobacterales > Parvularculaceae > Amphiplicatus. The sequence goes on along the minus strand of JBMOOR010000001.1, from coordinate 29,529 downwards.
ATGCGTTGACGGGAGCGCCGGATCGTTTGCTCACGCTTGAAAAGACCTGGGGTAGGAGTCGCGCCCGCCCGAGCGCGAAAAGCACGCGCGCGCCAGCGAAGAACACCGCATTCCAGCTTGTAACGAGGCCGAGAAGCCCGGCAAACAGCGCAGCTTTGCCGAGCAACGGCGCACCGAAAGCGCGAGAAAAGGCGGCTGCCGCCGGCAGCGAACTAGCAAGGAGCTCTTCACGCGGCATCGCCATCGCTGCGGACACGATCACCGCCGCATAAAATGCGATTGCGCCGAGCACGCCCAGAATCATCGCGCCTACGACCTGTCTCGGCGTGACGCCGCCGGCGCGCTCTCCCATCGCCTGGGGCACGACGTTGAAGCCGGCGTACCAGAGCGGGGTTGTTATGAACACGTTCATGACGCCGTCGAACGCGCTAGCGTTCAAATTCGCGAAGTAAGGCTGGAGATTCCGAAAGTCGCCGTTCACAAGGCTCGCAACGACGAAAAGGAGACTCGTAAGGACAAGCAACGCCGTCGCTGCGGTCTGAAAAGCCGTGGCGAAGCGCGCGCCGACGGCGTTAATGACGGCGAGTGCAACGATTCCGATGATGGCGATCGCTCGCTCGCCTGCCGGCGTAATGGGAACGCCGGCGACGTCCTGCCTCAGGAGCTCAGTGACGATCCACCCCGCCGAGACGGAAAGAAAACCGTTCACGGATATATAGATCAGAAGAAGGAGCCAGCCGACGGCGAAGGCGGCGCCGACGCCGAACGTGTGATAAACGAAAACGATGTCGCCGCCAGAAGCGGGATAGGCTGCGCTCGCCTCGCCATACGCGACTGCGATCATCGCGATGACGAGACCGCCAAGAAGGAAGGCGATCGTCGCCCCGATCGATCCGGCCGCCGCGATCCACCCGCCGAGCATGACAATCCAGCCGACGCCGATAATCGCTCCGAAGGAGAGGGAGAACATGGACCACAAGGAGATGTCCCGGCGCAGCTCGGGGGAAGGATTCATGGCGAAGCTCCGGCTCGGTGCGCTGGCCCTTGTCTTTGCGTACGGCGGCCCGCGGCAGGCGCGACGCTACGCGAAAACCGACTTCAAGTTCAAGATTGACGACCGGCGGGCCTTCGCGGGCTGGCGGCATTCACGCGGCGGCGAGTTTTTTCAAGGCGCGGGGAAGGCGCGCGCCGGCGGCGGACGGATTGGCCCTGAACAGCATGCGATGCCAGAGCGCGGCGACAAAATGCGCAAAGTCTTCTGGCGTTTCGAACCTTGACGGCGCCGATTTGCTCTTCAGCACGAAGAGATCAAAGGCGTAGCGATCGATCAGAGAGAGCATGCAAAAAGCGATCAGCATCAGGAGGTCGATCTGCCGACGTGAGGCGCCGCCCTCCGGCTGCAGCCACAGGGCGACATCCTGCGCCCATTGGTGTCTCCATTCACGCACCAGGCGCGCAACTTCGACGTCGCGGTCTTCAAGATCATAGATCGCGCGAAGAACGCCAGGGTTTGCGCTGTATTCTCTTGCCAGAATGAGCGCCAGCGCATCGAGAACTTCATATGCGCTCAAATTCTTTGTCGCCTTGGCGGAAAAACCGCGCAGCTCCGCGCGAGCAGCCGCTAGACGTCTGCGTATCACTTCGAGCGCGATGTCCCGTTTCTCGTCGAAATAATGATAAAGCCCGCCGCGAGTCGTCCCGCTATGTTCTTCGAGATCTTTGATGCGCAACGTATCATAGGGATGATCGTTGAGAAGTCCCTGAACCGAATGCAAGATCCGCTCGAGCGTCGAGTTCGAATCAATGCGCTTCGGGGCTCTTATGGCGCGATCGCCCATCGGGCCGGCGATTTCCTGGCTCGCCGACGGCGCCGCGCAAAAAGCCGCCCTCGCTTCTGCGGGCGCCGGAAACTGCAGGCCGTCTCCCGGCGACGGCGTCGCTTGCGTGAGAAAACACCGCGTTCTCAGGCCCGCCAGCAGCACAGCAAGATCTACGCCCGACGAGCGCACAAGCACGCTTGTCTCGTCGCGATTGGTAAAGAGCCGAAAGAGAAAATTGTCGGTCATGCAGGTCATGCCGTGCGCGAGAGGAAGGACTTCGTGCAAATCAATGTCTGCGCCGATATCGGCGAGAGCCCATCTGGCGTGCGTTTCATCGAATGTGCGCGTTTGCTTCTGGAAATATTCGGAAAAGACAGGCTCACCGAGATCGAATGAATAATAGCACGAAATGACCCCGGGCCATGTGGCGTAAAAGCGGATGATTACGCGGTGCGCCGCAAGCTGGTGCTCGTAAAACGACACCTCGCCCGCTGGCGAGAAGGCGGCCCGATAGCTTTCAACGATCTGCTCGATCGCAGCCAGGACGGCTTCGTTCTTGTTTTGAAAATATCGATAGAAGAGACCCGTCGGCGCCTTTGCCTCCCCGGTGATGTCTTTGACGCTCAGCCGGCTGTAGCCATAAATATTAAGCGCACGAATCGTTCCCGCTATGAGTTCCTGATATCGCTTCTGCCCTTTCTTCGTCCTTGCCCCGGCGGGTGGCGGGGATTCGCGCTCATCATCCTGCGCCGCTTTGCGCCCTCTCGCGCGGCGCGCGGCTTCGAGCGATCGGGCCAAGGATGCGGTCTTCGACATTTTGCAGGGCCTTAAAGACAGGGTTGGATCCTCTTCAAAGCCGTTCGAACGCAGAATGCAAGGATCGGCCGCGGGATCACGCCCTGCCCATTTCTCAGCGCGCCGCCCGCAGCCAAAGAGCAGCGGAGGCGGCATAGGGATCGTTCTTTGTTTCGTCGAGTTGACAAAAAGTGAATATGAGGTATAAGTCTAAGTTAAGGCCAAGCCCACGCAGAGGCGGCCTCCGAGGGAGGGGTTCAGATGTCTTTTCGTAAGAAAAATGCAGCCATGTTCGCTGCTCAGGCGGCGTTAGTCGGCAACGCGGCCGTTTGGGCGAACGCCTACGCTCAGGCGGACGAGATTCTCGTTACAGCGCAAAAGCGGGAGCAATCGCTCCAGGACGTGCCGCTCAGCATCACCGCGATCAGTTCGGCCGACATCGAACGCGGCGGCATTATCGAGTTCACTGATTACGCCGTGCGCGTTCCAAATCTTTCCTTCGCCTATACGGTCAGCACGACCGGCGGGGCCCAGTCGATTGCAATCAGGGGCGTATTCGGCACGGGGACGACAGGCGTCTACATCGACGATACGCCCTTGCCCGAGAGCGTCGATCCGCGGGTTGTCGAACTTGAGCGCATCGAAGTCCTGCGCGGGCCGCAAGGGACGCTCTACGGCGCGCGTTCCATGGGCGGCACCGTCCGCTTGATCACGCAGCAGCCGGACTTGAGCGAGCACAAGGCTCGCACGCACGCCTGGGTGAATGCGGTCGAGGACGGCGACTTCGATTACGGCGTCGACGGCGCCGTCAATCTGCCGATCATCAAGGATGTCCTCGGCCTTCGTCTCATCGGTTACGGGCAGTTCCAATCAGGGTTTTATGACCGCAAGGCGTCGGCGCTCGCGCCCGTCGACTTCGGCGTCAATGAGAATGTCGATGACGAAGTTCTCTTCGGCGGACAGGCGTCGGCGCTCCTGTCGCTGCTTGACGGAAGGCTCGAAATCAATCCGAGATTTCTCTACGAGCGGCGCGATCGCGACGGTCGCTCCTTTGCGGACATTCGCGCCGACAACCGCGTCAATGAACGGCTCTTTGACATTGATGAGGAAGCTAATGAGGAATGGGAGCTCGGCGCGTTGAACATCCGCTTTGACACTGGCGCCGGAGATATCGTGTCGTCTACGTCCTATTTCGATCGCAGTTTCGACGACACGGAGGACTTTTCGGAACTTTCGTCGCTTCTCTTCGGAATTCCTCCGACGCCGTCGATCATTTTCGCGAGGGTCGATGACGAGCGGTTCTCGCAGGAGGCGCGGTTTGAATCGGCGTTCGGCGGGCCTTTCGAATTGACGGCCGGCTTCTTCTATCAGGATATCGAGACCCGACTTGAGTTTCCGCCGACGCCGGTGCCGGGCGTGTCGCCAAACATCTTCCGGCAGATCCTCAACACCAAGATCGAGGAAGCGGCGGCGTTCGGTGAAGGCTCGCTTCGCCTCACTGATCGCTTGCAGGCCATCGCCGGCCTGCGCTGGTTCGACAATACGGTCGATTTCACCGGCGAGCAGGACGGGCTCGCCGTCTTTC
>JBMOOR010000001.1:0-25319 GCA_049324555.1 Pseudomonadota bacterium | reverse complement strand
CGGACACATTCGCCGGCGTTCAAAAAGAAAAGGGAGTTAATCCGAAATTCGGACTGCAATACGATATTGACGATGATCGCATGATTTACGCCAGCGCGGCGAAAGGCTTCCGAATCGGCGGCGTCAATTCGTTTTCAAATCTTCTGTGCGGCGCCGACCTTACGGCCCTCGGACTGACGGCCGCGGATGTCGAGACGTTCGATTCCGACTCGCTCTGGAGCTATGAAATCGGCGCGCATACGTCCTGGGCCGACAACGCGCTCCGCGTCAACGTCGCCGCTTTCCATATCGACTGGTCGAACATCCAGCAGCGCCTGCCGCTCGGCGGTTGCGGATTCTTCGTCTTCACCAACGCCGGGGCCGCCGAAAGCGACGGGTTCGAACTGGAAGTGCAGTCAACCCCAGCCGAAGGATTGGCGATCAACATCAACGCCGGCTTCACCGACGCGCGGATCACCGATAGCGGCGGATTCGGGGTCATTCAGGAAGGAAGCCCGGTCCAGCACGTGCCGAGATGGACCGCCTCCGCGCTCGTCGATTACGACATCGACGTGAAAGGCCTGCCGGCGCATTTCCAGGCGAGTTACTCCTATGTCGGCGAAAGCCAGAGCGCCAATAACGACACCGCCAATCCCCGTGTCAGGGAAGCCTACGATCTCTTGAATCTGCGCCTTGGCGCGCGCCTTAACGAAATCTGGGAATTCACGGTCTTCGCGCATAACGTGCTCGACGAGGCCGGCAATCTTTCCGATACCCCGCCGCTCGCAATTGAGCTTCCCGGCCGGCCGCGCATCCAAGCGACCCGGCCGCGCACGATCGGGGTCGAGGCGCGCGTTGAATTCTAGAGTGAAGACTTTCATGTCACGGCGCGGCCCGCGCCGCGCCGTGACGGCATCTTTATACGGATGATCCGCATGATGCGAATGCAGCACTTCATCACGACGCCGAACGCCGCCCCCTTTCCAGTTATCGCGCGGGGCGACGGGATCTATCTTTGGGATGAGGACGGCAATCGTTATCTCGACGGATCGTCCGGCGCGGTCGTGAGCAATATCGGGCACAATAATCACCGCGTGAAGGCCGCAATGGCGGCGCAGGCCGCCAGCATCTCTTTCGCCTATGCGCGCGTTTGGGAGAATGCGGCGAATATCAAGCTTGCAGACGAGCTCAGCCGCCAGGTCGGGTGGGGATTTGATGCGGCGTTCTTTGTTTCAGGCGGATCGGAAGCGATGGAGGCCTCGATCAAGCTGGCGCGCCAGGCGGCTGTGGCGCGAGGGCAGACGAGCCGCTGGAAGATCATCAGCCGCGTTCCCTCCTATCACGGCAGCACAATCGGCCTTCTCGGCGTGACGGGCGATCTTGATTTCGGCTCAAAATTCGAACCGATGTTCGTTCCGATGCCGAAAGTGCGCGCGCCGTTGAGCTATCGTCCGCCGAGCGGCCTGACGCCGGAAGAGGACGCCCGCATATGCCTTGAAGAAGTCAGGGAGCGGATTGAAAGAGAAGGTCCGGAGACGATCCTCGCCATGGTGATCGAACCCGTCGGCGGGGTCTCGACGGGCGCGTCTTATGCGCCAGCCTTCTACTATAGCGGACTGCGCGAGATTTGCGACGAGTACGGCGTCTTCCTCATCTTCGACGAGGTGATGTGCGGGGCGGGTCGCACCGGCAAGTTCCTGGCGGCGCTGCACTGGCCCGATTGCCGCCCGGACATTATCGCCATGGCGAAGGGTGTGAGCGGCGGTTACGCGCCGATTGGCGTTGTGCTGACATCGAGCGGCATGGTCGAGTCTCTGCGAGAAAACGGCGGCTTTTCGCATGGGCACACCTACGCCGCCAATCCGCAGTCGTGCGCGGCCGCATACGCCGTCTTGCGGGAAATCGACGAAAGCGAGCTTGTGCGCAACGCCGCTGCGCAGGGAGAGAATTTATCGAACCAGCTTCGCGCGCTGACTGCGAAGACGGGGATCATCGGCGACGTTCGCGGCAAGGGCCTGTTGCTGGCGGTCGAAATTGTCGCCGATCAGGCGAGCAAGGAGCCATTCCGGCCGGAAGTCAACGCCGCCTTGCGCCTGCGGGAGACGTGCATGCGGCATGGCCTGATGCTGCTTTCGCGACGCACGTCCGGCGGGCGGTTCGGCGAATGGGTGATGGCGTGCCCGCCTCTTATTGTCGACGATCGGGGCGTCTCGGAATTCGTCGCCGCCTTTGAACGGTCGGTTCGCGAGTTCGAAGCCGAATGTCGCAATTGAGAATGTTGGACGGTGGTCGTGTCGCAGGAAATGGAAGGTCTCTTCAGTCAAGCGACCTACGGAGAACTCTTCGCCCGCGCGATGGCGCGTAATGGCGATCGTCTCGCGCTGACAGACGGAGAGACGTCACTGACTTATGCGGAACTTGGAGACGCAATAGGCGCGGTCGCACAATTCCTCGCCGGCATCGGATTAAAGCCCGGCGACGGCCTCGCCCAGCTCAGCGCCAACAAGATAGAGGCCGTGATCGTCATCGGCGCCGCCTTTCTCGCCGGCTTGCGCTATACGCCGCTGCATCCGCTCGGCGCAGCGGACGATCATTTATACATTCTCGATGACGCGAACATCGCCTGCCTTGTCGTCGACGAGGAGCGTTTTGCGGAGCGCGCACGCGACCTCAAGGCGCGGAGTGCGAGCGTCCTTAACATTTTCTCGCATGGATCCTCGGCGTTCCCACGCCTTCCGGACTGGCGCGTCGTCCGCATGAGCGGAGGGTTCGCGCCGCGCGGGCGAGCGGAGGAAATAGCGCTTATCGCCTATACAGGCGGCACGACAGGTAAGCCGAAAGGCGTCATTCACCGCCATCGATCCCTCATCGCCAATCTCTTCACGGCGATGGCGGAATGGGAATGGCCTGCCGATCCGCGCTTTCTCGCCGTCACGCCGATCAGCCACGCCGCATTTCTCTTCATGCTGCCCGTTTTTCTGAAAGGCGGCCTCTTCGCCGTCCGCCCGACCTTCGTTCCGGGAGATTTCGCGCAATTCGTCAAGGCGTGGCGGATTTCAACGACCTTCCTTGTGCCGACGATGATCTACAAGCTGCTTGACAGCGCGGATTTCGCCGATGGCGATTTGTCGTCTCTGGAAACCGTCATCTACGGCGCCGCGCCGATATCGCCTTCAAGGCTTGAACAGGCGATGGCGCGTTTCGGCCCTGTCTTCTCGCAACTCTACGGCCAAACGGAAGCGCCCAACGCAATCAGCATGCTCTTCAAACGCGATCACCTTCCGGTCGTCGAAGGGCGTCTTTCCAGCTGCGGCGTTCCGATCGGCGACAGCATCGTCAGCCTACGCAGCGAGGAGAGCGAGGTTCCCGCAGGCGAGATTGGCGAACTGTGCGTCCGGGGGCCGCTCGTCATGGATGGTTATTGGAAGAAGCCGGACGAGACGGCGGAAGCGTTGCGCGGCGGCTGGCTTCATACCGGCGACATGGCCATAATGAATGAAGCGGGGTTCATCACGCTCGTCGACCGCAAGAAGGATCTCATCATCTCCGGCGGCTTCAACATCTATCCGCGAGAAGTTGAGGAAGCGCTCTCCTCCCATCCGGCGGTCAAGGAATGTTGCGTCGTCGGGGCGCCGGACGAGAAGTGGGGGGAATCGGTCGTCGCCGTCGTCGTCTCCAGGACGGAAGCTGATCAGGAACAACTCATACAACACGTCAAGTCACGAAAGGGCGTCCTCATCGCGCCGAAACGAATCGTGTTTGTCGAGGCGTTGCCGATGACGAGCCTTGGGAAGATCGACAGAAAGGCGGTTCGCGAGCAATTCTGGACAAGTATCGAACGGCGCATCAATTGATTGGAGACGACATGAAGCGATGGCGCGCGGCTCTGGTTCTACCGGCGTTATTGGGATCTCTGGTCCTGGTCTTCACAGGCGACGTCCGCGCGGAGCCGGCTGCGCAAGACGCCGAAGCGCATGTCGTCTCTCGCTATGTCGAGATGAAGGACGGCGTGCGCATCGCGATCGACTTATGGCGCCCCATGGGCGCGGCGGAACCGGCGCCGACCATCTTGCAATTGACGCGCTATTGGCGGGCCTATCGCGCGCGCGATGGCGAGGAACAGGCGGCGAGCCCGGAAACGCAGTTCTTTCTTGACAACGGTTACGCCGTTGTCATCGCCGATGCGCGCGGCACAGGCGCTTCTTTCGGCGCACGGAGCACCGAGTTCTCGAAGGAGGAGATTGCGGATGCGGGCGAACTCATCGACTGGATCGTTCGCCAGAATTGGTCGAACGGCAAAGTGGCGACTATCGGCGCATCCTATCTCGGCAATATGGCGGAACTCGCTGTTCTCGCCGAACGCGACGCTCTCGTCGCGGTCGTGCCGCGCTTCACGGATTTCTCCGAATTCCGGCATTCGGTTAGGCCTGGAGGCGTGCTTAATGCTGTCATCGCAGAGGCATGGAGCGCGTTCACTGCAGCGCTCGACGCCAATGATCCTTGCGGCGCTTTCGCCGGAACGTCGTGTCCGGAGGATGCCCCCTGGCGCGGAGGCGTCAAGCCTGTCGATGAAGACGCCAATGGCGCGCTTCTCCGCGACGCCCTCAAACGGCATGAGCGCAATACATCCGTATCGCGACTTCTCCGCGATCTCCGTTTTGCCGACGATCCTTTCGGCGCTTCCATGGGCGCGTCCGTAACGCTCGACGACGTCAGCCCCGCCGGCAATTGGCGGCGCATCGACGCTTCGCGCACGCCGTCCTATCATTGGGCGAGCTGGTTCGACGGCGGTACGGCGGACGGCGTTCTCACACGCTTCATGACATACGTCTCTCCCATGCGCGCGGCGATCGGTCCCTGGAGCCATGGCGGCGGGCCGATGGCCGATGCGCCATTGGGGCTTGATCCGCGGAGCCGCGGGCTCTCTCTGTCTGATCAATATCTGGAAGTGCTGGGCTTTCTCGATCCTTTGATGAAGGGCTCAAACGAACCGCTCCAGAGGCGGCTCGATTATTTCGTGCTCGGCGCCAATGAGTGGCGCTCGACCGACAAATGGCCGCCCACGGGCGTCGAGCCTTCGATCTTCTATTTCGGCGAAAGCGGCGCGTTGACGCGCGAGGCGCCGGATGAGGCGGCGACGAGCGATCTCCTCGAAGTCGAATTCGGCGCGACGAGCGGCCCTGCCAATCGCTGGAGCACTCAGCTCGGCGTTCCCGTCGATTATCCCGAGGATGTCGCCCTTGACGCCGGACTCGTCTACGCGACGCCGCCGCTCGACAATCCGATCGAGATTGTCGGCCATCCGCAATTAACAGTGCGATTTAAATCGACGGCTGCGGAAGGTGCGATCTTTGCTTACCTTGAGGCCGTATCGCCGGAAGGCGAATCGATCCACCTGTCCGATGGAAGGCTGCGCCTTGTTGACCGGCGCGCAGCGGAGCCGCCCTCTTTCGCGAATTTTGGTCCGTATCATGATTTTCGTCGGGCGAGCGCGGCGTCCCTGCGCGCCGATACGGTTGAGACCGCGGCTTTCAGCCTGAGCCCGATCGCCGTGCGTGTGCCGGCTTCCCACAGGTTGCGCCTGCGACTGGTCGGCGCGGATGCGCACACCGCTGAGCGTATCCCCGCTGAGGGGCCGGCCGCCTTCGAGATCGTGCGGTCGGCGGACCAGCCTTCCCTGATCGCACTGCCAATTATGAAGCCCGGCGGCTCGTTCCAGAATGAGCGCGAATAACGTTGGGAAGCTAGCTGCGCAGCGCGAGCTTGCCGATGATGTGCGGATCATCTGAAGGATATCGCTCAGAAGAGAGTGTTCCGTGTTTCTGATCGATACGCTCACCAACCGTTGCAAGGCCGAGCAAAGCGAGTGCTCATCAACGCGTTCCTCTTCTGATTGCCGAACCATGCTTCGCAAATCCTGCAAATCATTTTACGGGCCCAAACCTTGGGGTCGGTTCCGCTCGCATCGAAAAGCGCGTTTATTTCAAAGGTCTTTGAGCGCAGTCTCGATCGCGGCGGCGGCTTTCGCCGGGTCGCCGAGTTCGTACGAGAGGAGGAGGGCGACCTTCGCGAGAAAGAGCCCCGTTTTCTCCTCGCCCGCCTCGTCGATGGCGCCGGCGAGCCGTTCATAGACGGTTTCGATCTCGCTGAATTCCATCGCCATTCCTGGGCCTCCTCAACTTCCGAGTATTCGACTGAGCGCATGTGCAGGCGCGTCAGGGTCGCCGCTGCGCCAACGCCCGACGACATGACCGTCCGGGCGGACGAGGTAGCAATCGCCCGCTTTCGCCGCATATAGGTCAGCGCATGCGCCCGCTTCGTCGGCGAGAGAGATCGCATAGGCGCCATCGCATGCGCCGCCGATGACGATCAGGCGGAAGTCGGGGTCAAGCTCTCTCAGTCGCCCGACAAAACGCGCCGGATCAGCGGGAGCGCCGAATGAGATTCCGGCAAAGCCTCGACCCAAATGGTCGCATAAACTGGAGCCGTCTCGAAACCGGACATTGGGCGCGACGCCGCCCGGAACCGGGCCGCCGCCGAATTTGGGGTCGTCCTTCTCCGTAATCGGACTTTCCGCATAAGTATAAGGGACCATCTGGCGCGGATTGGCGAAGGCGCCGGCGAACGGCTCGCTCAGCGCGAGCGAAAGCGCCGCATCGCGCATCAGTTTAGAGCCGTGCGTCGGCGGCGTCATGAAACGCGCGCTCTTCGACGCATTCGCGAAGACGTCAAGCGTCGCCCCGCGCCGCTCGGGCGTATAGCTGTCGAGAAGGCGTTCGCTGGCCTCGCCGCGGGTGACCAGCGCGAGTTTCCAGCCGATATTTTCTGCGTCGGCGAGGCCATTATTGAGGCCGCGCACGCCAAAGATCGGCACGATATGCGCGCTGTCGCCGGCGAAGAAAATCCGCCCGTCGCGATAGTCGTCGAGCGCCAGCGTGTTCGCAGTGTAAACGCTCCACCATTCGAGCGCCCACGGAGCGGCGTGCCCGATTTCCGTCAGGATCGAAGCGACCTTGGCGCGCACGTTTTCTTCCCGCGTCGCGCTTTCCGCGTCTTCATCCGCCTTCAACTGGTAATCGATACGCCAGATGTCATCCGGCTGACGGTGGATCAGCACGGTTCCGCCCGGACTGCATTTCGGGTCGAAAAGCGCCCGGCGGATCGTCGGGTAATCGTGCTTCATCTGAACATCGGCGATGACGTAGCGCCCTTCGAGATTATCGCCCTTGAGGCGAAGGCCGCGCATCGCGCGCATCGCGCTCCTTGCTCCGTCGGCGGCGATCAGCCAGCCTGCTTTCAGGACGTAGTCGCCGTTCGGATCGCGAACGCTGATTGCAACGCCTTCCTCGCAATCGCGGACGCTTGTCGCCTCGCTCCGCCAGCGCACGTCAACAAGCCCGCTCGCTTGCGTCGCCTCAAACAGGAATTTCTCGATATATTGCTGTTGAAGATTGTACATCGGCATGAATTTCTCGTGCGCATCATGCGGCATTTCAAATTGCAGGAATTGCCGGCCGCGATAGAAGCTGCGTCCCGTCGTCCAGCCGAGCGATTTCTCAAGAAAGGGCGCGGCGACGCCGAGCCGGTCAAAAATGTGAAAGCTCGATCTCGCAATGCAGATGGCGCGGCTGCCGTCGTTGAACGTGCCTTTCCTTTCAATAACGATCGAACGCACGCCGAATTTGGCCAGCGTCAGCGCGGCGACAAGGCCGACGGGCCCCGCCCCGACGATCGCGACCGGAGTTTCGCGAGCAAAGGATTTGTCGCGCGGCGGCTGGGCAAAATGCGGATAGGTGAAGTAGAGGGAATCGAGCTCGCCGCGCCCTTGCGATCTCATCTATCGCGACCTCAGATCGCGGATGCGCCTCGCTTTGCCGAGCGAGCGTTCGACGCCGCCGACGGGCGCGATCTCAATCGCCGTCGAGATTCCGATAAGACTCTTGACGTGATGGCGCAGGGCTTTCTCAGCGGTCTTCAACTCCTCTTCACCCGCCCCCTCGCGGCGCTCGACAATGACCTTGAGTTCGTCCATTCGCCCCGGTCGCGTCACCTCAAGAATATAGTGCGGCGAGAGAGCTTTTTCCTTGAGGATCTGCTCTTCGATCTGCGACGGGAAGACATTGACGCCGCGAATGATGAGCATGTCGTCGGTGCGGCCCGAGATGCGCTCCATGCGCCGCATCACGCGCGCCGTTCCCGGAAGAAGCCGCGTCAGGTCGCGTGTCCGGTAGCGGATGATCGGCATCGCTTCCTTTGTCAGCGAGGTGAAAACAAGCTCGCCAAGCTCGCCGTCGGGCAATGGCGCGCCTGTCTCCGGATCGATGATCTCCGGATAGAAATGATCCTCCCAGATGGTGAGGCCGTCCTTCGTTTCGACGCATTCATTGGCGACGCCGGGACCCATCACTTCGGAGAGGCCGTAAATGTCGACAGCATCGATATCGAACGCCTCCTCGATTTCGCGGCGCATCGCTTCGGTCCACGGTTCGGCGCCGAATATGCCGATCTTCAGCGACGAAGAGCGCGGATCGATCCCCTGCCGGCGGAACTCATCGAGGATCGCGAGCATGTAGCTTGGCGTCACCATGATGATATCAGGTTCGAAATCCTGAATGAGCTGGACCTGCTTTTCCGTCTGTCCGCCCGACATCGGAATGACCGTGCAGCCAAGCGCCTCCGCGCCGTAATGCGCGCCAAGGCCGCCGGTGAAGAGGCCATAGCCATAGGCGACATGCGCTTTCATGCCGGGCCGGCCGCCCGCCGCCCTGATCGAGCGGGCGACGACCGACGACCAGGTTTCGATATCCTTCTTCGTGTATCCGACGACGGTCGGCTGGCCCGTCGTGCCGGAAGAGGCGTGGATGCGCACGACGTTCTCGCGCGGCGTTGCGAAGAAGCCGAACGGATAATTGGCGCGAAGATCCGCCTTCGTCGTGAACGGAAACTTCGCAAGATCGGCGAGCGATTTAATATCCGCCGGCGCGATGCCCGCCGCATCGAACGCGGCGCGATAGTGCGGCGCGTTTTCATAGGCGTGGGCGATCGACCATTTCAGCCGGTCGAGCTGCAGCGCGGAGAGATCGGCGCGCACAAGACGCTCCCCTTCATCAAGCAGCGGCGCGTAATCGCGGATCATGCGCGCCCTTTCTCTCTATCGCGCCGCGCGTTCTTTCGCGCGGCTCGACGGCCTGATGCGCTGGGTCGATCAGCTGTTGACCGAACATGAATCAAACGCTGCTTTCGCTTCGTCGCTACCCGCTTCATAGGCCGCATCATCGCTCGATTGCGTATCGGCAAGGCTCGTCAGCTCATCCTCAAGCGCCGCATCGCCCGCCGCAAGGTCAGCAAGGCATGAGCATTGCCCGGCGACGTCGCCCTTTGTCCCCCACTCGCCGGATACCCGCAGGCACAAGGCTTCGAACGATTCCGCGGCTGCATCCGATGCGGCGAACATCGTCGCCGCCGTCGCAGCGGCAAACGCCAATCTCTTCATTCAATGGTCTCCCTAACTCTGTTTTGCTATCTCTATTTCGCCATGTTCAGCACACGGACTTGCGTAAACTCAGCGAGTCCCTCAAGGCCCTGTTCAACGCCGACGCCGGACTGTTTCGCGCCCGCCATCGGAATATGGGGGCCTATTGTAATGTGCTGATTGATCCAGACTGTGCCGGCGTCGATCTGGTCCGCGATGCGCTTGGCCCGATTGAAATCCGACGACCAGACAGAGCCGCCAAGCCCATATTGCGTGGCGTTCGCCCGGGCGACGACCTCGTCATCGTTCTTGAAGCGGATAAGAGGAATGACCGGTCCAAACTGCTCTTCGTCGACGATGCGGTTTCCCTCTTTGACATTGGTGACGATCGCCGGCTTCACGAAATAGCCTGCGCGATGGAGCGTTTCGCCGCCGACGACGGTCGCGCCTTCCTTTTTCGCGCTGTCGATCAGCCCTTTCACCTTTTCAAATTGCGCGCGGTTCTGGATCGGACCGACGCGCGTTCCCTGCTTTGCTCCATCGTCGACGACGGCATCCTTCGCGATCGCCGCCATCGCGCTCGCCATTTCGTCATAGATCGCATCCTGGACGTAGATGCGCTTGGCGGCCATGCAAACCTGGCCGCAATTGAGCATCGCCGCATCGAATATCTTGGGCGCCACATCCTTGACCTTCACATCGTCAAGGACGATCGCGACGTCGTTGCCGCCGAGTTCAAGCGTCAGGCGTTTCAAGGTGTCGGCGCCGCTCTTCATGATCTTGCGGCCGGTGTCGACGGACCCGGTGAACGAGACCTTGGCGACGTCAGGATGGCTCGTCAGATAAGAGCCGAGATCGTTGTCATCGGCGATGATGTTGACGACGCCCGGCGGCGCAATGTCCTTGATGAGCGCGCCGAGCCGCAATGTCGCAGCGGGGGTCGTCGGCGCCGGCTTCACGACGATCGTGTTTCCGGCGACGAGCGCAGGACCGATCTTCCACGCCGCGAGCACTAGCGGAAAATTCCATGCGACGATGCCGACGACGACGCCGAGCGGCTTCCTGTGAACTTCAACGCGCGCCGCCGCATCGTCCTGAACGACTTTCACGTCAAGGCTCAGTGTCGCATAGTAACGGAGATAGCCTTCCGTCCACGCAACCTCCCCTTGCGCCTCGGGAAGCGGCTTTCCCTGTTCGGCTGTCAGAATTCGCGCAAGCTCGTCGGCATGGTCGCGAACAGCGTCAGCAATTTTTACGACGATCGCCTGCCTCTTTTCGATGGGCGTCTTCGCCCAGGCGGGAAAGGCGGCCTTCGCTGCTGCGATTGCGTCTGCGGCCTGGCCCTGCGATGCGCGTTCGACGCTCGCGAAGACTTCCTCCGTCGCCGGATTGATGACCTTGAGTTTATGGTCGCCTTTGACCAGCTTGCCGCCGATCAACATCGGAAAGTCGCTCATGTCCGTTCTCCTCGCTCTGCTTTGTCACCCGGCGCGCGTCTTCGGCGCCGACAATTCGATCGTCATTGTCTCGCGCATGACGAATTTCTGGATCTTGCCCGTCACCGTCATCGGAAACTCATCGACAAACCGCACATAACGCGGGATTTTGTAATGCGCGATCCGCCCTTTGCAGAATCCGCGAATGTCTTCTTCAGCCGCCGCGGCGCCAGGGCGCAATCTGATCCACGCGCAGACTTCCTCGCCATATTTGGCGTCCGGCACGCCGAAGACCTGAACATCCTGCACCGCGGGGTGTCTGTAAAGAAATTCCTCGATCTCGCGCGGATAAACATTCTCGCCGCCGCGAATGATCATGTCTTTGACGCGCCCGGTGATCCGGCAATATCCATCCTCGTCCAGAACGGCGAGATCGCCGGTGCGCATCCATCCCGCGTCGTCGATCGCCTCGCGCGTCCTCTCCTCATCGCCCCAATAACCGCGCATGACGGAATAGCCGCGCGTCAGGAGTTCGCCCTGCTGTCCGCGCGGGAGCGTACGCCCTTTCGCGCCGACAATCTTGACTTCGACGAAGGGATGGATGCGCCCGACGCTTGAAACCCGCCTCTCAAGATCATCGTCCGGCATCGACTGGAAGCTGACCGGGCTCGTCTCCGTCATGCCGTAACAGATCGTGACCTCCCGCATGTGCATGTCGGCGATGACACGGCGCATGACATCCGCCGGACACGGCGCTCCCGCCATGACGCCCGTGCGAAGGCTCGAAAGATCGCGGCCCTTGAAGCTTGGATGATCGAGTTCCGCGATGAACATGGTCGGCACGCCGTAAAGCGCGGTGCAGCGCTCCTGCTCGACAGCATCGAGCACGCTTTGCGGCTCGAACGCTTCATCCGGGAACACCATCGCCGCGCCGTGCGTCATGCAGCCGAGAACGCCCATCACCATGCCGAAGCAGTGATAGAGCGGAACCGGAATGCAGAGCCGGTCTTTCTCCGTAAAGCGCTGGCGCGCGGCGACAAATCGGCCATTGTTGAGAATATTGTGGTGGGTGAGCGTCGCGCCTTTCGGGAAACCTGTCGTGCCGCTGGTGAACTGGATGTTGATCGGATCGTCGGGCGAGAGTGCGGCGCCGACGTTGCGCGCTTCATCGCGCAGGGCGTCCGTCGCGAGCGGCGAAACGTCTTTGAACCTCAAGAGTCCGCCGACTTCATCATCGCTGATGACGATAAGCGTCTCGAGGCGCGGAAGCTTCGCAGCTCCCAGCGAACGCGCCATGCCGACGTAATCGCTGGTCTTGAAAGATCTCGACAGAATCAGCGCCTTGCAGTCGACCTTGTTCAATACGTACTCAAGTTCGGCGGTGCGATAGGCGGGATTTATGTTGACGAGGATCAACCCGATGCGAGCCGTCGCAAATTGCGCGATCACCCATTCGGCATTGTTCGGCGACCAGATTCCGACGCGATCGCCAGGTCGGAGGCCAACCGCCAGCAACCCCGCGGCGAAGTCATCCGCAGCGTGCGCGAGCTCCGCATACGTCATGCGCACGTTCTGGCGGCGGACGACAAGCGCCGGGCGTTCGCCGAAACGGCGGGCCGTTTCGTCCAGCGCCTCTCCGATCGTTTGATAAATCAACGGCGCATCGGAAACGCCGCAGACATAGCTTTCTACAGCCTTTGTCATCGTCGCCAACTGCGCGGGCGGCGCTGAACGCCGCCCGCAATTCAATATTCAACTCGTTGCGAGCGTCAAAACGTGACGCTCGCGTTGACGCCCCACATGCGCGGGCGGCCGTAATATTGCTCGACAAGGCCGAAGAGGCCGCCGTTCGAAAGGCTGCCCGAGAGATCAAAAGTCTGAACGAGATATTCAGAATCCGTCATATTCTGAACAAAACCGCGAATGCTGTATCTTTCGCTGGGCGCAATCCACGTGATCGAGGCGTTGCCGACGAAATAGCCGTCTTCGCGCGAGGCGTTGAAATTCGTCAACGCAAAGAAGTGCTCGGACCGATACGTCCCATCAACCTGGAAGGCGAGATTGCCAAGACCTTCGACAGGAAACTCATAACGGACAAGCCCGTTGAGGTTCCATTTCGGCGTCTGGACGGGACGCTGCTTTCCGCCGGGAATGATCGCGGTCAGCGTTCCTGCCGGCGTATTGGCGTCGACCGTCACGCCGGGAATGTTCGTCACCTCGGCATCCGTAAATCCGACGCCGAAATGATAGTCGAGCCCCTTCGCAGCCGATCCCTCCAATTCGACCTCGAACCCCTTGTTCTTGCAGTCCGCATTGAGCGTGAAAGTGTCGAGGCCGAGAATCGAGAACGCCTGGCAGTTGCTGTAGTCGTAATAATAGCCGGAGGCGTTAAGGCGCGCAGAGCCAAGATCGAGCTTGGCGCCGACCTCATAGGCGTCGAGGCGCTCCGGATCATAGGTCATGAATTCGTCAGTGATGAAGATTGCGCTCGGCAATAATGGCGCATTAAAGCCGCCGCTCTTCACGCCGCGGTTCCAGCTTGCAAAGAGGAGCGCGCTGTCCGAAGGCTGGTAGTTAAGCTGCACGCGTGATGCGAAATTCGTATCGTGCCGCGACCCGGTGAACGGCGTCACCGCATCGGCGACGTTGACAATTCTCGGGTCAAGGCTGTCGCCGATGTCCTCCGGGAACAACGCGATATAATCATTATACTGATAGTCCTTCTTCTCATCGATGTAGCGGACGCCGCCGATAAAGGTGAGATCGCTCGTCAGCGCATATTCGAATTGACCGAACAGCGACCATGATTTCGTATCAAGCGCATACGGGTTGCGGACGCCGTTGAAGCCGACGACGCTCGCCGGCCCGAACAACGCTGCAAAAAGATCCGTCGCCTTGGCTCCGTTCGAATCGTTGATGTCAATGTCCAGATAATAAAAGCCGAGGAGCCATTTCAGCTTCTCAGCGTCGCCGGCGAGGCGGACTTCCTGAGAGAATTGATCAGCGTCGGTCGTCAGGAAGAAATTGAGCCAGTTCACCGGAGAGGCGTCCGAATCTTCAATGTAATTGCGTTCAACCGACTGAAAGTCGGTGATGCTCGTCAGCGTGCCGACGCCGACATTCCAGTCGATCCGGCCGCTTGCGCCCCAGGTGCTGGTTTCGTTGTGACCAGTGAAATCATAGTCTCCGGCGTAAACATCGCCGTCGAGATCGACATAACCGCCGAAATCCGGATTGGGGACCCCCGGCGTGTAATCCCCCGTCGGGAAAATCGCCGAGGCGTATTCAAAGAAGCCCGTGCGGATATTCTGATCGCCGAAACGAGCGTTGAGCAGAAGGTCGAAGTCGTCGCTCGGCTGGAAACGCAGCTGAATGCGCCCCGCCGACTCATTTGCGTTGTTGAGATCGGCGCCCGGATTGAGCCTGTTCGTCGCATAACCGTCGCCTTGATGCGTCGCGAGCGACACGCGCGCCGACAGCATGTCGCCGAGGGGCACGTTGACGGCGCCTTGCGCTTTCCAGCGGTCGAAACTGCCGTAGGTCACATTGCCGTAGCCGCTGAAACCTTCGGTCGTCGGCTTCACGGTCAAATAATGAACAAGACCGCCGGTGGCGTTGCGTCCGAACAGCGTTCCCTGGGGCCCCCTGAGGATTTCCACGCGATCGATATCGAACAGTAGGAAGCCCGCGCCCGACATCTGTGAGATGTAGGTTTCGTCGACATAGATCGCGACCGGGCTTTCGACGTTCGACGTGAAATCGTTGTTGGCGACGCCTCTGATGCCGACCGCGTAGTTCGCCTCGCCGTTCGGCTGCAGCGTCGCGACGCCTGCGGCGAGCGCCGTCACTTCCTGCGCGTTCGTATAGCCGAGCGATTCCATTTGCTCGCCCGAGAGCGTCGTGATCGAGATGCCGACGTCCTGCGCGCTTTCCTCGCGCTTTTGTGCGGTGACAACGACTTCGTCCTCGAATACGCCTTGCGCGAGCGCGCCGCCCGCCGATGTCGCGCTTATGATGGCGCTCGCGCCAAGGAGCGCGCACTTCCTTATCGATTTCCGATCCAATTTTGTTTTCGCCACGGTTCCCTCCCGTTGTACTTGTCGCCCTATCGCGCCCTATTCGCCGCCTGTCGATTTTGTTCGACTTGCAGGAAGTTTCTTTTTCAGCGCCTCCCGCATCAGCGCTGCGTCGCTGACAAGCGGGCGCGCCCGGCCTGTCGCGATTTCCTCCGCCGTAAACGGCTCAAAGTCCGCCGGCATGTGCCGGCGATCGAATGTCGCCAGCGTCCAGTTCAATAGCTCCGCCAACTGATCATTGGCGAGCCCGGCGTTGGCGACGCCGGGCACGCGCGTAAGATACTCGCGTCCGCCCTCGACGCTGAGAAACCGGGCAACGTCATCAACCATGCTCGGCGCGCCCCCTCGGCTTCCTGTCGCGTCAGGCAGATGACAGCCCTGACAGTTCAGCATCCAGTTCATCTTCGCCCGTTGCTCGCTTGCAACGCCCGGCGCGCTTTCGGCTGAGGCGGCGACCGTCATTGCAACAAGAGCGACCAGCGTTTTCATTTGCTCTCCGCGGCGGACGGCGCAAAAGCGCCCGCTCTGATCGCATGAACCGAATTGGGCGTCGCCGCCGTGAAGCGCGCCTTGATCGAGGCGACTTCCTCCGCCGTAAACGCATGCGGCGCCGGCGTTGCGGCTGCGCCGGCGGCCTTCAATGCGACCGCATAATTCAGAACTGCGGCGATATCGGCGTCGGTGAGGCCCGCCTGCGCCGGCATCACGCCCCTGATCTTTCGTCCTTCGATTTCGATTTCGCCCATGACGCCTTTGGCGACGGTCATGACGAGATAGTCGCGCCCGGCGCCGGTCGAGGCGGCCTCGCCGAGGCGGCCGGCCAAAGGCGGAAACGCGCCGGGAACGCCTTGCCCGTTTGGCAAGTGGCAGGCGGCGCAGCGCTGAAATATCCTGGCCCCGTGATCGGCCGCCGGCGCGCTTTGCGCAGAGGCGAGAGCGGGCGAAGCCGCCAGAAACGCAACGAGCGCCGTCACTCCGCGCATCACCCCTGTCCTTCCTTCAACGCAACGCCGATGATGACCGCCGTCGAACACGTGTAGGCGGCGGTCGATGTGCCAAGGCACCAGTTGATGTCGTTGTTAAGCTGCGGGCGCGTCATCGGCCGCTCGCCTTCATTGCGATTGCAAAGGCACCGCCCGCAGGCCGGCTTTCCGCAGCAGTCATTGTACGAAATGATGTAATTGATCCCGTCGGCCGGATTGGCGCACGTCCCGATCCATGTGATCGGCGACATCTCAGTACCCGGAGGACATGCGCTCTGCGAGCCGCCGCAGCAGCTGCACAAAAAGCCGTCGATCCCGCAATAGCGCCAGTAATCGCAGCTTGCAGGATCGCCCGGATCCATGGGATTGCCGGTCGATTGCGGAGCGACGCCGTCATAGCCGGCGCCCGTCGCCGGACCCGACGCGCGCGCGACGGGGAGGACCGGAAACATCGCGCCCCCCGTAATCAGCCCGCCGATCGTCGCAAGCACGCCGCGCCGCGAGTTCATGCGGGCGAGCCCGCGGACGACGCTCTCGCTAAGCTTATCAAGATCTCTCATGCGCCGATCCTCTGCTTGTGGTCATGCGCGCCTTCCGCACGCCGCGCCGCATACTCCTGGAGCGAAGCGACGCCGCGCTCCTTCGCCTCGAAAAGGCTTTCAAGATGCTCGCGGCTGTTGACGAGGCCCAGCCCCGCGACCTTCCCCGCCCCGTCGATCAGAACCGCATAGGGAAGCTTGCCGACCCCGAATGAACGCCCCAGCGCCTCCGAGAGCACGTAAGGAAAGTCATCCAGCTTCTCGCGCATTTGAAAGGCGCGGTGCTTGCCTTCATCGCCGCCGTCGCTCGCCAGGATGACCGTGAGCCAATCGCGTTCGGCGCGAGAGATCGATTGAACGATCGGCAGCAGCGTCTTGCAGATCGGACATTCCGGCGAGAGGAAGAAAACGAGCTGGCTGGCGCCGCCGTTCCCGCCGATCGTTACGCTGTGTCCGTCGATCGCAGTCAGCGTCATTCCCGGCGCGGCGTCGCCGACCTTGAGACGCTGGTTGACAGCAAGCGCGCCGGCGGGCGCAATCCGCTCATGCAGCACGCCGATCTGACGAGCGAGCGCAAAACATACAACGCCCAAAGCGAGCACCAGCACGCCGAGAAGAATCTGCGAGACGATCAGCGCTTCAATCATCTGCTCTGCTCCGTCACGTGAAATCGCGCTGCATTTGACGCAAGGCTCTCGCCTGCGAGATAGAGCGCGCCGACCGCCAGGGTGAAAAGGACGGCCGACGCAAAGTCGAACACGCCGAGCGCTCGGGCCGATACGGGCGAGGCGGCGACTAGCGCCGACAGGATCAGTGCGGCGTTGCGAAAAAGGAGCGCCGACGAGAGGCGGCCAGTCGCGCGTCCGAAGCTGCAGCCGCAGTCGATCCCGGTCCTGCCGCGAATGAGATTGACGGCGATCGCCGCGGCGTAGATTGCGAAAAGGACGGCGGCGCCGAGGCCCGCGAACGATCGTGAGATCGGCGCAAGCAAGCCGCCCGCCAGCATCGCCTCAACGAGGATGACGGCTGGCGCGAGCAAGGGCGCAAGGCTGTCGGGAATGACTCTGTAATCGCGAAGAACGCTGCTGAATTCCGCCGGCGCTATCGCCTTGTGCGCAGCAGCAGCCGCCAGCAGCGCTGCAAGCGGGAGGCTCAACGCAGTGGAAATTGCCGGGTCGATCAGCACGCGGAGCGCCTCCTATTTGTTCGCGATGATTGCAAATGGCGACATCGCGATCTGGCCGCCGATGCGGCGCACGAATTCGCCGTCGCCCGCTTTCAAAACATCGAGCGACATGTCCATGTTGAGGGCGACGAGATAGGGGTCTGCGCCGCCCGTCACTTCGATAAGCTGACTGTCGCCGCGCAATTTCAGCCGATTGAGAACCTTTCGTTCCCTGGGATCGATCACCCAGACTTCGTCGCCGCCAGAGTCGTGATCGTCGATCGTTTCGGTCTGACGCATCAGAACATAAAGGCGCCCCGCATCGTCGCTCGAAATCAATTGCCAGCCCGACGGCAGCCATTGGCCGCCCGATTTGTCCTTCTTCCCGAAGCCCGGGATCCGATCGAGCCAGCTCTTCTTCTCCGGCGCCTCTTCAGGCGCCGCGATCGACCATGCTTCGCCGACGACCGCCTCTTCGCCGTTGAAATCGATCTCCTGAATCTTGCCGTGATAAGTTGGAAAATAGGCGACGCCGCCAATCACCGCAGGACGCGTGAACATCGGATCGTTGTCGATATCGGTGAACGGCGCGCTCATCGTCTGGCCGATCTTCCCGCCGTTCGCATCGAGCTTCGTCGAGGCGATCCCGCCATTGCCGCAAAGGCTTGCAAATCCGTTCTTGATTGCGAACGCATGAACGCAGCCCGGAATATCGACATCGCCGACGATGCGCCGCTTTACGAGATCGACTACGGTCACGGACGAGGCCGGCGTGAAGTTGAACACGTAGGCGAAGCGCTCGTCGGTCGAGAGCTGAAACGCGCCGCGCTCCGTCAGCGTTTGCGCCCGCTTGCCGCCTGGAAGTACAATTTCGCCGATCTGCTCAAGGGTCGACTTGTCGTAGATTGTGAGGACGTCGGTGCGCTCGCCGCGATGACCGCGCGTGTAAAACGTTTCGACGACATAGAGTTCAGGACGCGCCTTCGCCGCTGCGAAATAGCCGAACTGCGCCGCGCCGACAGAACCGCGGTGATGCTGCGTTTCGTCTCCGACGTCGGCGATGACGACCTTGCCGCTCTCGATCCCCCAGAAATTGCCGTCGACGATGAAAACGAAGCTGTCAGGATAATCTGACGGCAGGGTCCTGACCGACGGCGTCGGCTCGACCGGCAGTTCGGCGCGCGCGAGCCCGGCGCCGATCGCAAGCGCCAGGGCGCCGACGGCCAGCCTGAAAATGCGATTGCGTATCATGTCGCCCCTTTTCCGCAGCCATTTCGCAGCGCAACAGACCCGAAAGGCAATTCTAGGACCAATGTCCTAGTTTGGAGATTGCCGCCCTTCCGTCCGTGCGTCAAGCATTTCAACCCCCTCGCGCTGCGAGAGCGAAATCTCCCTGTTTTTTCCAAGCATCCTAGGATGCAAGGCGCTTCGCCTGAGGCTTTCCCGCAAGCTTTAGCCCCCGAATCGTCGCCGCATCGACGCTTCTGACGAGGTTGAGGAAGCTGTGGGCTGCAATATTGGCGATAGCCTCCCCCGCTGACGCCTTTGCGCAGCGATAGCCGATGAACATCGTGTGTCCCTCAATTGAGGCTGAAATGAAGAGGGCCAGCAGATCTCGGTCCTTCTTGGCGAGGTCAGGCCGCATGGCGGTGATGACGCGCGCGAACGCGTTTCGCTCGATTTCGTAGACGCGATTCATTTCCTTCGCCGCAAATTCATTGTGACTCGCGAGCGCCCACAGCGCCGGAAAGAACCCGGTCGTCTCCTTGGTGGAAAGGTCGCCGACAACGAAGCGTATCATGTCTTCAAGCCGCTCTTCGGGCGTGCGCTCCATATTTTCCGCGATGCGATCGAAATCCTCGAGATAGCCCTGAATCACCGCCTCCAGGAGATCGTGCAGCAAGTCTTCCTTGTTGGCGTAGTAATAGGAGAGGTTGCCGACGGTCATATCGGCCCGCTCGGCGACATTGCGCATGGTGAGGCGGGGATAGCCCTCCTCGACGAGGACGTCGCGCGCCGCCGTCAAGATTGCGGCGACCGCCTGCTGACCGCGCGGCGAGGCGGAATTGTCCCGCTTTTGCGGTCGCAATTTACGCATGTTCGGCCTCCTTGGCCGTCCCCTTGGATACCGGTCTCAGCTTGACCGAACCGCGGAAGAACCGCAACATGTAGGACAAAGGTCCTAGATCACAACCCGACGAGCGAAAATCGGCGATTGTGCGGCGCAAGGAGACATCCCGATGAGCAAGCCTTTCGCCTCTTCGCAGGATCTTTCTGAAAAACGCGAGACGCTCGAAATTCTCGGCGAGGGCGTCTACGCCCTGACGGCCGAGGGCGATCCCAATGTCGGCGCCATCGAGGGCGAGGAGTTCCTTGTCGCGTTTGAGGCGCGAGCAACGCCGGTCGTGGCGCGCGCCTGGCTTCGCGAATTGCGCAAACATACGAACAAGCCCGTCCGCTATCTTGTTCTCTCGCATTATCACGCGGTGCGCGTCCTTGGCGCCTCCGCGTTTGAGGCTGAAGAAATCATCGCGCACGAAATGACGCGCAAACTTATTGAAGAACGCGGAAAGGACGATTGGGCGTCGGAACTCGGCCGCATGCCGCGGCTCTTTCGCGAGCCGGAGTCCATTCCGGGCCTCACCCATCCGACAGTCGTTTTCAGCGATCGCCTCACGATCGATCTTGGCGGCGCTCGCGGCGATCTCGTGCTGCAACATTGCGGGCGCGGGCACACCGCCGGCGACATCGTCGCCTGGCTTCCGAAGAGCAAAATCCTGTTCGCGGGCGACCTCGTCGAGGCTGAGGCCGCGCTCTACACGGGCGACGCGTTTCATATGGGCTGGGCCGCAGAAACGCTCGATCGCGTCAAGGCGTTCAAAGCCGAAGCGCTCGTCGGCGGGCGCGGCGCTGTCGCCCGCGGTCGCGCCGGCGTCGACGCCGCGATCGAACAAACGCGCGATTTTCTTCTCGCCATGCAGCGTGAAGTCGGCGCCGTGCATGCTCGCGGCGGATCGCTTAAGGAAGCCTTTGAGGCCGCACACGCGGCGCTGTCGCCGAAATTCGGAAAATGGCCGATCTTCGAGCATTGCATGCCGTTCAACGTGCAGCGGCTCTGGGACGAATATTGCGGCGTCGACTGGCCAGTCGTCTGGACCGCCGAGCGCGATCGCGACGTTTGGAAGAAACTGCAGGGATGACGGGCGCCGATCATGATGAAGACGGACACCATTCCGGTTTGGAAGGAATACGGATACGCTCCGCGACAGTCTCAAGCGCCAAAAGAGACGCTTGAAACGCTGATCGTCGGCGGCGGCCCGATCGGCCTCGCGCTCGCGCTCGATCTTGGCCGGAAAGGGCGACGCGTCGTTGTCATCAATGCGCTTCCCTTCATTCCACGCGGCTCGAAGGCGATCTGCTTTTCGAAGCGCTCGCTTGAGATTTACGACCGACTCGGGGTCGGCGAGCGGCTCCTCAACAAGGGCGTCGTCTGGGAAAAGGGAAAAGTCTTCTGGAAAGGCGGCGCAAATCCGATCTACGAATTCGACCTTCTTCCCGTCAAAGACCAGAAGTTTCCGGCCTTCATCAACATCCAGCAATATTACGTCGAAGAATATCTCATCGACGAAATCGCCAAATGCGACAACATCGAAATCCGCTGGCGCCACGAAGCGGTCGGCGTTACGCCGCGCCCAGACGGCGTCCTCGTCGATGTCGAAACGCCCGACGGGCGCTACAGGATCGAGACTTCCTACCTGCTCGCCTGCGACGGCAACAAATCGCCGGTCAGGACGATGCTCGGCCTCGATTTTATCGGCCGGGTGTTTGAAGACAATTTCCTCATCGCGGACGTCAAATTCAAACAGGAACGCCCCGCTGAGCGCTGGTTTCATTTCGACCCGCCGTGGCCGGGCGCATCGAGCCTCATCCATAAACAGCCGGACGGCGTCTGGCGTCTCGATTTTCAGCTCGGCTGGAACATCGACCGCAAGGAAGCGGCAAAGCCCGAAAATGTCGAACCCTTCGTGCGCGGAATGCTTGGCCCCGATGTCGAGTTCGAGTTCGAATGGCTTTCCGTCTACACGTTTCAGTGCCGGCGGATGGAGCGCTTCATTCATGACCGCGTGATTTTCGCGGGCGATTCCGCGCATCTCGTCTCGCCGTTCGGCGCGCGCGGATGCAATGGCGGGATGCAGGACATCGACAATCTCGCCTGGAAGCTCGATCGCGTGCTCGCCGGAAAGTCTCCGGCGTCCCTCCTTGAGACGTATAATGACGAAGCGATCACGGTCGCCGACGTCAACATCCTCAATTCGACACGGTCGACTGATTTCATGACGCCGAAGACGAAGACGGCATCCGTTTTCCGCGATGCTGTCCTTGAACTTGCGCGCGATCATGAATTCGCGCGCCCCTACGTCAATTCGGGGCGCCTGTCGCAGGCGGTTCCCTACTCCGGCTCTGCGCTTTCGACCGACGACGCAGACTCCTTCGCCGCCGGTCCCGCCCCCGGCGCGTCTGGAATCGACGCGCCCATAGAAGGCGGCGACGGCTGGCTTCTTTCCGCGCTTGGCGAGGAATTCGCGCTGCTCTGCTTTTCCGATGACGCGCACGAGGCCGGCGCCTTGCAGCGCGCAGCCGGGAACAGAGTCAAGGTCGTGCGTGTCGGCTCGCGAAACGATCTCGCATGGCGGCGATACGGGGCGACCGGCGGCGAAGCCTATTTGATGAGGCCCGATCAGCATGTCGCCGCCCGCTGGGCTCGCCCGAACCTTTCGGCGATCAGGTCGGCTCTTGATCGCGCACAGGGCCTTGGAGGACGCGCATGACGATGAAACTTCACCCGAACGCCGCGGCGCCCGACGACATCTATGAGGCGATCATTGCACTGCATGAAGGGCTCAGCGACGACGAAAGCGCGAAAGCGAACGCGCGGCTGATCATCATCCTCGCCAATCACATCGGCGACGCCTCCGTCATCCGGGAAGCAGCGAGCATCGCCCGAGAGGTTTTCGTCCGCAACTGAGCGGCTTTCGGCGAATCTGGAGCCGGCGAAGGGCAATGGGTGTTGAGCGACAGATCTTCGCTCATTCCGGCTTGCGTCTGGGTCGAGGCCGGAACGGCCGAGGGCGGATTTGATTTGCGCGCAAGCGCATTCGCGCTCATCCGCTTGCGGCGCCGAGAATACCATCACCGAGCCCCCTCTCCCCCTTGGGAAAGGGGGAGAAGAAAACGCTTCAGGAAAACTCGATCGGATAGGATAGAAACCCGCGGAAGCGCGCGCGCCGGCCGCGTTTTGCAACGCCGGCGGAGCGAAAGCGGGGCGCGCGTTCGAGAAGTCGTCCGATCGCAATTCGCCCCTCGATACGCGCGAGCGTCATGCCGGCGCAGGCGTGAACGCCGCCGCCGAAGGCTAGATGGCGGTTCGGCGTCCGCGCAATATCGAGCCGGTCAGGATCGGGAAATTGCGCCGGATCGCGGTTCGCCGCGCCAATGCCGAGCGTCACCAGCGTTCCCGGCGGCAGGGCGACGCCGCCGATCTCCACATCCTCGATGACGCGGCGATTGCCGAGCTGGTTGGAACTTTCAAAGCGCAGGAATTCTTCGACCGCGCTTTCGATGAGCGCCGGATTTTCGCGCAGCCGATCGAACTCGCGCGGATGATCGAGAAGCGCGGCGATCCCGTTGCCGATGAGGTTCGTCGTCGTCTCATGTCCGGCGTTGAGGAGAAAGATGCAGTTCTGGATGAGCTCGACCTCGCTCAGCCTTTCGCCTTCATCCGTCTCTTCTGCGACGAGCATGCCGAGAACGTCGCCGCCGGTGAGGCGCCCCTTCCGAAACCGGTCGATATGGCGCGTCAGGTAATCGGAGAACTCCGCGACCGATCTGTTCCCCCAGTCGAGCGCATCGGCGCCGGGCGCCGGTTCGAGCGCGCCGAGGATGGCGAGCGACCAGTTGCGCAAGGGGCCGCGCTCCGCTCTCGGCACGGCGAGCATGTCGCCGATGATTTCGACGGGAAGAGCCGACGCGTAGTCGGCGATGACGTCCATGCCGCCGTCGGCGAGCGCCTTGTCGAGAAGCTGATCGACCAGCGCTGCAAAGCGCGGCTCCAGCAATTTGAGCGCGCGCGGGGTGAAGGCGGGCGCGAGCAGTTTCCTGACCCGCGTGTGATAGGGCGGATCGTTAAAAACGAGGCTCGTCGTGTGATGCAGATAGAGCGGGTCGTCGCCGAATTTCGGCTTGAATTCGATCCTTTTGTCGGAACTGAACCGCCGGTCGCGATAAACGCTGGCGAGATCGTCATAGCGCGTCAGGAAGATCGAACCGTCCGGCTGGCGATGCGCGGGGTCTATTTCGCGGAGCGCCCGATAGGTCGGGTAAGGATTGTCGAGGAAGGCCTCGTCCACTTTGCGCAGATCGAATGTCCGGACTTTCTCTACGTCCTCGCGTGACCAGTTTCCGGTCTCGGCTGTCGACGCCATTCGCGTTTGAGCTCCCGCGGCGCGTGATGCTTGATGGCGCGCATCTTAGCCGCCATGAGGTCGGCGATGAAAGCGCCATCGGCGCCTCGCCAGGGCGCAGTCGCTCCGCGCACATCCTTTGATTGTCTGTCGAAATTCGCTACGTCCCCGCCATGGACCGACTGCCGATCGATGATGTCATGCCGGCGATCATGGGCGCGCTCGCGAGCGGGAACCGGCTTGTGCTCGCAGCGCCCCCGGGCGCCGGCAAGACGACCCGCGTCCCGCTCGAACTCCTCAAGGAGGAATGGCTCGCCGGCAGGAGAATATTGCTGCTGGAGCCGCGCCGCATCGCCGCGCGGATGGCGGCCGAGCGCATGGCGGCGACGCTCGGCGAAAAAGCGGGCGGCGTCGTCGGCCTTTCAACACGCATCGACCGCAAGGTTTCCGCCCGCACAAGGATCGAAGTCGTCACCGACGGTCTTTTCACGCGCCGGATTCTTTCCGATCCCGAACTCGCCGGCGTCGGCGCCGTCCTTTTTGACGAATTTCACGAGCGCTCGCTCAATCTCGATCTCGGCCTCGCGCTCGCGATCGACGCGCAGGACGCGCTTCGCCCCGATCTGAAACTCATCGTCATGTCGGCGACCCTCGACACGGCGCGCGTCGCAAAGACATTCGCCGCGCCGGTTGTTGAAAGCGACGGGCGAATGCATCCGGTCAAGACGATCTATCTCGGCCGCTCGGATGAACGCGTCGAAGATCAGACGGCGCGCGCCGTCCGCCGCGCGCTCCGCGAGCAGGAAGGATCAATCCTCGTCTTCCTGCCGGGCATGGGTGAAATCATGAGGACCGCCGAGCGGCTCGCCGACCTTTCCGCGGATGTCATTATCGCACCGCTCTATGGCGCGCTCTCGCCCGCCGAGCAGGACAGAGCTGTTGCGCCCGCGCCCGAGGGCAAGCGTAAGATTGTTCTCTCTACGGACATTTCGGAAAGCTCGTTGACGATCGAAGGCGTTTCGACGGTGATCGACGCCGGCCTTGCGCGCGTTGCTGAGTTCGACGCGGCGAGCGGCACGCACTCCGCGGCGTTGGCGATGACCAGGTCCGCCTTCGCGCGGAGCTTCGGCGCGACCGCCGCGCCGCTGCCGCCGCCGAGCACGCCGGCGCGGTGGGCCGCTTCCGGAAGGGGACGCGCCACCTCAGAC